>DATEGF010000146.1:0-16720 GCA_035280245.1 Allostellaceae bacterium
ATGGCGGACGTCACCTTCGAGAACATGCAATTGGTCGGCGCGCCGAAATTCTCCGAGGACGCCCGCGAGTTCGGCCGGAAGATCCAGGCCAATCTCGGCATCGCGCCGATGGAGAATCCGTTTCTCGAGCAATCGGAGCGCCTGGTCCCGCCGCAGGAAAACGAGGCGCAGGTGCGCCGCGCGCTGCCGGCCTGGCAGGAGAACTACACCTCCGACGATTACGTCGATTACACCTGGCACGCGCCGACCGTGCGCGTGCTGACCATGCGGCCGCGCCTTCGGCCGCCGAGCGCCGGCTTCGAGTACCCGGCCTGGGTCAGCAATGCGCTGGGCGGCCTGCCGGCGGCGATCAATCCCGGCATCTTCCTCGGCGCCAAGACGATCGCGGGAACCCTGATCGACCTGCTGACCGCGCCGGAAGTCCTGCAGCGCGCGCAGACCGAGTTCAAAGAGCGCACGGGCGGCGGGGTCGGGGGCTCCAAATGGGTCGCGCCCCTGCTGCCGAAGGATTTCCAGGCCCCGGTCGACCTGCGCTGGCCCGAGTACATCGAGACCGTGCGCGGACGCGAGTGGTGGATACCGACGCCCGCCAGCGCATCGGGCGCGGGCGAGGTGCTTTAGGCCCGAGCGCTCGTCGGCCGCAGCGCGACGGCGCGAGTCGCGAGGACTGAGGTCGAGCTTCTCACCGACTATTGCCAAGAGCGCATCGCTCTTGATTTCACACGGGGTGGGTTCCCGTCCCCAGTCAAACGCGAAATCGTGATACTTTCGCGGAGGTTGTCATTCGAGCATTTCGGTGGAGAGGCATGGGGACCGCGGAAGCTATCTCAATCCACGCTGCCAGCAGTCACGCGGCCATTGCGTTTTCCCTCGGCGGCCGAGAGATCACCTACACAAGGCTTTGCTCCGATCTGCGCTCCACCGCCAGAGCATTGATGGGACTCGGTGTGTCGCCGGGCAGCCTCGTCGCGGTGGGCGTGGACGATCCCTACTCTCATTGTTTGCTGATGATTGCCCTCGAGCAGCTCGGCGCTGGCGCAGCCTCCTTCGCCAGCAACGAGAGCCGGTTCCTCGAGGCACTTTTTTCACGCGTCGATCTCGTTCTTGCGGCATCGGCGGAGGCCATCACCGGCGCTCGTCGGCTTCATGTCGTGACGACGGATTGGCTACGGGATCTTCGCGGATCGGGGAGCGCGGCGCTCCCCTTGCCCCGGAGCAATGACGACGATCCGATCCGCATCACGCGGACTTCCGGCACGACCGGGGTCACGAAAACACTGATCGTTCCGCGTCGGCAAAACGACGCGCGGTTGGGGCACTATGCCAAGACATACGGCTTCAACGCCGGATCTCGTTACCTCGTGACCATGGCGCTGAGCGTCTTCCCGATCTATGCCGCCATCATGGGGTGTCTGCGCAACGGCGGCACCGTGGTATTCCCGCACCAGAGCTCGCCAACAGCGCTGCCGTCGACCGGGCAAGAGATCACACATGTCGCGCTGACGCCGCTGCACCTCAAGCTGATCCTGGACGCGCTGCCGGAAGATTTTCACAAACCGAAGCACCTGACGATCTATGCTTTTGGTGCCGGAGTCTCGCCCGAGCTTCGCGCTCGAGCCCTCGATCGGCTGGCAACGCGAATCTTTGGCAGTTACGGCTGCAACGAGGCCGGGTTTATCTCGATCGTGAGGCCGGAGGATGAGAGTGGCAGCAGTACGATTTGGCCAGGAGTCGATGTCGAAATCGTAGACGAGAACGATCTTCCTCTGCCGAACGGTGCCGTGGGTCGCATCCGCGTCCGAAGCGAGTTCATGGTCGAAGGCTACCTCGATGACCTCGACGCCACGCGGCGTATGTTCAGGGATGGCTGGTTCTACCCGGGAGATTCGGGAGTCATCGATGTCCCGGGATGCCTGAGGCTGCTTGGAAGAACCGATGACCTGCTCAACGTCGGGGGCCTTAAGTACGCCCCCGAGGAGCTTGAACGGCGGATTGCACGGGAACCCACCGTTCTCGATGTCGGAGTGTGCTCGCTGCGGAACGACCTGGGTATCGAGGAAGTCTGTGCGGCCGTTGTCGGGGCTGAGACCGGCAACGACGAGCTTCAGAGCAGCGTCCTCCGGGAGCTTCACGATTTCCAGTTAGGATACATCCGGATATTCAGGTGTGCTGCCATTCCCCGCAACGAAGTCGGGAAGATTCTACGCGACCGGCTGCGCAACTCGCTACGCATGGCCCTCGACAATGACCCCTGAGTGCCACGCCGCAGCACCGGAGCGAGCCCGCACGCGCCTTGGGCTGATCCGCTATCGTTCCGGGAGGGGGCCGGGATCGTGATCGATATCGCTGTCGTCGTTCTTACCGTCACCGCCCTACTCGTTCCCGCCAGCTTCATTCAGCCGCTCGCCGAGCGCTTGCACCTCCCGCAGTCCATTCTGCTTGCGGTGGTCGGCATCGTGATCGGAGGCGTCTCGGCCTTTTTGCTCTATTCGCCTGTCATCAACGCGTTCGACGA
The DNA here is from genome assembly GCA_035280245.1 of Allostellaceae bacterium. Classification (GTDB taxonomy): domain Bacteria; phylum Pseudomonadota; class Alphaproteobacteria; order ATCC43930; family CGMCC-115725; genus DASZHJ01. The sequence continues at coordinate 2,516 of DATEGF010000146.1, forward strand.
AATTGTCCGACCGCTCGTCGAGCTGCCCTTCACGTCGGAAACCTTCATCATCGTCTTTCTGCCCATCCTGCTCTTCCAGACCGCGCTCACGATCGATGTCCGCGAGATGGTCGAGGACGCTGCGCCCATCCTCGTGCTCGCCGTGATCGCCGTGATTGTGGCGGCGGTCGGCATCGGTTTCGGCCTATCGGTCGCTGGCGGCGTGCCGCTGGCCGTTGCGATGCTGTTGGGCGCGATCGTCGCCACGACCGATCCCGCCGCGGTGGTCGCCATCTTTCGCGAGCTGGGTGCGCCGGCCCGGCTGGTCCGCCTCGTCGAGGGGGAAAGTCTGCTCAACGACGCCGCAGCCATCGTCCTCTTCACGATCCTGCTCGAGGTCATCGTCAGCGGGCATCATCCGAGTGCGCTCGCAATGAGCGGGCGCTTCGTCGAGGTGTTCGCCGGCGGCGTGATCCTGGGACTGGTCGCGGCACGGCTTTACGCGATGCTGCTACCGCTCCTGGACGGCGCTCGGACCGCCGAAGCCTCGCTCACCGTGGCGCTGCCCTATGTCGTCTTCATCTTGGGCGACCAGGTGTTCGACGTGTCGGGCGTCGTTGCCGTGGTCGTCGCCGGGCTCGCCGCGGGGATCAGCGGACGGGCGAGACTCTCGCCGGAGAATTGGGCTTTCCTGGAGAATGTCTGGGAGCAGATCGGGTTCATCGCGGGCTCGCTGATCTTCATCCTGGCGTCCATTCAGGTGCCGAAACTCCTGGGTAGTGGCGTCACGTGGCGGGATCTCAAGCTCCTGGTGGTGTTGATCGTCACCGCTTTCGGCGCCAGGGCATTGGTGATCTTCGCCTTGCTGCCTGTGCTCAGCGCCTTGCGGCTCGGTCAAAGAGTCAGCAATGCCTACAAAGTCGTGATCACGTGGGGCGGTCTCAGGGGCGCGGTGACGCTGGCCCTGGCGCTCGGGGTGACCGAGCGCCAGAGTCTCGATGCCTCGACGCAGCGGCTGATTACCGTGCTCGCGACGGGGTTCGTGATGTTCACGCTTGGCGTCAACGGCCTCACTCTGCGTCCGCTGATCAAGCTCCTGCGCCTCGACCGCCTCTCGCCGCTCAACCAGGCGCTCAGAAGCAAGGTGTTCGCCGTGTCCTTGGCCGACGTGCGCGACAGCGTGCGTGAGACCGCCGCGCAGTACAAGATCGACGCACGGATCGAGCAGGCGGTGGAGCGGCCCTATGACGAGCGGATCGCCTCGGCCGCATCCGCAACCGATCTGGAAGAAGCGATCTCGGATCACGACCGAATCACCATCGGTCTGGTCGCGCTGACAAATCGTGAGCGCCAGCTCATCCTCGATCATCACGGCCAGGGCACGATCGAGCCCGCGGTGATCGAGCGGGTCCTGCTCGAGAACGGGAATCTTCTCGACGCCGCAAAGGCGGGCGGCATCGCCGGATATGCTCACGTCGCCGAGCAGATGATCCGCTATCGCTGGTCATTTCGGGCCGCTCACTTCCTGCATCGTCGGCTCGGGTGGGATCAGCCGTTGAGACGGGAGCTGTCCTCGCGCTTCGAGGTCCTGCTGGTCCGGCATCTGGTACTGGAAGCGCTGAAGCAGTTCGCCCAGCACCGGCTCGCGCCTCTGATTGGCGGTACCGCGGCAGCGGCGATCAACGAAGCCATCGCCGCACGGGCGAACAGCGTCGGGCGCGCTCTGGAAGCCCTGCGGCTGCAATACCCGGATCACGCCGACGCCCTCGAGCAGCGCTTTCTCCAGCAGTGCGCGCTGCTCAAGGAGTTCTCGACATACCGAGAGCTCTTCGACGAGGGTTTGATCGGCCGAGAGCTGTTCGACGATCTTCGGCGCGATTTAGAGTCCGTGCGACGCCGCGCCCGCGCCCGGCCGCCCCTCGATCTGGGACTGAATCCGCTTCAGTTGCTGCAGCAGCTGGACCTGTTCAAGGAATTCACCCAGACCGAAGTGACGTCGCTGGCTCGCCGCTTCAGGCCCAGATTGACGCTCCCCGATGAAGTCGTCATTCGCAAGGGTGAGCGCGGCGACAGCGCGTTCATCATCTCGTCCGGCGCGGTAGAGGTGATGCTGCCTGGGCGCGGAGTCCGCCTCGGGTGCGGCGAGGTGTTCGGCGAGATGGCTCTGTTGACCGGCAACCGGCGCCTGGCCGACGTCGTCTCGCTTGGCTATTGCCAGCTTCTGGTTCTGACCAAGCGCGATTTCCAGCGCTTCCTTGGCAAGCACCCGCACGCCAAGGCGGAGATCGAGCGCATCGCCGCCGAGCGCGCGATCACGAACATCGGGCAGGACGGCGCGGAGATGGCGGACTTGCCTGACCCGAAGGTTTAGGCAAGCGCGGAAAGACAGAAATCCGTTGAACCGGTGATGCGCCGATGTCCGAAAATGGCACAGAGCAGCGGCCGCGAAAAGCGATGCTAATGTCCGCTGTCAAACGTGAAGCGGGCCTGGCACGAAGTTCCGCCGATTACGACCGATGACCCTGTGCCGACTCTGTCGGTTTGGAAACGGCTTCACTCCGTCCGACCGGCCGCCGCGGCAACGGCTTTCCTCAGTACATCGCGTCGGATTTTGCCGTTTTCATTGCGTGGGATGCGCGCGGCCCGCACGACATGAAACCTTCCCAGCTCGAAGGGTCGGAAGGCATCATTGAGGCGCGCGACGAGCTCTTCGTTATCGGTCCGACCACCGGACACGGCCACGTAGACTTCTTCGAGGCCATCTGTATTCGGAAGCGAGCACACGCCAACATCCCCCACGTCGGCCACCTTCATGACCAGGCCCTCGAGGACCACGGGTGAGAACTTGTTCCAGCCGATATTCAGAAGCTCATCGACGCGACCCAGCACCTGCAATCGATGAGCATCGGCAAGAACCCCGACGTCTCCTGCATAGAACCAGCCGTCCTTGAACATACGTTGGGACGCCTCGGGATCGTCCAAATAACCTTCCACCATGCAGTCGGTCTTGACCCGGATTTGTCCTAGCGCGCCGAACGGCAGTGGGCGATCGCGATCGTCCACGATCTCGATCTGGACGCCAGGCCATATAGAGGAGAACACGATCTCCGGCGCCGATCGGAACCGCGTCGAAGAGACATAGCCGGCCTCGTTGGAGCCGTACATATCGCAGATTTCAGTCGCAAATCTCGCCAATCCCTTTTCGTAGAGCACGCCTGAAATCGCGGCCCCGAACGAGAAAATCGTCAGCTCCGCGGGTTTTGCAAAATCATCCGGCAAGTCGTCGAGAATCTGCTTTAAGTGGAGCGGGGCAAGGGCTAAGTGCGTGATGCCGTGACTCAGCGCGGCTTTTGCGATGGACATTCGCTTCTCGACCACGACCGTCGCTCCCGACCGAAGGCAGGCCGTCGCATTCGCATAGCTCGCACCTACGGTGAAAGGAATGACGAGCAGGTATCGAGACCGACGGGTAAACCCGTTGAACCACATCGACCTCGCGACGGACCGCTCATGGACCCGTCGCGGATAGAGTAAACGCTTCGGGCTCCCGGTCGTGCCCGATGTGCGAAGGATGCGGAGTGGGTCCTCCGGCCCCTTGAGGAGCCGCAGTCCATCACCGCTGTCCGCCCGTTCCAGGACCGTCTCGAGCCACGCTGATGTTACTACCTGCCGCCGCTTCATGCGGGATGTATCAACGGGCCTATCCAGGAAGACGAGATCAAAGTCCTCCAGAGATTGCAGGGCTGAGAGACTTTCCGGTGCGAGCACGGATGCGGAAACGAGGCGCAGCTGTTCACACGCTAGTCGCAGCAGCCAGTGGACGTGGAGATTGTCGCACCCGATCGCGATTCTTGCCCCCGGCGACAAATCGAATTCGCGCAGCGCCTGGGTGAATTTGCCGATATCGCGCGAGAACTCGGCATAGGTAATGGACCGGCCGTTCTCGATGAGGGCCGCCGCTTCCGGACGCTCTGCCGCGTGAAATGCGATGAATGAAGCCGTCATCGAAATCCCTGTCCGGCGACATACTATCAAGAGTGAGAGCAGTATGCTGCCGTATCGTTCCATCCACGGCCGCTGTTGGCACGGATGGAGCCAGATAATTTCTCTGACAATGCGTCTCGCCGAGTCTGCCAACCTACCGTCAAGAACCGCGGCTCAGTATCCAGAACTCTGCGAGAGCCACCGCCAGGAGTGCGAGCAAAAGCAACAGCAATCGCATGGAGTTGATTTTTCGTGGTCCCATTGGCGGCAGCACAGGGATCATAGGCCACCTCCCGCTAAGGAGCCGAAAACCAGACCTCGCGAAACATCGCTGGATACCGGCCTGTCCCAAAGCTGAAACACGACCAAAGGATTTACACCCAGCGGGCCACAAAAGCGGAGAGGAATGTTAAAGTGGCTCGATGCGAGCCGTGAGATTCCCAGATGGAGCAGGAAAGTGGCTGATCACAAGGGCAAGGAGTTTCGCGGCAATCGCAATCTGAAGCGCTTGGCGCGGATTCCGCAAGCCAAGCAACAGGAAGAGGTCCGGCGCTCCCTCCGGCACGGTCTCGCAGCCGCCCAGTCCGTGACCGACCGGACAATCTCTTGTTTCAGCCGTGGGCATCAGCCGGCCTTCGCGGGCATCAACACCTTCATGAAGGCGCCCTACTGCGAGGACGTGCGCAAGGTCGGCCAATACGAGGCGGCCTTTGTCGGCGTTCCCTTCGACACCGCAACCACCTTTCGGCCAGGTGCGCGCTTCGGCCCCCAGGCCGTGCGACGCATCTCCGCGCTCTATGATGGATACTCGATCGACGGCGCGGTCGACATCTACGAGGAGCTCGACTTCTGCGACGTCGGCGACGTCTTCGTGATCCCCGGCAACATCGAGAAGACCTTCGACCAGGTGACCAAGGCGATCTCGCACATCTATACGTCGGGCGCCTTTCCGGTGATCTGTGGCGGCGATCACAGCCTCGGTTTTCCGAATGTGCGTGGGATTGCGCCTCATATTGACGGCAATGTCGGCATCATTCACATCGACCGCCACCTGGATATCCAGGAGAAGGACATGGACGAGCGGATGCATACGACGCCGTGGTACTGGACCACCCACGAGCCGACGTCGACCACGCATCGCGACCACAGCCACATGCACGACGTGGGGCTGCCGAACTGCGATCCCGCGAACCTCGTGCAGATGGGAATCGGCGGCTGGTATGGCTCTCGGCCGGGGGCGATCGTGGCGAAGCGCCGCGGGACCAGCGTCATGACCATGACCGACATCACCGAGCTCGGACCCGCCAAGGCCGCGGAGATGGCGCTCGAGCTCGCCTGGAAAGGCTGCAAGGCGGTCTATCTCTCGTTCGATATCGATTCGATCGATCCGGGCTTCGCGCCGGGCACCGGCTCGCCCGAGCCCGGCGGCTTGCTGCCACGCGAGGCGCTTGAGATCGTGCGGTTGATCGCGCGCGAGGGACTCTGCGGCATGGAGGTGGTCGAGGTGGCGCCGCCCTACGATGTCAACGACAACACCGCGCAGCTCGCCTGTCGTGTGTTCCTCGACGCGCTCGGCACCATGGTGGTCGAGGGCAAGCTCGGACACCGAACCCGGAAGAAGAGGCCGCGGATTCCCACGTCTTCTCCGGCTTCACGCAAGAAAAGTGCGCGGCCAAACTGATCTCGCTCAGGGGGTCGTGCAGATCCCGAGAGAGCTCGCCCTCTGCCCTGTCCAACTCCACGGCTTCGGTTCGGCGGACTGATGTCCGTCTTCAGCCACCTGACACGCGCGTGTTGCTCTAGCCCCAGTAGCGGCCACTTGCGCCGATAACGACGACGATGAGCCCGAGCGGGAGGTTCACGGCGATGATCTGGCGGATGCGGTTGAGCCGGGCACCCGCGGCCGGCCAGTCCTCAGCCTCCACGGCTCGTTTGAACGCCAGCCAGGGTCCGTGGAACAACCAGACGAATAGCGCGATCATGATCCAGGCGATCGCCTGCATGATGTCGATGTAGAGGCCGGCGCCGGCAAACCCGCCGAACGTCGTGAACACCATCCAATACCCTGCGAGCAGCAGCGCCAGGATCGCGGCCCATACCCAGGGAAAGAATTTGCGTAACGTGACTTGCACCAGCCGCATGCGCTGCGGCGGCTCGAGCGTACCGAGTGCCGGGCGCAGACAGACATAAATGACGAACATGCCGCCAACCCAGACGACGGCACCGAGCGTGTGCAGGGCGATGGCAACGGCGATCATGAGCCGATCTCCTGAGCTGAAGGGCGACCCTAGTCGATCGTCTCGTCTGGCGACGCGGTTACCACTTGTTTCTGAGCTCGCGCAGCTTCAGGAAAACAGTCTTGGGGTCCGGGTCATCCGGCAGATCGGGAAAGACCTCGCGCAGCTGCCGGATGACCGAGGAGCTCGTCAGGCGGAAGAAGGTGTTGATCTCCTTCTCCAGGGCGAGCGTCGTCACGAAGGCTTTCGTCGGGTCCTGGGCTTTCATCGCAGGCAAGATCGCCTTGGCCTTCGCGTTGTCCGGTTCCCGGTCGAGGGTGAAGCCGAGATTGTTCGCGATGTAATCGTGTCCCGGATAGATCAGCGTCTCATCCGGAAGCTTCGCGAGTTGCCCAACGAACGTGTTGAAGAGCTCGGCGGGATGGCCTCCGTTATGGCAATTGCCGGCGCCTGCGTTGAAGAGGGTGTCGCCACAGAAGAGGGCCGGCTTGTCGCCATGCGCGAGCAGGCAGATGTGAGCCATGGTATGCCCCGGCGTATCCAGGCATTCAAGCTCGACGGTTTTCCCGATCTTGATCACGTCGCCGGCGCCAAGCCCCCGATCCATGCCCGCGATCCTGTCCTTGGCATTCCTGTGCGCCAGCACCTTGGCTGAGGTTGCCGCGACCATCGCCTGATTGCCCCCGGTATGATCGCGATGCTCGTGGGTATTGAGGATCTGTGTGATGGTCCAGCCCTTGGCCTTGGCGGTGGCAAGGCACTTCTCGTGGTCCAGAGGATCGACCGCCAGCGCCTCACCGGTTTGCCCGCAGGCGATGAGGTAATTGAAGTTGCGATAGGCATTTGCCGTCCAGATCTGCTCAGTGAGCATCGTCTTGCTCCACATCCTGCGCGTCGCCCGCAATGGCGCGCCGTTGTAATGGACTGATCTCTGCGTCTTTCACCCGAGTGATCCGCGCTCGCTAATCCGGAACGCGACCGCGCATGAGGCGGCCCGGCAGCGCGCCTGTGTGCATGTTGTCGCGCAGCAGCACTTGGCCGTTCACGACCGTCGCGCGCACGCCGTCCGCGGTCTGCTTGAGCCGCCGGGCGCCCGCGGGCAGGTCGGTCACCACCTCCGGCATGCGTGCGCCGACCGTCTTGGGATCGAGCACCACGAGATCGGCCGCCATGCCCTCGCGGACGAGGCCACGATCGTACAATCCCCAATGGGTCGCGGTGTCGTAAGTGATGAGCTTGATCGCCTGCTCGAGCGTCAAGGCCTGCTTCTCGCGCACCCAGTAGCTCAGCAGGTGAGTCTGAAGGGAGTTGTCCATGATCTGCGAGACGTGGGCGCCCGCGTCCGAGAAGGTCACGACCGTGCGCGGATGACGGATCAGCTCGAGCGCCGCCGCCTCGTCCTCGTTGGCGATCGGCTGCAGGAAGAAGCGCTTGAGATCGCGCTCGAGGGCGAGGTCGATCATCAGCTCGACCGGATGCTGGTTGCTCTGGCGCGCGAGCGAGGCCATGGAGGGATGCGGCCCCTTCATCTGGTCCATGAGGAAGACCCAATCCCACTCCGGCGGCCGCGCCTCGGCGCCGATGGCGCGCCGGTCGGTCGGCGGCCGGCTCGCGGAGGTGACGAGCTTCGCCCGCGTCTCGGGATCGCGGAGCGCCGCCTTCTGCCGCTCGCGCGGCAGCTTCCGCACGTCGCGCCACACGTCCCAGTCGTCGAACGGCGTCGCCGTCTCGAACGAGAGCAGCACGTTGAGCGCGCGGCTGTGCACCTGGGCGAACATGCGGCCGCCCTCGCGCGCGGTCTCCTCGATGGTTTCGAGACCGAGGCGCCAGGCGCCGGGCTGCACGCGCCGCGAGAACATGCCGAAGGTGATGGGGCGTCCCGTGTCGAGCGCGAGCTTCTTGAGTTTCGGATAGTTCTCCGGTCCCTCCGTACCGGTCGCGAGCTGGAAGATGCCGGCGCCCGCCTCGCTCATGGCGCCGACCAGACGCTCGATCTCGCTCCAGCTCGCCTGCCGGCTCGCCACCGGCCGGTCGTCGGAGGTCTCGTGGCTGGGGCTCCGCGTGCTCGAGAGGCCGACGGCACCCGCTTTGATGGCCTCGCGCACGTGGTGCGCCATCGCGGTCAGATCGTCCTCGCGCGCGGGCCCCTCGAAGGCCCGCTCGCCCATGACATAGGTCCGGACGGCGGAATGGCCGACATAGCCCGCGTAGTTGATGCCCTTCGGCAGACCGTCGAGCACATCGAGGAATTCCGGGAAGGTCTCCCAGCGCCATTTGATGCCGGCACGCATGGCCGCGCGGCTCAGGTCCTCGGCCCGCTCCAGGTTGCGGAACACCAGGTCCGCCTCGTGCTCGCGGCAGGGCGCCAGCGTGAAGCCGCAATTCCCCATCACGACAGAGGTGATGCCGTGATAGCAGGAGCTGGTGCCGATCGGATCCCAGAACACCTGGGCGTCCATGTGCGTGTGCCCGTCGACGAAGCCCGGCGTCACCACATGGCCCTCGGCATCGATCACCTCGCGCGCGGGCGAGGCGATGCGCCCGATGAACGCGATCTTTCCCGCCTTGACACCGACGTCGGCGCGGTAGCGCGGCAAGCCGGAGCCGTCGATCACCATGCCGTTCTTGATGACGAGGTCGTAGCTCATGGCAGCGGTCCTCCTCATCACATGCTAGCGCGGCAGGTATGCGGCCGGGAACCCCCGGCCCTCGCGATCCAAGGCGATCGCAGTTGGATTCCTCTTCCCTCCCGGGAGAGGATAGGTGAGGGGGAACAGCCGCTCGAGCTGCGCCAATCTTGCCATGCCGCGAGCATGCCCCCTCACCCCGACCCTCTCCCCGCTGGGGAGAGGGAGAAAATTGTCGCCATATGGGTTGGCGTTCGTCGTGATCCCGCTTGCTTGCGGCGAGGCGATGGCCGCATGCTTCGAGACTGCCTATGGAAATGCTTAGCGGTGAAAAGTCGTGACACTTCCGACCAGCTCCGACGTTGGATCGAAGCAACCGGCGCCGCGCGCCTTCGACGCGCTGATCATCGGCGCCGGCGTCTCGGGGCTTTATCAGCTCTACTGCCTGCGCGATCGGCTCGGGCTCTCGGTGCAGGTGCTGGAGGCCGCCGAGGGTGTCGGCGGGACCTGGTACTGGAACCGGTACCCGGGCGCGCGCTGCGATTCCGAGAGCCACAGCTACTGCTACACGTTTTCCGATGAATTGCTGCAGGAATGGGAGTGGACCGAGCGCTATCCGGCCCAGCCTGAGATCCTGCGCTACCTCAACCACGTCGCCGACCGGTTCGACCTCAGGCGCAATATCCGTTTCGGAACGCGGGTCATCTCGGCGCGGTACGACGCCGCGGCCAATCTCTGGATCGTGACCACGGAGCAGGGCGAGCAGCTCGCCGCGAAATTCCTGATCACGGCGGTGGGCTGTCTCTCGACGGCGAACGTGCCGACGATTCCCGGGCTCGAGACCTTCCGGGGCCGTTGGTATCACACGGGGCAATGGCCGCATGACGGCGTCGATTTCACCGGCAAGCGCGTCGGCCAGATCGGCACGGGATCGACTGGCATCCAGGCGGCGCCGGTGATCGCGGAGACGGCGGCGCATCTGACGGTGTTCCAGCGCACCGCCAACTACAGCGTGCCCGCCCGCAACGCGCCGCTGACCGCGGAATTCAAGCGCTACGTGAAGGCGAACTTCCCCGAGATCCAACGGATCATGGACGGCAACCCGAACGGCCATCCGTGGGCCATCGAGGATCGGCTGGCGCTCAGCGTGACGCCGGAGGAGCGCAAGGCGCTCTACGAGGCGGCCTGGGAAGAGGGTGGCTTGCGGTTCCGGGCGACGTTCCAAGACCTGGTCGCCAACAAGGCGGCGAACGACACCGCCGCCGAATTCATCCGCAACAAGATTCGCGAGATCGTGAAGGATCCGGCGACCGCCACGCTCCTCTCCGACTTCGATCATCCCTACGCGTGCAAACGGCCGCCGATCGACACCGACTACTACGAGACGTTCAATCGAGCGAATGTCGCTCTGGTCGATATCCGGAAGCACCCGATCGAGGCGATCACCCCCGCGGGGGTTCGGACGAGCGCCGCCGAGTACCCGCTCGACATCATCGTGTTCGCGACCGGCTTCGACGCCATGACGGGCCCGCTACTCCGGATGGACATCCGCGGCCGCGACGGCCTCCGGCTCGCCGAGGCCTGGCACGCGGGACCGCGCAATTATCTCGGCCTCCAGGTGGTGGGTTTCCCGAACCTCTTCACCATCACCGGGCCGGGAAGCCCGTCCGTTCTCTGCAATATGCCCGTCGCGATCGAGCAGCATGTGGAATGGATCACCGATTGCATCGTCTACCTGCGCTCCCACGGCATCGAGCGCATCGAGCCCAAGTCGGAGTCCATGGACGACTGGGTGGAACAGGTGAACGCCTGCGCCAATGCCACGCTGCTGCCACTCGCCAAGTCATCCTGGTATCTCGGCGCCAACATCCCGGGCAAGCCGCGCGTCTTCATGCCCTACTCAGGCGGCATGGCGCGCTACCGCAAGGTCTGCGAAGAGGTCGCCGCCGAGGACTACCGCGGCTTTGCCTTGAGCCGCTGAACGAAGGAGACCTGCCATGGCTGGAACGCCGTCAAGGGTCGAGCTGGGCAGCCCTGCCGCCGGTTTTCGGCTTCCGGCCACGGATGGCCGTACCTATGCACTGAGCGACGTCACGGGCGAGAAAGGGACCGTGATCGTCTTCATCTGCAATCACTGCCCCTACGTGAGGGCCGTCATCGATCGCCTGGTGGCGGACGCGCGTGCGCTCAAGGGAGATGGCATCGGCTTTGCCGCCATTTGCTCGAATGACGCGGCCGCCTACCCCGAGGACTCCTTCGACAACATGATGCGCTTCGCCAGCGTGCATGGCTTCACGTTCCCGTACTTGCACGACGAGGACCAATCGGCGGCGCGAGCCTACGGAGCCGCCTGCACCCCCGATTTCTTCGGTTACGATGCCGCGGGTAAGCTCCGGTATCGTGGACGCTTGGATGAGGGCCGCACAGCGCCGCCGCCGGCCGGTGCGCGCCGGGAGCTCGTCGAGGCGATGCGCGCCATCGCCGCGACTGGCATCGGGCCGGCGCAGCAATTCCCGTCGATCGGGTGCTCCATCAAGTGGAAAGCGGGATAGCGCTGGTGCGGCTCTAAAGGGTACCGCCCCTAGTCCTCCCCCGTGGCGACCGCGGCGCGTGGAGCCCGCCGCCCTATCGCCATGAGGGCGATGATGCTGAGCAGCGCCGTCACCATCAGGTAATAGCTCGGCGACAGCGGATCGCCTGTGTACGCGATTAGCCACGTCGCGACGAAGGGTGCGAAGCCGCCGAAGATCGTCACCGACATGCTGAAGCTGAACGCGACCCCCACGGCGCGCGTCTCGACCGGAAACTGCTCCGACAGCACGGATGGCAGCACGCCGCTGTAGCCCGCCTTGATCAGGTTGAGCAAGCCGACTGCCAGCATCGCCGTTGCCAGCGAGGGATAGGCGTCCATCAGCCAGAACGCGGGATATGCCGCCAGCAGGAAGAGCCAAGCGCTGATCAGCATGATGCGCGAGCGCGGCCGGACCCGGTCCGACCAGTACCCGGCAACCACCGAGAAGACCGCAAGAATGATGCCGCCCACCAGCGTTGCGGCAAAGCCGGTATAGGCCGGCAGGTGCAGCGTCTTGACCCCGTAGGTCGGGATGTAGAGGAGCAAATAGTAAGAGCTGTTCGAGATGATAGCGGCACCGAACGCGAGCAATGCCGAAACCGGGTGCGTGCGTAGCAAATCGCCGATCGGCACTCTCTTGGGTTTGGCGGCGTCGAGAAACTCCGGCGTCTCGGCCATGCGCGAGCGGATGTAGAGCCCGGCGGGACCGACGAGGAGGCCGAAGACGTAGGGGACGCGCCAGCCCCAATCGAGCAGCTGCTGGTGCGAGAGCTCCGTTGTCAGGACGAGGCCAAACAGCGAGGCGATGATCGAGGTCATCCCGATGGTGGCCCATTGCCAGCTCGCGCTGAAGCCCCTGCGCTCCCCGGCGTGCTCGACCAGAAACGCGACGGCGCTGCCGAACTCGCCGCCGACCGAGAACCCCTGCAGCAGTCGGGCGATCGTGATGATGATCGGCGCCGCGAAGCCAATGGTCGCGTATCCGGGCGTGATCACCATCAGGGTCGTGCCGATCATCATGAGGCCGATCGATAGCGTCAGCCCTGCCTTGCGGCCGGCGCGGTCGGTATAGGTGCCGACGATGGCCGCGCCCAATGGCCTGACCACGTAGGAGAGGCCGAAAGCCCCGAAGGTGATCAACAGCGAGACGGTCGGGTCGCCCGCCGGGAAGAACACCTCAGCGATCGTCACGGCAAAGAAGCCATAGACGAGGAAGTCAAACCATTCGAGGACATTGCCGATGGTCGCCGCAATGATCACGCCCGGAAGGCCCGGACGTGCCGACGACGCGCCGCTGAGTACGGCCTCGGTGACCACCCCGCTTCCTGCCTTTCGTTGCCCGCCGACTCGGGCAATCCGCAGATGCGTTCGGGACTGCCTTACATACCACGATCGCGGCGCTCGATCATCCGAGAAGAGACCACCCGGCCGCGATTGCGTACGGCTCGAGGCGGCCTATAATTTCCGGGCGAAGTCTCCTGTCCCCTCAACCGAGCATGCCCGAGCATGCCAACCGCGACGGAGCCTTGCCGATGACCCGCAGCTACAATGTGATCGATGCCGACGGCCACGTGCTCGAGCCGTTCACGCTCTGGAAAGACTACCTCGATCCTGCCTACCGCGAGCGCGCGCCGAAGCTGGTCAAGGACCAGAACGGCAAGGACCGTCTCCTCCTCGAGGAGCAGATCCTCGGCAGCACCCAGGGGTTCGGCGGCATCGGTGGTGTGGGCGCCCGGCAGGGCGTGGTGAAGGCCGAGGCCATGGCTTACGAGGACGGCCGCAAGGGCGGCTTCGATCCCCATGCGCGGATTCCCGACATGGACCTCGACGGCATCGACGCCGCTTTCCTCTATCCGAGCCTCGGCCTCTTCGCGGGCGCCGTCCGCGATCCCGGGTTTGCCGCGGCGATGTGCCGGGCCTACAACCGCTGGCTCGCCGACTATTGCCGACCCTATCCAGACCGCCTCTTCGGCATCGCGATGCTGCCGATGCAATCGATCGACGCGGCGATCTCGGAGATGCGCTTCGCGCGGCGCGAGCTCGGCTTCCGCGGCGGCTTCCTCCGGCCCAATCCCTACAACGACCGCAAGCTGCACGATTTCGTCTATGAGCCGTTCTGGAGTGCCGCCGAGGACCTCGACTTCTCGATCGGGCTGCACGAGGGTGGCAACAGCGGCATGCCGACCGTGGGCATCGACCGTTTCGAGGGCCGCGGCGCCCAGCACATCATCTCGCACACCATGGAGATGATGATTGCCTCGATGAGCATGATCTGGGGCGGCGTGGTCGAGCGCCACCCGAAGCTCAGGGTCGCGTTCCTGGAATCGGGCGGCGGCTGGATCGCGCCCTGGCTCGACCGGATGGACCGGCACTTCGACGACAAGGGCTTCAACGATTCCGGCCTGACCATGCGGCCCAGCGAGCTGTTCCAGCGGAACTGCTGGATCTCCTTCGAGCCCGTCGAGGGCAGCCTCGGCGTCCTCGCAGAGTATATCGGCCCGCACAAGATCATGTGGGCGACCGATTACCCGCACCGCGACGGCTTCTTCCCGGGCGCGCCCGCGATGATGGCGGAGCGGCTGAAGGGCGTCTCGCCCGAGGTGAGGCATCAGGTCATGGCCGGCGGCGCCATGGGGTTCTACGGACTCGCCTGAACGCGGAAAGAGCCGCCCCGGAGGGGCGGCTCCCGACTAGCCAAGGAAGCGACGACAATGTGCGGAGGATGCCAATAATGCGTGCCGTCGCATGAGAGGCTACGGTCCGCCTTCTTAACGCCGCGCTAAAGCGGCGCGGAGATTGTCGAGCA
>DATEGF010000147.1:0-3985 GCA_035280245.1 Allostellaceae bacterium
GGCGAACCATCATTGAACGGAATGTCGATTTCCCGTATGCCGTGCCGACACTGCGACAGCAGCGGATAGGCTCAATTCATGGTGATGTTCGAGACCATCAAGCCGCTCAAAGCCGCTCAGCTGATCGCCCGCCGGATTCGCGACGCCGTGGTCTCCGGCGAGTTGACGGTCGGAGACCGGCTGCCGCCGGAGCGCGAGCTCATCAAGCAGTTCGGCTACAGCCGCGCCGCGGTCCGGGAGGGGCTGCGTCTCCTCGAGGCCGACGGCCTGGTCGCCATGCAGGCCGGTCGCAACGGCGGCGCGGTCATATCGAGCCCCGATGCCGATCGCCTGGCGCCCACGCTCGATACGATCCTGCGGCTCCGACGGACCACCATCCGCGACATCCACGAAGCCCAGCGCTTCATCGAGCCGCTGGTCATCAGTCTGGTCATCGAGCGGGCCAGTGCGGGCGATCTCACGAAGGTCCGGCACACCATCGACATGATCGAGCGCGACCCCACGAACGCCGAGACCGTGCGGATTCAGAGCAACCTCTTCCACACGCTGCTCGCGGAAGCCACGCACAACGACGTCATCGCGATCGTCGCCAATCTGATCCGGCAGGTCGTGGTGCACATGGGCTACACCGGCGGAAGGGCGGAAGCCCTCAGCATTGCGCGCATCCATCGGAAGATCCTCGATGCGATCGAAGCGGGCGACGTCTCGGCCGCGACGCGACGCGCGCTCCGCCACCTGGACGCGAGCGAGGGCGTATTGAGCGCGGCCGGAAAGCGCAAAGCGGTGCCGCGTGGCCGTGCCCGCCCGGGCGAGCCGCGAGGTCGGCTCGCGAGCATCGGCATCCGCGCGCGCAGCCCCGTAAAATAGACACCCAAACCGACAGCGAGAGCTCATGGCGAAGACCGCTGATTTCGTATGGATGGATGGCGAGGTCGTTCCCTGGGACCAGGCCAAGATTCACGTCTCCGCAGAGGCGGTGCTGCGCGGCGAGAACGTCTTCGAGGGGATGCGCGGCTATTGGAACGAGACGGAGCGCGAGCTCTATATCTTCAAGAACGCCGAGCACCTGAAGCGGCTCCGCCAATCCGCGAAGATCATGCGGATGTCGATCCCCTACAGCGATCGCGAACTGACGGACGCCTTCGTCGAGCTCCTGCGGAAGAACCGCTTCACCCAGGGCGTGCATTTCCGGGTGGTGGTCTATTTCGACCAGGGCGAGCCCTTCAGCTGGCGCCCGGAGGACATCCGCACCGGTGTCTTCGTGCTGGCGTTCAGCCGACCGCACGCGCCCTCGGTCTTCTCCGGCATCAAGAGCTGCATCAGCACGTGGCGGCGCAATTCCGACATCGCCAGCCCCTCGCGCGTCAAGGCCGCCGCCAACTATCACAACTCGCGCTTTGCCCAGGTCGAGGCGAAGCTCAATGGCTTCGGTACGCCGATCATGCTGAACGACCGCGGCAAGATCGCGGAGAGTCCGGGGTCCTGCTTCATGATGGTGCGGGATGGCGTCATCGTCACGCCACCAGTCACGGCGGATATTCTCGAGAGCATCACGAGGGCGACCCTGATGGATCTTTATCGGGACGAGCTCGGCGTGTCCGTTGTCGAGCGAGACATCGATCGCACCGAGGTCTACATCGCCGACGAGGCCTTCTTCTGCGGAAGCGGCGCCGAGGTGCAGCCGATCATCTCCGTCGACCATTATCCCATCGGCGACGGCGCGGTCGGACCCATGACCAAGCGCATGCAGACCCTCTATTTCGACATCGCGGCTGGCAAAGTGCCGAAATATCGGCACTGGCTGACGCCGGTCTATCAGGGAGCGGCCTTCCAGAATCGCTGAGCGGCGAACGGCCGTCCGAGCCTGCCCGCATGAAGACTCCGTACTTCATCGTCGACGCCTTCGCCGAGGATGCCTTCACCGGCAACCCCGCGGGCGTCTGTCTGCTCCCGCATTGGCTTCCGACCGAGACCATGCAAGCGATCGCGAACGAGAACGCGGTCGCCGCCACCGCGTTCGTCGTGTCGGGCGGCCATGGCTATGAGGTGCGCTGGTTCACGCCGCTGGTGGAGGAGGAGATGTGCGGCCACGCGACCTTAGGCGCGGCTTGGGTGATCTTGAACCGGGTCCAGCCGCACCTGAGCTCGGTCGTCTTCGCCTCCCCCGCCGGCCGGTTAGAAGTCGGGCGCGACGGCGACCGCTACATGCTCGATCTGCCCGCGCGTCCGCCGCGCCCGGTTCCCGCGCCAGCCGGCCTCGCCGAGGCGCTCGGCGCCCGGCCCCGCGAAGTCCTGCGGGCTACGTACTTCATCGCTGTCTTCGACACCGCCACCGAGCTCGCCGCCTTGAAGCCCGACTTCGCCGCGCTCGCTCGCCAGGAGACGCCGGGGATCATCGCGACCGCGCCAGGAGCGGACATCGGCTGCGATATCGCGACGCGCTATTTCGCGCCCGCGAAGGGCATTCCGGAGGATCACGTGACCGGGTCGGCGCACGCGCAGATCGTGCCGTTCTGGGCGGAGCGCCTGGGCCGGAGCACGTTGGAGGCGCGGCAGCTTTCGAAGCGTGGCGGCCGCATGACATGCTCTTTGCGCGGAGACCACGTCAGGCTATCGGCGCCGGCGCGCCTCTACATGAGTGGCGAGATCGAGGTTTCCGTCACGCCTTGACCGCGCCGACATAGCCGCGGCCCAGCTCGGCGCGATCTCGGATCCGATACCAGTTCATCAGGCTGCCGACGAGCGGCCGCGCCAGCGAGCGCACGACGGTTGTGCGGAGTGGCGTCACCGGCATCGCGCACTCGCTTTCCGCCACACCCCGGATCCGCTTCGAGAGCTCTTGGCCCAGCAGGGTCCCGAACGCGATCCCGCGGCCCGATAAGCCGACAGCAGCCCAGACGCCGGGCGCGAGGTTGTGGAGATGCGGATACTGGTCCGTCGTCATGCCGACCCACCCCGCGACCTCCGTCTGCCAGACGGGAGGACCGAGCTGCGGAAAGAGATCCTGGACGCGGCGAGCGGCTTTGCTCGCCATGGCGTGACCGGTGGTGCTGAAGGCGGGCCCATCTGTGCTGACGTGCAGGCGGCCGTCCCCGCGCAGGCGGATGCCGGAATAGAGCCGCCGGCTGTCGGTTAGCGATTGGCCACCCGGCATGATGGTCTTGCGCACGTTCTCGCTGAGTGGCGCGGTCGCGAGGTGATAGCCGCGCAGCGGGATCAGCGATTGCTGCAGCCCCGGCCAGATCGCGTCGGTATAAGCGTCGGTCGCGATGACGACGGTCTCGGCCTCGATTGCGCCCTCTGCGGTGTGAACCGTCCAGCGTCCCTGCTCGGCGCTGATCCGTGTGACGCGGCTTTGCTCGAAGAGCTTGGTCCCGGCACCGACCGCCGCATGGCCGAGACCGCGCGCATAGGCGAGCGGGTCGACGCACCCGCCGCGCCGGTCGAGGAGGCCCGCCGGATAATAGGTACTGCCGGTCTGCTCGGTCATGCCCTTGGCATCGAGGAAGGAGACCGCCGCTTTCCGCGTCTCCCAGAAGCGTGCTCGCTCCTCCAGCACGCCGGCCGCAGCGGGCGTGTGGGCCGCGAAGATCAGCCCGCGGCGGATCGCGTCGCAGACGATGCCGTGCCGCTCGATGAGACCGAAGACGAGGTCCGGCCCACCCGCCAGCATCGCAATCATCCGCTCGCCGTAGTCCGGGCCTAAATGCGCGAGGAGATGCGCGTGATCGTGCTTCGCGTAGGGCACCACCTGACCGAAGGCGCGGCCCGATCCGCCCCAGCCGACTTCCCGCGCCTCGAGCACGACGCTGGAGACGCCGGCGGCAGCGAGATGGAGCGCGGTCGATAGACCCGTATAGCCGGCGCCGACGATGGCGACGTCCGTCTTCACCCGGCCGCGGAGCGGCGGCGCGGCAAGCCGCGGCGCGGCACCAACCGTGTAGGGCTCGGGCGGCGGTGTGGGATCGTCCAGTGGATGAATCAT
>DATEGF010000148.1:0-3765 GCA_035280245.1 Allostellaceae bacterium
GGCGGCGCCGGCCTCAACGCGGCGCGCAGCGCGGCGCTCGCCGGCGCGGCGGTGGTGCTGGTGGACGAGCGGCCGCTCGCGGGCGGGCAATACTATAAGCAACCGCTCGCGATTCCGGCACTCGCGGGAGAGCATTCGTCGGACCCGCAATTTGCGGGCGGGCGCGCGCTCATCGAAGCGGCGGATCGGGCCGGCGTGACGACGCTCCGTGGCGCGCGCGTCTGGGGCGCCTTCGAGCCGCTGGAGCTGCTGATCCTTCACGACGGACGGAGCCTCAGCTGCCGGCCGAAACGGCTGATCGTCGCCACGGGCGCTTATGAGCGCGGCCTCGCGATCCCGGGCTGGACAGTGCCGGGGGTCATGACCACCGGCGCCGCCCAGACCCTGTTGCGCAGCTATCGCGTGCTCGCGGGGAAGCGCGTGCTGATCACCGGCAATGGCCCCCTCAATTTGCAGGTGGCGCTCGAGCTGGCGCGCGCGGGTGCCGAGATCGCCGCGGTCGTCGAGCTCGCGGCGCGGCCGTCTCTTCGAGACTTGCCCGCTCTTGGCGCGATGCTCGCGAGCACACTGGCGCTCGCCGTGCGTGGCGCGCGGTATCTGCTGGAGCTCCGGCGGCGCGGGATCCCCGTGCTCTACGAAAGCGTGCTCGCCGAGGTCACCCGCGACAACGAGACTCTCACCGCTCAGGTAAAGCGCTGGCGGCTCCAGCCACAGGACACGGGGGCGCGCTTTGAGGTCGACGCCATCTGCATGGGCTACGGCTTCATGCCCTCGAACGAGGTCCTGCGGGCACTGGGGTGTGCGCATCGCTTCGACCCAGCCCGCGGCCATCTCGTGACGCAACGCGACGGCGACCAGCGCACCAGCGTTCCCGAGATCTACGCCGCCGGCGATTGCGCGGGATTAGGCGGCGCTCCCGCGGCCGAGGCCGAGGGGATCATCGCCGGCATCGCCGCCGCCCGGTCCCTCGGCCTCGCGTCGACGACGGCGTTGCGCGCCTCGGAAGCGCAGGCGCGCTCGGCCCTCGCGCGTCATCGACGCTTCCAGGCCGGACTCTGGCGGCTGTTCCGGGCGCCGCACCTCACCACCGAGCTCGCGACTGCCGAGACCATCATCTGCCGATGCGAGGAGCTGAGCCGCGACCGCATCGAGGCCGAGCTGCAGCCGGGCTTTGCGTCTGTCGGCGCCCTGAAGCGCCGAACTCGAGGCGGCATGGGCCGCTGCCAAGGCCGCTATTGCGGCCCCGTGCTCGCCACGCTCTCGGCAGGCCACGAAAGCCGCCCTCTCGACGAAGCCGGTCATTGGGCACCGCGCCCTCCTGTGGCACCAATATCAATTGGCGATATCGTGCGGGCCGTTGGCGTGAAGGACTCTCGCAGCGTTCCCTAGTTCACCAGTCCTATCGGGGGGTGCGCCAATTCAAGAAGCAGCGCTGCTCGTGCGTAACGGGGACTTCTGGCGGCTCTGGTTTGTCGGCCTGGTCCTGTTCGTCGTCCGCTGGCTCGAACTGCTGGCAATGGCCGTCTTCGTCTACGAGCGAACGGGCTCACCGTTCCTCGTGGCACTTTTGACGATGCTGCGCCTCGTTCCGATGTCGCTATTTGGGGTCTTCGTGGGGGCTGCCGCGGATCGAGTGCAAAGGCACCTCGCTTTGATCGCGATGGTCTCGGCGCAGCTTTTGACGTCGTTCGCGCTGCTTCTCCTCGCCTATTCCGATCAGCTCGCCGTCTGGCACTTGGCGGTCGCGAGCTTCGTCAATGGAATCGGCTGGACGGCCGATAACCCCGTGCGACGCGTCATGATTGGCGAGGTGGTCGGCGTCGACGCGATGGGCACCGCCATGTCGGTGGATGTCGGAACCAACAATGCGAGCCGCATGCTTGGTCCGACCGCGGGCGGCCTGCTTCTCGCCGGATTTGGCATGGTCGGCGTGCTCGCGGTGAGCGTCATGCTCGCACTGACGGCGCTCTCCGCAGCTCTCACAATAAGTCGCCGGAGCATCGCGCATCCGGCAAAGCCCGGCACGGCGCTCGCTGGAATCATCGAGGGTCTCTGGTTCGTCCGGCGGAACCCGCACCTGATCGGCGTTCTGATCGTCACCATCGTGTACAATCTGTTCGGCTGGCCCTTCACCAGCATGATCCCGGTCATCGGCCAAGACCATTTGCACCTGGGCGAAGAGGGTGTCGGATTCCTGGCAAGTACCGATGGGCTGGGTGCCCTCTGTGGCGCGATTACGCTGGCTCTCTTTGCCAGATCCAAACATTACGCCCGGGTCTACGTCGGCGGTGTCGCGGCTTACCTCGTTGCTCTGATCGGCTTCGCGTTGGCCCCCAACGTCCCTCTCGCCACGGGAGCGCTCGTGTTGACGGGCATCGCCTCCGCCGCATTCAGCATCATGCAGGCGACCATCGTCTATCGCTCCGCACCGCCAGAATTGAGGAGCCGAATGCTCGGCGTGCTCTCCGTCTGCATTGGCGTAGGCCCGATCGGCTTCCTTCATCTGGGTTGGCTTGCCGACTCGATTGGAGCGCAACGGGCGACGGCAGTGATCGGGCTAGAAGGTCTCTTGGTGCTGCTTCTGACCCGCCGCTTCTGGCGAGAGGTCAGCGTTCGGTAGGGCGCCGCGGAGGAAGGTGCCCAATGATGGCGAACGCGAGCGCTGGCGGAGAGGGAGGGATTCGAACCCTCGGTACCCAGTAAAGGGCACAACGGTTTTCGAGACCGCCCCGATCGACCACTCCGGCACCTCTCCGACCTTGGGCGGGCAAGGGCTTAGCATGGCGGCGGGGGCGAACGGAACCTGAATTTGGTACCCGTTTGGTGTGCGATCCCATCAGGAACGCAACGCCGCCTCGATGTCTCCCGCTGCTGCGTCGCTCTGCTGATCTCCTTCGAAGAACTCAATGAGTTCTTCACGGCACACCCGAGCGACGGCCACCCGCGAGGGTCGATCCTGAGCCCCGCTCCGGTGGGCTTTTTCTTTAGTGGCGCCGTTATCGCGGCGTGATGGTGGCGCCAGGCGGTGCGGAATAGCCCTGCGGCGGCGGGTAATAGCCGGAGGACGGCGGGTAATAGCCCGGCGGCGGATAGTAGTAGCGCGGCGGACCGTAGTAAGCCGGATACGGATAGGTCGCCCCCGCGATGACGCGGAATGGGAGCGTCGCCAAAGTGGCAGCGCCAACCACCACCGCCGCTGCGGCCTGGAAGGGCCAGAGCAGTGGATTGCTATAATAGACCGGTGGGGTGCCGTAATAGTAATAGGGGCGGTCATACCAAGCCCGGGCAGACAAAATGGGCGCCGCAGCTAGGGCCAAGGCCAAGCTGCCGACGACGAGCGCTCGGTACTTCATGCGCTCCTCCCTGTTGGTGAGACAGCAACTCTATCAGATCGTGGCACTGCGGTCACCGATCGGTCGGGGTGGTTCGGCGTACGGGGGCCGGTCGCTCCTAAGAAATGCAAAATCGTTGACTTGGGGGGTGTCCTGGCTATAGTGCCGGCCTCCGCGGACGGGGTTCGGCCCGTCCGTTCGAGTTTTGAGCCCTTTAGAGCCCGATCCCAGCAAGGCGCGCCTCGCCCATGTATGCCGTCATCCGCACCGGCGGAAAGCAATATAAGGTCGCCAAGGACGACGTGATCGTCGTCGAGACGCTGCCCGCCGAGGCGGGCGCCACGGTGACGTTGGCCGACGTACTCCTGGTGAGCGACGGCGCCGCCACCACCCTCGGGACACCCACGGTCTCCGGCGCCGAGGTCACGGCGAC
>DATEGF010000149.1:0-4930 GCA_035280245.1 Allostellaceae bacterium
GCATGGCGCGCGCCATCAGCGGCGGATCGTGGGCGCGGGCGATCGCGGTGTTGACCAGCACCGCCGAGCACCCGAGCTCCATCGCGAGCGCCGCGTCGGAGGCGGTGCCGATCCCGGCGTCCAGCACCACCGGGACATGGCTCCGCCCGCAGATCAGCTCGATGTTGAAAGGATTGAGGATGCCCTGGCCCGAGCCGATCGGCGAGCCCAGCGGCATCACTGCGGCGGCGCCGGCGTCGGTGAGCTTGCGGCAGAGCAGGGGATCGTCGGTCGCGTAGGGCAGCACGACAAAACCCTTCCCCACCAGTTCCGCCGTCGCCTCGACGAGGAGTGCGCCATCGGGATAGAGCGTCTCGAAATCGCCGATCAGCTCGAGCTTGATCCAGTCCGTCTCGAGCGCTTCGCGGGCGAGTTCCGCGGTCAACACCGCGTCGCGCACGGTGGCGCAGCCCGCGGTGTTAGGCAGCAGCGGATAGCGCCCGCCCAGCGCGTCGA
The DNA here is from genome assembly GCA_035280245.1 of Allostellaceae bacterium. GTDB lineage: Bacteria > Pseudomonadota > Alphaproteobacteria > ATCC43930 > CGMCC-115725 > DASZHJ01. The sequence continues at coordinate 496 of DATEGF010000149.1, forward strand.
GCAGGCTGCCGCTGTAGCTCTCGAGGCTCACGCGCCGGATTGCGACGGTCACCATCGCGGGCGCGCCTCCCTCGAGCGCCTGCAACAGCGTCTGCTGATTGGGATATCCCGCCGTGCCCATGAGGAGCCGCGCGCCGAGCCGCCGTCCCGCGATGACGAGCGCGTCCTCGTTGCTGTCTGCCATGGCTCAGCCTCCTCGCGTTGCGCGCACGATCTCGATCGCATCTCCGGGAGCGAGCGGGCGTGCGGGCCACTCGCTTCGCGGCACCAAGCTGCCGTTGACCGCGACCGCGAGGCCGCGGGGCGCGCCGGGGATCGCCAGCTCCTCGATCAGCGCCGCCACGGTCTCGGCCGCGACCGCGCGGTCAGACCCGTTGAGATGCACGGTTCTCATGTCTTTGCCTCGCGACTGATGGAAAGCGCTCGATGCCGAAGGCACGAATGGCCTCGCTGATCTCGCCGGTGAGCACGCAACGGCTCACCTCGTCGGCGGTGATCGGCGTCAGCAGGATGCCGTTCCGATGATGGCCGGTGGCGACGATTAGGCCGTCGACCGCCGTGGGCCCGAGGATCGGCGCGTCGTCCGGGGAGCCCGGCCGGAATCCGACCCAGCTCTCGACGATCGCGCACTCCTCGATCGCCGGCAGCACCCGCCAGGCGGCGTCGAGCAGGCTCAGCATCGCGCCCGCGGTGAGAGAGGCGTCGAAGCCGCGCTCCTCGACCGTGGCGCCTACGATGAGCCGCCCGTCGAGCCGCGGCACCAGGTAGGCGCCCGGTGCCCAGACGACGTGCCGGAGCAGCGGTGCCGCCGGGTCCATCTGCACCGCCAGCATCTGGCCCTTGACGGGCCGCACCGGCGGCCGCGCCTCGGGTGGCAGGCCCTCGATCTCGCGCGACCTGGCGCCGGCCGCGAGCACCACGATGCCGGCTTCGAAGACGCGATCGGCGAGACGGATCGCCTGGATGCGCCCGCCCGCGACCTCGATGCCATCGACCCGCGCATGCTCATGCAGCCGGCCACCGGCGGCCTCGAAGGCGCGTTCTAGTGCCGTCACAAGCTGCCGGTTGTTGACCTGGATGTCGCGAGGACTGAGCGCCGCGGCGGCAATGCCCGGTCCCAGATGTGGCTCGACCCGACGCGCCTCGGCGCCTGTGAGCCAGTGGAGCTCGATGCCAAGGCTCCGCTGGAACTCGGCTTCGTGGCGGAGCCGTGCCGCCTCGTCGGCGTTGGTTGCGACCGCCAGCGTGCCCTCGGTACGCAGCTCCACGAAGATCCCAGAGACGGATTCCAGCTCCGCGGCGAAGCTCGGCCACCGGCGCAAGCCCTCGGCGGTGAGGGCAGCGAGGCAGTGCTCGCCGGGCTCGGTCTCGACGCCGGCCGCGAGCATCCCCGCTGCCGCCCAGCTGGCGCCGCGGCCCGCACGATCGCGCTCGAAGATATCGACGGCGCAGCCGGCTTGCGCAAGGCGCCAGCCGATGCCGAGCCCGATCACACCCGCGCCGATGATGGCGACACGTCGCCGATCGGTGGTGGACATAGAGAAGGGACTTCGGCTCATCGGCTCCCTTCGCTGGCATTACCCAGGCAGGTTCTATGGGTCTGATCTCAGCCGCCGAGCGCGGGCCCGGCGGCACCCCAGCCATTAGGCTCGCATCAAAGGCCCGTGCCGAGCGGGACGCAAGAGGCTTGTTCGGTCGCGCGCCATCGGGCTAGAACCACCGGATAAGCGAGGCGCGAGCCGCGCTTGATCCCTTGGTTTGAGACCAGTGAAGGCCCACATCTCGCTCATGCAGACCGCCAACGACATCCGCGCCGCGTTCCTCGATTACTTCAAGCGCCACGGCCACGAGATCGTGCCCTCGAGCCCGCTGGTGCCGCGGAACGACCCGACCCTGCTCTTCACCAACGCGGGCATGGTGCAGTTCAAGAACGTCTTCACGGGCATCGAGAAGCGGCCTTATTCACGCGCGGTCACCTCGCAGAAATGCGTGCGTGCGGGCGGCAAGCACAACGATCTCGAGAACGTCGGCTACACCGCGCGCCATCACACCTTCTTCGAGATGCTCGGCAACTTCTCCTTCGGCGACTACTTCAAGGACGTCGCGATCGAGCTCGCCTGGAACCTCATCACCAAGGAGTTCGGGCTCCCCAAGGACCGGCTGCTGGTCACCGTTTTCTCCGAGGACGAGGAGGCGGCGGGGCATTGGCGCAAGATCGCGGGCCTCCCGGACAGCAAGATCATCCGCATCCCGACCTCCGACAATTTCTGGGCCATGGGGGACACCGGTCCTTGCGGTCCCTGCTCGGAGATCTTCTACGACCATGGGCCGGAGATCGTGGGCGGTCCGCCCGGCAGCGCCGACGCCGACGGCGACCGCTTCGTCGAGATCTGGAACCTCGTCTTCATGCAGTTCGAGCAGGTGACGAAGGAGCAGCGCGTCAATCTCCCGCGCCCCTCCATCGACACCGGCATGGGGCTCGAGCGCATCGCCGCGGTGATGCAGGGAAAGCACGACAATTACGACACGGACCTGCTGCGCGCGCTCATCGTGGCCTCGGCGGAGGCATCGGGCGTCTCGCCCGACGGGCCCCATGCGGTCTCCCATCGCGTGATCGCGGATCATCTGCGCGCGTCCTCCTTCCTGATCGCCGACGGCGTGCTGCCGGCGAAGGACGGCCGCGGCTACGTACTTCGCCGGATCATGCGCCGCGCGATGCGCCACGCGCACATCCTCGGCGTGCGCGAGCCGCTGATCTGGCGGCTGGTGCCGGCGCTGGTCCGCAAGATGGGCGGGCATTATCCCGAGCTCACCCGCGCCGAGGCGCTCATCACCGAGACGCTCCGGCTCGAGGAGACCACGTTCCGCCAGACGCTCGGCCGCGGGCTCCAGCTCCTGGATGAGGCCGTGCAAGGCAAGGGCCTGCAAGAAGACGGCAAGACGCTCTCCGGCACGGTCGCCTTCACGCTCTACGACACCTACGGATTTCCGCTCGACCTGACGCAGGACATCCTGCGCGCGCGAGGCATGCGGGTCGACACCGCGGGATTCGACCGCGAGATGGAGGCGGCGAAGGCACGCTCGCGCGCGTCCTGGGTCGGCTCCGGAGAGGCCGCGACCGAGCAGCTCTGGTTCGAGCTTCGCGACAAACTCGGCGCCACCGAGTTCCTGGGCTACGACACGGACATGGCCGAGGGCCGCATCGCCGCGATCGTGGTGGACGGCAAGCCCGTCGAGCGCATCGAATCCGGCGCCAAGGCGACGCTGGTGCTGAACCAGACGCCGTTCTACGGCGAGTCCGGTGGCCAGATGGGCGACAGCGGTGCGATCTTCTCGGCCGAGGGCGGCGAGTTCGCGGTCGAGGATACGCAGCGGCGGGCGGGCGAGCTCATCGTGCACATCGGCCAGCTCACGCACGGCACGCTCGCGGTCGGCGCCGCGGTCGAGCTCCGGATCGACGGCGAGCGGCGCAAGAAGCTCCGCGCCAATCACTCGGTGACGCACCTGCTGCACCAGGCGCTCAGGCGCCGGCTCGGCGAGCACGTGACGCAGAAGGGCTCGCTCGTGGCGGCCGACCGCATGCGCTTCGACTTCAGCCATCCGCGGCCGCTCTCGCCCGAGGATGTGCAGGCGATCGAGTCCGAGGTGAATGCGCGGATCCGCGAGAACGCAGAGGTATCGACACGGCTCATGACGCCCGAGAACGCGGTCAACGCCGGTGCGCTCGCCCTCTTCGGCGAGAAATACGGCGACGAGGTCCGCGTGGTCGCCATGGGCGAGGACCGCAGCGACGACGGCTCCGTCGGCACGCGACCGTTCTCGGTGGAGCTCTGCGGCGGCACGCATGTTCGCCGCACCGGCGATATCGGCATCTTCAAGGTGGTCTCGGAGAGCCCGGTGGCGGCGGGTGTGCGCCGCATGGAGACGCTCACGGGCGCGGCGGCGGAAGCCTATGTCGCGCACGAGCAGGCGCTGCTGCGCACGGCCGCGGGTGAGCTCAAGGTGTCGCCAGAGGAATTGCCGACGCGGCTCGGCGCGCTAGTCGAGGAGCGCCGCAAGCTCGAGCGCGAGCTCTCGGACCTCAGGAGAAAACTCGCGAGCGGCGGCGGTGCCGCGGCGCCTCAGGCCGCGAAGGACCTAAGCGGCATCAAATTCATCGGCCGCGTGCTCGACGACATGCCCGCCAAGGAGCTCAAGAGCCTCGCCGACGACATGAAGAAGAGCGTGGGCTCCGGCGTGGTCGCGGTGGTCGCGCGCGCCGACGGTAAGGCCTCGATTGTGGTCGGCGTCACTGACCACCTCGTGAAGCGCTTCAACGCCGTCGATTTCGTGCGCGTGGGTGCCGAGGCGCTCGGCGGCAAGGGCGGCGGCGGCCGCCCGGACATGGCGCAGGCCGGCGGTCCGGACGGCTCCAAGGCCGACGCGGCGCTTGCCG
>DATEGF010000150.1:0-7375 GCA_035280245.1 Allostellaceae bacterium
TGTGGTCGTAGGTGCGGCCGTTACCGAGTCCAAGCTCGAGCAGGGGGCCCGGCACGTCCCTGATCAGGTCCGCCGCCCGATCGAGGCAGGCACGCTGCGCCATCATCCGGCGGATGAAGCTGTCGAGCCGGCTCATGCCGCAGAAAGTCCCATCACCACGATGCCCCGGCCGCGCCCCGCGCTAATGCACTTGGCGGCGGAGACGCTCGAGCTCCGCGTGCTCGCTGCGGAGCTGGTTGTTGGTGGCCTCGAGGCGATGCGCGAGCTCGCGCATGATCGAGACCGCCATGGTCGGGAATTCCTTGATGAGCCGCAGGAACAGCTCCTTCGAGATCCGGAGCGTGATGAGGCGCGTGTCCGCCCGCACGGAGGCCGTGCGGGGCACGTCGCAGAGGATCGCGATCTCGCCGAAGAAGTCGTTGGGCCCGAGCACCGCCACCACCACCGGCCCACCCGCGGTCTCCACGATCACCTCGGCCTTGCCCTCGACGATCACGTAGGCGGCGTTCGCGGCGTCGCCTTGGCGGAACAGCGTGTGGCCCGCATCGAACGCCACGCGCTCGCTGGTGAAGGCGATGAGCTTCAGCTTCGGCGGCTCGATCTGCGCGAACAGCGGGATCCGCTTCAGCATGTCGACTTCTTCGTGCAGGCTCATGTGGCCGTCTCCATCCCCCTCGAATCGCTCTCCTACTCCGCCTTCAACAGCTCGCTGACCTTCGTCCCGGGCTTGTCGAGATCGGCGAGCGTGCCTTGCTCGACCAGCCGGCCGTGCTCCATCACCAGCGCCTCGGCGAACTGCCGCACCAGGCTCGCGCGATGCAGCACCCAGATCAATCCGCGCCCGGCGAACTCCTCCTTGAGCATATCGATGATCCGCACCTGCGCGGGACCGTCGAGCGCCGAGGTCGCCTCGTTGAGGATCAGCACGTCCGGACGCTTCAGCATGCAGCGGGCGATCGCGACCTTCTGGCGCTGCGCAAGCGCGAGCCGGGTCCCGCCCGGACCGACTTGGAAGGCGAGCCCTGCCTCGATCACCGTGCGGCGCAGGTCGAGCGCATCGATCACCCGGGCCACCACCTCGATGAGCCGCCTCTCCGCGTCCGCCTCGCCGAAGGCGAGCTTGCCGAAGAGCAGATTGTCCTGGATGGTCGCGGCGGCGTTGTAGCGGTCGTCGGCGAAGAACTCGATGCTGTCGCGGAGCTGCTCGGGCAGGTCCGCCTCGAACACGCGGCGCGCCTCGACGATGCGCCCCATCAGCGTCTCGTCGATCGCATCGAGGCGGTGACGGGATACGATCAGCTTGAAGGGCAGCGAGAGCAGCCGGGCGCGATCATCCTTCTTCAGGTTCTTGATGCCGTCCTTGCCGATGCGCGCGAGGATGGCCTGGAAGTCCGGCAGCTGGTCCGCGCTGATGAAGCTGAATTGCGCAATGAACTCCTCGCTGGGCGCGCCGTCCGCGAAGATCTCGACCATGGTCTCCGCGATCTTGAGGCCACGCTGCACGAGATCGTCGGTCAATCCCACCTTGTCGAGAACGCGCAGCACGTAGGTGTTCGTCGCCAGCTCCTCCGCCGCAAAGGCGGGACCCACGGGCGTGCCGAACAGCAGGTTCTCGGCGAGCGAGGCGTTAGTGTTGTAGCGCGTGACGTCGAAGGGCTCGACCAGATGAGTGATCTTGTCCTCGGCGAGACGCGCGCGCACGCCCTTGCGCGCCTCGAGCAGCGCCTGGGCGGCCTCGGGCCACGCCTTGGGATCGAGCTGACCCCGGAGACCCAGGAGGTAGACGTCCTGGTCGAGGCCGAGCTTTTGCAAGACCTCGACCACCCGATCCCGGAGCGCCGCCTGGTCCTTGACCCCCGCTGTCTCGTAGTCGACCCAGTCCGCGTCGATGTTGAGGTCGATATTCCCCGAGAGCCGCGCCTCCTGCCGCTGCCACTGATGCCGCTTGGCGCGCGCGCCCTCGTACTCGGGCTCGCGCAACGGGTGGTATTTGAGCGACGCCAGCAGGTTGTCGCCGAGGCTCGTGCTGAAGAGATAGGGCGTGGGCCCGGAATAGGCCATGCGGCGGCCGAGCACCGCGGTCGGCAGCGTCGCGAAGTCGCTGCCGTTGACGCCGATGCGGCCCGAGGTCGGCCACAGCAGGCGAGCCATCAGGAGCGCGAGCTCCTGTTTGCCGCTGCCGGTGCCGCCAAGAATGGCGATGCTGCGGTCGAGCGGCAGGTTCGCGCTCACGCCGTCGACGACGCGCACGCGGTCGTCCTCGATCAGCGTCAGGTTCGAGAGCGACATCTCCCCGGTGAAATGCGGGATCGCCTCGGGCTCCTCGAGCATCAGCCGCTCGTCGAACATGCCGTCCGGCTGGAATTGCTCAACGACCTGGTCGTACTTGATCTTGGTGTCCTGGAATTGCTGATAGTAGTCGAGCAGCTCTTTCCAGGGCGCGGACATGTCCTTGTAGGCGGATATCACCGCGACCAACGCGCCCGCGCTCAGATTGCCGCGGATGACCAGATAGCCGCCGATCGCATAGAAAAAGAAGGGCGTCACCTGGTTCAGCGTATTGTTGAGGAACTTGACGAAGAATTTCCGCTGATAGATCTCGAAACGGATGTCGTAGATCGTGCCGAGCAGCCGCGCGAATGACGCGAGTTGGTAGCGCGCGTTGTCGTGCGTGAGGATCTCGCCCGCGCCGAAGGTCGACTCGCCGGTTCGATCGGCGACCCGCCGGATCGTGCGCACCCGCTGCTTGCCGAGCAGGTTCACCTTCCGCTGCAGCTTGGGGATGATGTAGCCCTGGATCGGATAGAGCGAGAGCGAGGCGAGGCCGAGTATCCAATCCTGCACGAACATGAAATAGATGATCGTCAGGAGCGTCCCGCCCTGGACCGCGGGTTGGGCAAAGATGTCGCCAATGAAGCCGCCGAGAGGCTCGACTTCCGACGTGATCATCGGGATGATCTCGCCGGTTGAGACCTTCTTGAAATAGGCCGAGGGAAAACGCAGCAGGCGCTTATAGAGCTCGAACCGGAGCCGCCGCAGCATGCGCTCGCCGAGCTGACCCTTGGAGCGGTTGATCCAGTACTTGAAGCCGCCGTTGACCAGGACCATCAAGAAGTAGAGGCCGCAGAGCACCCACAAATAGGTCAGATGGGCAAAATGGAACTCCGCGATACCGACGCTGAAGGGGTGCGGCGTCCACTTCGTGATCGTGTTGATGATCGCCTTCGGCAGGTCGAGCGAGTAGTAGTAAAACGGCAACGACACTACGACTAGTGTTAGCAGATATGCCTGCTGCAATAGGCTGTGTTTGATAATGAAACCATGGAGTGTCGGCTGAATGCCGCCGCTGTCGCCCGTCGACCTCGCCCCGGTCGCGGCCTCGCCAGGGGCAGCGCCGATCCCGGGTATGCGCAAGCGCAAAGCGGAAGGAAATGCCTTCATGAAATGGATTTCTAGCCGACCCGACCTGTGCAATATAGGGTCGTCGCGCTGAGGGGGTGCGGATGAGCGAGCGGCATAAGCGCGTCCTTATCTATAGCCACGACACCTTCGGCCTCGGCCACCTCCGCCGCTGCCGGGCGATCGCCCATGCGCTGGTCGAGGAGAACAAAGACCTCTCTGTTCTGATTCTATCGGGCTCGCCGATCATTGGCAGCTTCGATTTTCGCGCCCGGGTGGACTTCGTGCGCGTCCCCGGCGTGATCAAGCTCCGCGACGGCGAGTACACCTCGCTCAACCTGCACATCGCGATCGAGGAGACGCTGGAGATGCGCGCCTCGATCATCCAGCACACCGCCGACATTTTCGATCCCGATCTCTTCCTGGTGGACAAGGAGCCGCTGGGCTTGCGCGGCGAGGTGGGGCCGACGCTCGACCTCTTGCGCCGGCGCGGAATTCCCCTGGTGCTGGGATTGCGCGACGTGATGGACGAGCCGGCGCAACTCGAGCCCGAGTGGTCGCGCAAGAAAGTGGTGCCGGCGCTCAAGCGGTATTACGACGACATCTGGGTCTACGGCCTGCCGCAGATCTGCGATCCGCTCGCCGGCATCGCCTTGCCACAGAGCGTGCGCAAGCGCATGACCTACACCGGCTACCTCAAGCGGACCGCGCAGGCGCCGAGCCTGCGGCTGCCGGGTCTCGCGGACGAGCCCTATCTGCTGGTGACGCCCGGCGGCGGCGGCGACGGCGAGGCGCTGATCGACTGGGTGCTCTCGGCCTACGAGCACGATCCGCGCCTGCCCTGCCGGGCGCTCATGGTGCTGGGGCCCTTCATGCAGCCGGAGCTCCAGGCCGAGTTCATGGCGCGCGCCGCGCGCATCAAGCGCGTTACCGTCATCACCTTCGACGCGCATATGGAGAGCCTGATGGCGCACGCGCAGGGCGTGGTCGCCATGGGCGGCTACAACACGTTCTGCGAGATCCTGTCCTTCGACAAGCGCGCCCTCATCGTGCCGCGCACGCAGCCGCGGCTCGAGCAGTACATCCGCGGGGCGCGCGCCCAGGAGCTGGGGCTCGTACGCGTGCTGATCGATGACGATGCGCGCGACCCTCACGTCATGGCGACGGCGTTGCGGCAACTGCCGCAGCAGAACCTGCCGTCGGAGATCGTGGTGCCCGGCCTGCTCGACGGTCTCCAGAACGTCAACCGCCTGACGCGGCAGTGGCTCGGCCGCTGGCGCCGGCCGACCCGGGTTCCCGTTGCGGCCTTCCGCGCCTAAGACTCCGTCCTCGCGAGGCGCCGTCGGTTTCGTCCTCAAGGGATATCCGCGCCTCTCCGAGACTTTCATTGCGCAGGAGATTCGCGCGCTCGAGCAGCGCGGTCTCGACATCCGCATCATCTCGCTGCGCCATCCGACCGACCGGAAGCGCCACCCCATCCACGCCGAGATCGTCGCGCGCGTGCTCTATCTCCCGGAATATCTCTGGCGCGAGCCGTTGCGCGTGCTCCGCGGCTGGTGCGCGAGCCGCGCCTTGCCGGGCTACCGCGGCGCGCGCGCGAAATTCCTGCGCGATCTCCGGCGCGACCTCACGCCCAACCGCATCCGCCGATTCGGCCAGGCGCTGGTGCTGGCCTCGGAGCTACCGGGGGACGTGACACAGCTCCATGCGCATTTCATGCACACGCCCGCATCGGTCGCGCGCTACGCCGCGCTGATGCGCGGCTTGCGGTGGACGCTTTCGGCGCACGCGAAGGACGTCTGGACCACGCCCGCCTGGGAGCAGCGCGAGAAGCTCGCGGAATGCGGCTGGGCGGTCACCTGCACCGAGGCTGGCGCCGCGCATCTCCGCGCTCTCGCACCCGAGCCCGGGCGCGCGACGCTGATCTACCACGGTCTCGATGGTGCCCGCTTTCCGCCGCCTGCACGGCGCGTGGGCCCGCTCGATGGCAGCGACGCCGCCGATCCCGTGCAGCTCCTCTCGATCGGCCGCGCGGTCGCGAAGAAGGGTTTCGACGATCTCCTGACGGCACTCGCGCGCCTGCCGCGCGCGCTCGCCTGGCGCCTTACGCACATCGGCGGCGGGCCGCTGCTCGCGAGCCTGAAACAGCAGGCAATGGCGCTTGGGGTCGCCGATCGCATCCGGTGGCTGGGCGCGCAGGCGCAGGAGACGGTGCTCGCGGCCTACCGCGAGGCCGATCTCTTCGTGCTGGCGAGCCGGGTCTCCGCCGATGGCGATCGCGACGGCTTGCCCAATGTGCTCCTGGAGGCGCAAAGCCAGCGGCTCGCGGTGATCTCCACGGCGCTACCGGGCATCGCCGAGCTCGTCGAGCCCGAGGCCACGGGATTGCTGGTACCCCCCGGCGAGCCGCCCGCGCTCGCCGCGGCGCTCGAGCGCTTGATCCGAGATCCGCAAGAGCGAGCGCGGCTCGGCGCCGCCGGAGAGTCGCGCGTGCGGAGCCGGTTCACGCTCGAGGCGGGCATCGAGCAATTGGCGGAGAAGTTCGGCCTCGAGGAGGCCGCGGAGCCATGCGCATTGCGTTCTATGCGCCGCTGAAGCCGCCCGATCACCCCGTGCCGTCGGGCGACCGGCGCATGGCGCGCCTCCTCATGGCGGCGCTCAAGGTGGCAGGGCACGAGCCGGTGCTTGCGGCACGGCTCCGGAGCCGGGACGGCGGCGGAGACCGCCGGCGCCAGGCGCGGCTCCGCGCTCTCGGTACCAAGCTCGCCGAACGCTATCTGCGGCGTGTCGCATCTCGGCCGGACCTCAAACCCGACCTCTGGCTCACCTATCACGTCTACTACAAGGCGCCGGACTGGATCGGGCCGCGCGTCGCCTCGGCGCTGCGCATCCCCTACGTGGTCGCGGAGGCGTCGCTCTCGGAGAAGCGGCGGAGCGGCCAGTGGCAGCTCGGCCATCGCGCCACCGCCGAGGCGATCAAGCGCGCCAATCGGGTCATCGGTCTCAACAGTGCCGACCGCGAGGGTGTGGCGACCGCGCTCGCGCGGCCGGAGCATTGGAGTGCGTTGCTGCCGTTCCTGGACACGGCACCATTCGAGCGGGTGGTGGCTGGGCGCCATGCGGCCCGCGCGCGGCTCGCCGAGCGATGGCGGCTCGAGCCGGCGCTGCCGTGGCTCGTCGCCGTCGCGATGATGCGCGACGACGTGAAGCTCGAGTCTTACCGCTTGCTCGGCACCGCGCTCGCACGCTGCCTCGATCAGCCATTCCAGCTGCTGGTCGTTGGCGACGGACCGGCGGAGGCGCAGGTGCACGCCGCGTTGAAGCCGCTCGGCAACCGCGTGCGGTATCTGGGGCGCCTCGAGGAGGGCGAGGTGCCGGAGTTGCTGGTGGCGAGCGACCTCTATGTGTGGCCCGCGATCGGCGAGGCCTATGGGCTCGCGATCCTGGAGGCACAGGCCGCGGGCCTGCCCGTGGTGGCGGGCCGTGCCGGGGGCGTCGGCGATATCGTGGCAGACGGCGTTACGGGCATCCTGGTCCCGGAGGGCGATGTGGCCGCATTCTCTGCGGCGACCGCCGTGCTGATCGATGATGACATCCGGCGCGCCCGCATGAGAACCGCGGCCCGTCGCAAGGTCGCGGCCAATCACGACCTTGCCGCCGCCGCGAGCCGCCTCGACGCGGTGCTGCGCGATCTCGTGACGGCACCACCACGATGACGGTGTTGGCCCTGCTGCGCCACGGTCCTACCGCTTGGACCCGCGAGCACCGGCTGCAAGGTCGCGCCGACATGCCTCTCGACGAAGCTGGACGGAAGACCGTGAGCGGCTGGCGGCTGCCGTCGGGCGTCAGAGACTCGATCTGGGTCACGAGTCCGCTCAAGCGCTGCCTGGACACGGCGAAGCTGCTGCGCCTCGATGCTTCGGTCGACCCACGGCTGATCGAGATGGATTGGGGCCGGTGGGAGGGCCGGACCCTC
>DATEGF010000151.1:0-10172 GCA_035280245.1 Allostellaceae bacterium
GCGTGCGGCGAAGCGCTGGTAAAGTGCCTCGAGGTCCACGTATTGCGGTGTGTAGCCGCAGAACGACGCAGTGTTCACCAGGAGCACGGGCTTGCCGCGGAAACCTGCCAGCGGCAGCGGCGCGCCGTCGATGGTCGAGAACGAGAAGTTGTGCGCGTTGCTCTTAGCCATATCGCTCCTCCGTCCAGGGATCGCCGCGCATGTGGTAGCCGCGCACTTCCCAGAAGCCGGGTTTGTCCTCGGCCATGAAGGTGATCCGCCGGATCCACTTCGCGCTCTTCCAGAAATAGAGCTTCGGCACCACCGCACGGACCGGACCGCCGTGCTCGCGCGGGATCGGCTTCCCCTGCCAGGAATGCGCTAGCAGCACGTCCTCGTCGTCGAAGTCGGCGAGCGGCAGGTTCGTGGTGTAGTCGTCGTAGCTGGTGAAGGTCAGGAACTTCGCCTCGGGCTTCGGCTGCACAATGTTGAGCATGTGCCGCGCCGAGACACCCTCCCAGGTATTGTCGTAGCGCGACCATTGCGTGACGCAGTGGATGTCGGAGACGTCGCGGGTCTGAGGCTGCGCCAGGAAGGTCGCCCAATCCCAGGCGATCGGATTCTCGACCAGGCCGTCGACCGCGAGCTGCCATTGCTCTGGCGCGACCGCCGGCAGGACGCCGAGGTCGAGCACCGGCCAGTCCTTGACCTCCCGCTGGCCCGGCGGCAGCCGCTCGGCCTCGGGCCGCGCATGGCGCCCGGTCAGCAGCCGGCCCTCGCGCGCCCAGCGCTGCTTGCTCTCCACCAGCTTGGGCCTCGCCTCGCCGAGCGCGTCCGGTTTCTCATCCGCCATCGGAGCAGTCCTCTCGCAGCTTAGATGCCCTCAACATAGGTGCTCCCCGCCACCCGTGCAGCCGCTTTTCTCGCGAGTGCCGGCAGTCTCGGGTTGCGTCGCCTCGGAGGAGAGGGCATGACTGGCACCCCACTCCGCCCTCAGCCCCATCCCAATTGCCCGCGACCCTCCTCTACCTCATCAAAGGCATCTTCGTCGGCATGGTGATCGCCGTGCCCGCGGGGCCGGTGGGGGTGCTCTGTGTACGCCGCACCTTCTTCGAGGGCGCGCGGTTCGGCATCGTCTCGGGGTTGGGGGCGGCGGTCGCCGACGTCATCTTCGGCATCATCGCGGGGCTCGGCCTGACCGTGGTGCGCGACTGGCTGCTGGGCTATCAAGATTGGTTCGGCCTGCTCGGCGGGGCCTATCTCGTCATCGTGGGCATGCGCACGCTCAAGAGCCGGAGCAACACCGACCCGCAGCCGCTCGGGGGCGAGAACCTTGCGGCGGCCTTCGCCTCGACCTTCGCGCTCACCATCACCAACCCGATCACCATCCTCGCCTTCGCCGCGATTTTCGCGAAAGTGGGCTTCGATTACCATGGCAGCGTGAGCCTGGTGCTGGTCTGGATCCTCGTGGGCGGCGTGTTTGTGGGCTCGCTGGTCTGGTGGCTCGGGCTCTGCTTCGGCATCGCAGCCCTGCGGCGCTTCGCCCATATGGAGCACTTCACCTGGGTCGACCGAGTCTCCGGCACGGTGCTGATCCTGTCGGGCGCGGGCCTTCTCATCAGCGTCGCACTCAACGCCGCGCGCGTGCCACTTTAAGATTCCCATTTCGGACTCGAGGTGTGGGTTGACGCGGCGGCTGCCGGCGCTTCCAATCCCCGCCGCATAGCGTCCGCGAGAGGGGCCCCATGGTCTACATACCCAGCCATTTCGCCGAGCCTCGGCGGGAGGTACTGACCGATTTCATTCGGGATCACAATTTCGGAATCCTGGTGACGGCAGGTGCCGGCGGCATGATCGCGAGCCACATCCCCTTCCTCTACGACGCCGAGGACGGTCCCCACGGCACGCTCTGGGCGCACCTCGCGCGCGGCAACTCGCAGCTCAAGGACTTGGGCGCGGGACAGGAGGCGCTGGCGATCTTCGAGGGGCCCCACGGCTACATCACGCCGCGCTGGTACGCGACGCACCCGGCGGTGCCGACCTGGAACTACAGCATCGTGCACGCCTACGGTACGGCGGAGCCGATCGAGGATGTGGCCGCGCTCGAGCGCTTGGTGGCGCGCCTAGCCGACCACCACGAGGCCGGTGCCGAGACGCCATGGCGCCTCGCGGACCAGCCCGAGAAGTATCGCCAGGGCATGCTGCGCGGCATCTCCGGCTTCGCGATCCGCGTGACCCGCCTCGACGGCAAGTTCAAGCTCAGCCAGAACCGCGACGCCATCGACCGCGGCCGCGTTATCGCGGGACTCCGCGCCGAGGGGTGTACCGAGCTCGCCGACCTGATGGCGACGCGTGAGGCGGAGAGGCCTGCGTCATGAGAGGGTGCGTCCTTCGACTCGCGCGCTCGCGCGCGCGGCTCAGGATGAGGAAAGTTCTTCAGCGGGATGAAGAAGAGCTCCTCATCCCGAGCCGCGATGCGAAGCATCGCGGCTCGAAGGACGCGAGATGCCGATGCCGATAGCGCGACTTCTCGGCAGCCTCGTAGCCGTCTGCTTGTTGCTCTCGGCGGTGCCCGCCGGCGCGCAGCAAGTGGCGGCACCGCCGGCGAAGACCGACACCGTCAGCGCTGACGAGCTGCAGCGGCTCGTCGATTCCCTTCAGAACGAGCAGGATCGCGCGCGGCTCGTCCAGCAGCTGCAAGCGCTGATCGCGGCGGAGCGCAGTGGGCAGCCTTCCACAGCACCCGCGCAGCCCGCGCCCTCCAACTTCTTCGACACGCTGTCGCGGCAGCTCGACGCCATCAGCGGCGAGATCCTCGCGACGGCAGCGGCGATCGTCGATGCGCCGCGGCTTGTCGGTTGGATCGAGAGCCAGGCGAGCAATGCAGAGGCCCGGGCGCGCTGGCTCGAGGTGCTCTGGCACTTGGGTGCGGTATTCGCCCTCGCGGTGCTCGCGGAATTCCTGGTGCGTGCGGTGCTCGCCCGGCCGCGCGCGGCGCTCGCCAACCGGTCGAGCGCGAGCGGCCCGGTGCGCCTGGTGCTGACCGTGCTGCGCGTCGTGATGGAGCTCGTGCCGCTGGCGGCCTTCGCCGCCGTCGCCTATTTCGTGCTGCCGCTATTGCAGCCGCGCATCGGAACGCGGCTGGTGGCGGAGGTGATCATCCGCGCGAGCGTGCTCGCCCGCGCGCTGCTGGCGGTGGCGCGCGCGCTCCTCATCTCGGCGAGCCCGTTGGTGGGGCTCCTCGGCGCGGAGGAGGAGACACGGAACTACCTCTACATCTGGACCCGGCGGTTCGTGGGTTGGGCGGTCTATGGCTACGCGGTCGCGGAAGCCGCGTGGTGGCTGGGCGTGCCCGGCGGCATCTACACGACGCTCCTCAAGAGCGCTGGCCTGGTTCTCGCCGTGCTCGCGATCATCTTCGTGCTGCAGAACCGGCAGCCGCTCGCCGGCTTCATCGGGGGCAAGCCGGCGGCGCCCGACCAGGCCTCGCGTAGCGGCTGGCGTCTGCTGCGCCATCGCCTCGCCGACACCTGGCACGTGCTGGCGGTCGTCTATATCGCCGGCATCTATGCGGTCTACGCGCTGCAGATCCAAGGCGGCTTCGCCTTCCTGCTGCGGGCGACGCTGCTCAGCATCGTGCTGGTGCTGGGCGCCGGGATCCTCGTGCGCATCGTCTCCAGCCTCGCCCAGCGCGGCTTCGCGATTCATCCGGACTTGCAGACGCGCTTCCCGACGCTGGAGACGCGCGCCAACCGCTACCTTCCCGTGCTGTCGGCGGTGGCCTCCACCGTGATCTACCTTTTCGCGGGGCTCGCCCTGCTGCAGGCCTGGGGCGCCGATATCCTTGGCTGGTTCGCCTCGGGGGTGGGGCGCGCGATCGCGGGCTCGGCGGTCTCGATCGGCGTGGTAATCGCGCTGGCGATCGTGATCTGGGAGCTTTTCAGCTCGGCGATCGAGCGCTACCTCACGACGCTCGGCGAGGAAGGCGCCTCCTTCCAGCGCAGCGCGCGGGCGCGCACGCTGCTCCCGCTCCTGCGCACGGCCATGATGGTGCTGATCGTCGCGATTGTGGCGCTGGTCGTGCTCTCGCAGATCGGCGTCAACATCGCGCCCTTGCTGGCGGGCGCCGGCATCGTCGGCATCGCGATCGGCTTCGGCGCGCAGGCGCTCGTGAAGGACGTCATCACCGGCCTCTTCATACTGATCGAGGATACCCTCGCGGTCGGCGACGTCGTCGATGTCGGCAACGGCCACTCGGGCGTGGTCGAGGGCATATCGATCCGGTGCCTTAAGCTGCGCGACGGCGCCGGCACCGTGCACACGGTGCCGTTCAGCGACGTGACCGCGGTCAAGAACCTGACGCGCGACTATGCGTTCTATGTGGTCGACATCGGGGTCGCCTATGGCGAGGACACCGACCGGGTCGTGGCCGAGCTCAAGCGAGTGGCGGACGGCCTCAAGGCCGATCCGGCCTTCGGCCCCTTCATCCTGGCCCCGCTCGAGGTGATCGGCCTCGATCGCTTCGATCCCTCGGGCGCGATCGTCCAGGTGCGGCTCAAGACCCTGCCGAGCCGGCAGTGGTCGGTCGGCCGCGAGTTCAACCGGCGCTTCAAGAAGGCGTTCGACGCCGCAGGCATCGAGATGCCGGTGCCGCTGCGAAAAGTCATCCTGAGCGAGGGCGCCGCGATCGCCAAGGAGACCGCGTCGGCGCCCGCTGACGCCCTTAATCTTCGGCGCCCCGCATGAGGCGCTCGAGCGCCTCGGGGTCGCGGGCGGCAAGCACCTTGCGCGCGACATCGAGCGAGAAGCCCGCGCGGGCGAGGGTCGCGAGGTCCTTCTGGCGGAATTCCTGGCGCGCGCCGGCCGCCCGATAGGGACCGAGCCGTCGCCGGCGTACCAGCACGCAGGCGGCTGCAAGCTCGCTGGTCTCGCCCTCGGGGTCCATGGTCTCGAGCGCGCCCTCGACGGAGTCGCGGTCCACGCCCTTTGCTGCGAGGCGCTGACGGATACGCCGGCGCGAGGCGCCGCGGCGCTGCAGGCTCTGCGCCTGGCTCTCGGCGAACCGGCGGTCGTCGAGCACACCGCTCGCGACATGACGCTCGATCAGGGCCTCGATCCGGCGCCGGGCGGACTCGATCTCGGTCGCCTCGGCGCCCAGCATCTCCGCCCGCTTGATCCGACGCAGCAGCACCCGGCGCAGCTGTCCGCTCGATGCGGCGTAGCGCTCGAGATAGAACAGCGCGGATTTCTCGAGCGCGGAGTCCGTGATCGCGGGCGGGCGGCGCGGAGAGCGGGGCGGCATGCGAGCATGGTGGTGCAAATTCGGCTCGCCTGCAAAATGATCAAATCTCCGTGCGCCCTTCGACTCGGGTGCTTCGCACCCGGCTCAGGATGAAGTAGTTTCCTTCGCCAATTCGAAATCCCCCTTATCCAGAGCCAGTCCCCTGGGGACCGGGTCGAAGGACGCACGGTGCATCGATCAATGTCAGCAGCTTCTAACCTCGCCGGTCCGCCGAGGTTGCGCTCTTTCGGCGCCGTCAACTGGGTGGGTTTCTGGACCCTCTATGTCAAGGAGGTCCGGCGGTTCCTCAAGGTGATCATGCAGACCGTGGCGGCGCCGGTGGTGACGACGCTGCTGTTCCTGGCGATCTTCATGTTGGCCTTGGGTGGTGGCGGCGGCCGGCAGATCGCGGGTGTGCCTTATGTGCAGTTCCTGATTCCCGGCCTCATCATGATGGCGATCACCCAGAACGCGTTCGCGAACACCTCCTCCTCGATCGTGATCGGCAAGGTGCAGGGCAACATCGTCGACCTCCTGACCCCGCCATTGAGTCCGGCGGAGATCGTCCTTGGGCTGGCGCTCGGCGGCGTCACGCGCGGCGTGGTCGTGGGGCTCGCGGTGGGGCTGGTGCTGACCCCGCTCGCGGCGATCCACGTGAGCTCCGTCGCGGCGATCGCGTTCTACGCCATCGCGGGATCGCTGATGATGTCGCTGCTCGGTCTCCTCGGCGGGCTCTGGGCCGACAAGTTCGATCATCTGGCGGCGGTCACGAATTTCGTGGTGACGCCGCTCAGCTTCCTCTCCGGCACCTTCTACTCGGTGTCGCAATTGCCCGGATCCTGGCACCTCGTCGCGCACCTGAACCCGTTCTTCTATATGATCGACGGCTTCCGCTTCGGCTTCACGGGTATCGCTGAGGGCTCGCTTGCAGTCGGCGTCACGGTCATGACCGTGCTCGACCTCGTACTGTTGGCTTGGTGCCATCGCCTCTTCGTGACAGGCTACAAGCTGAAGGCGTGAGGCATCGCCGACAGGGGCGCGCCGATGCGGCCGGAAGTCTGCTCTTTCTTCGACAGGGCCACCAACACGGTAACCCTCTAGGCGCGCTGGTTTGCGCGCCCCGAGACCCTGTGCCAAGCTGATCCATCCGGGACGGACCACTGGAGGGGACCATGGTCGGTGAAGTCGCGGGCTCGCGTATCGTCGCAACACCGATGACCAGTCGCGCCGTCAGCGGAGCGGCGATTGGAAACCTGCTCGAATGGTACGATTTCTCGGTCTACGGCTACCTCGCCGGCACGATCGGCAAGCTGTTCTTCGCGAGCACTGACGCCACCACGCAGCTCCTGCTGTCCTTCAGCGTGTTCGGCGTTGGGTTCTTCATGCGACCGGTTGGCGCGATCGTCATTGGCCACTTCGGCGACAAATATGGGCGCAAGAGCGCGCTCATCTTCACGGTGATGGCGATGGCGGTCGGCACAGTCCTGATCGGCATCCTTCCGACCTACCAGACGGCGGGGATATCGGCCGCCGTGCTACTCACGCTCGCACGCCTGATCCAGGGCTTCTCCGCCGGGGGCGAATGGGGCGGCTCCACTGCTTTCCTCGTCGAGTACGCGCCCGCGGACCGGCGCGGCTTCATCGGTAGCTTCCAGCAAGTGACCACGGTCGGCGGCCTCGTGCTCGGCTCGCTGGTCGCCTGGCTGCTGACGGTCATATTCACCGATCAGCAGATGCTCGACTGGGCGTGGCGCCTGCCGTTCCTCCTCGGCGTCGTGATCGGTCCGGTCGGCATCTATCTTCGGTCCAAGGTCGAGGAAACGCCGAAATACACGGAGATCGAGCGCAAGCACGAAGTGGCAAAGACGCCCTTCCTCGAGATGCTGGAGCGCTATCCCAAGGAGACCTTCACCGCCTTCGGCTTCACGCTGCTTTGGACGGTCGGGTTCTATATCGTGCTGACATACATGCCGACATATATGCGCAGTCAGCTGAGCCTGCCCTACTCGCAATCGCTTTTCGCGACCCTGCTCGGGCTCATTTTGTTGGCCGTGCTGATCCCGGTTTTCGGCGCGCTCTCCGACCGGATCGGGCGCCGACCGCTACTGATCGCGGCCTGCGCGCTGTTCGCCGTTGGCATTTATCCGATGTTCGCGTTCATCGTCGCCGTCCATCAGTTCTGGGCAGTGGTGCTGAATCAGCTGCTGTGGGCGATCCCGCTCGCGTTCTACAGCGGCGCCGGACCAGCTGCGATCGCCGAGATCTTCCCGACCAATGTGCGCTACGTCACGTTGTCGACGGGCTACAACATCGCCGTCGCGATTTTCGGCGGCTTTGCGCCCACAATCGCGACGTACCTGATCGGGGTTACCGGCAATCCGCTCGCACCGAGTTTCTACGTGATCGCGGCCGCAATCGCCTCGCTCATTACCATGATCGCGATCCAGGAGACCTATAACAAACCGCTCAGATAGGCCCGGAAACAGCGTACTTCCGAGGCCCTGACGCAAATCGCGTTCGCGGCGTGTTGACACGTAGAAGTCTCGTCTCCATACTCACCGGCTTTCCCGGATACCCGGGAAACGGAGCGGTGAGGACATGACGCGCGAAACGAGCCGGCACTATCGGCTCCCGGTGAAGAGCGGAGCGGATCGGCAGCGACGACGATAAACCGTCATCGCCGGCCTTTACCCTTTAGCTTCACCTCTTTTCGCGCAGGAGACAGTCCCGTGATTCCAGCCCTATTGCCGACCTATGCCCGGAACGAACTGGCGTTCGAGCGGGGCGAGGGCGCCTACCTCTTTGCCACCAACGGCCGGAAGTACCTCGATTTCGCGAGCGGCATCGCGGTCACCGCCCTCGGCCATTGCCACCCCGCCCTCGTGAAGGCGCTCATCGAGCAGGGCCAAAAGCTCTGGCACACTTCGAACCTGTTCCAGATTCCGGAGCAGCAGCGCCTGGGCGAGCGTCTGGTCGCCAACACCTTCGCCGACACGGTGTTCTTCGGGAACTCCGGCGCCGAGGCGGTCGAGCTCGCGATCAAGATGGTGCGCAAGTACCACGACGAGGCCGGCAATCCCGGCAAGTACCGCATCATCGGCTGCCACGGCTCCTTCCACGGCCGTACGCTGGCGACGCTCGCCGCCGCCGGCAACGAGAAGTACCTGAAGGGCTTCGAGCCCATGGTCGATGGGTTCGACCATGTGCCGTTCGAGAACATGAACGAGCTCCGCGCCAAGATCACCGGCGAGACCGCGGCGATCCTGGTCGAGCCCGTGCAGGGCGAGGGCGGCGTGCGCGCGGGCTCGGACCAATACCTGCGCCAGCTCCGCGAGGTCTGCGACGAGTACGGCCTGCTGCTGGTGTTCGACGAGATCCAGTGCGGCATGGGCCGCACCGGCAAGCTCTTCGCCCACGAGTGGCCGGACGTGAAGCCTGACATCATGACGGTCGCAAAGGCGCTGGGTGGCGGCTTCCCCGTGGGTGCCTGCCTTGCGACCGAGAAGGCGGCCTCGGGCATGAAGGCCGGCACGCACGGCTCGACCTTCGGCGGCAACCCGCTCGCGATGCATCTCGGCAACGCCGTGCTCGACGTCATGCTCGAGCCCAAGTTCCTCGAGCAGGTCCGTCGCGTCAGCAAATATTTCCACACCAAGCTGCAAGGCCTGGTCGACAAGCACCCCGGCATCTACGTCGAGGCGCGCGGCAAGGGCATGCTCGCGGGGCTTCGCTGCGAAGTGCCGAACACCGAGGTCTGCGACAAGCTCCGCGCTATCGGCATGGTGACGGCGACCGCCGGCGACAACGTGATCCGGCTGCTGCCGCCGCTCATCGCGGAGGAGAAGCACATCGACGAGGCCGTCGGCTACCTCGACCAGGTCGCGCGCGAGTGGAAGCGCTGAGGGATGAGCGATGACCGCGCCGCGGCATTTCCTCGACCTCGACCGGCTGGATTCGGCGGAGCTGCGCCGAATCCTCGATCTCGGCTGGGACTTTAAGCGCAACGGCCGCGGCTCCAGCGGGGAGCGGCCGCTCGCGGGCAAGACGCTCGCGATGATTTTCGAGAAACCGTCGACGCGCACGCGCATCTCCTTCGAGGTCGCGATGAAGCAGCTCGGCGGCGAGGTCGTGATCATCAGCGCCTCCGACAGCCAGCTCTCGCGCGGCGAGACCATGGCGGACACGGCGCGCGTGCTCTCGCGCTACGTCGACGCCATCATGATCCGCACGACCCAGGCATCGAAGCTCGAGGAGCTCGCGCACTACGCGACCGTGCCCGTGATCAACGGGCTCACGGACACGAGCCATCCCTGCCAGCTGATGGCGGACGTGATGACCCTCGAGCAGCACAAGGGCACGGCCGAGGGCAAGGTGGTGGCCTGGAGCGGCGACGGGAACAACGTCGCCGCGAGCTGGGTGCATGCCGCCGTGCGCTTCAACTTCGACCTCAAGATCGCGTGTCCGGAATCGCTGCAGCCGCCGCAGCGGCTCATCGACTGGGCGCGCGCCGAGGGCGGGCGCATCGAGGTCACGTCCGTGCCCGAGCACGCCGCGGCCGGCGCCGATTGCGTCGTCACCGACACCTGGGTCTCCATGGGCGTCGAGGTGAGCGTCAACCGGCACAATCTGCTGGCGCCCTATCGCGTCGACGAGAAGCTGATGGAGCGCGCCAAGCCCGACGCGATCTTCATGCACTGCCTGCCGGCGAAGCGCGGAGAGGAAGTCACCGCCGGCGTCATCGACGGCCCGCGCTCCGTCGTCTGGGACGAGGCCGAGAACCGCCTCCACGCCCAGAAGGGCATCCTCGCGTGGTGTTTGACGTAGGATTGCTCTGACTTCGACGACCACTCGTTGTTATTCCTCTCCGCCCTTCGGGGCGGAGATGGATTTCGAAACTATGGACCTTTCTTCT
>DATEGF010000152.1:0-6511 GCA_035280245.1 Allostellaceae bacterium
GCGCCTGCCAGATCAGGCGCGCCGTTTCTTCCAATTGCGCGATTGGAATCCAGCAGGTCTTCTCGATCACCGCGGGGGTGAAACCGCGGCAGAGCTCGGCGTAGTGATCCAACACGGGCCGGCAGCCAACGATGCCGCTCGTCGTGGCAACGCGGTATTCGCCATCGAGGGCAAGATGCTCGCTGCCGCCGTCGTAACGGCCGGTCGCAGGATCGTATGAGACGACTCCGGTCTGCCGATTCCAGGCACAATATCGCGACGCGTCACCTGCGGGCGTCAAATCACTCTCACGCAGCAGCCGCCCCGTGTCGGAGCGCACCAGCAGGGGACCATTGCTCCAGTCTCGAATGAAGTTCCGATCGAACCATCCGCGCTCGATCAACAGATTGGCGAGACCCAGTGCCAGCGCCCCGTCGGTCCCCGGACGCACGCGCAGCCAGACGTTCGCCTTGTTGGCGAGGCCCGCATTGCGAGGATCGACGACGATCAGCTTCATGCCGCGCTTCAAGGCCTCGACGGTCGAGGTGGCATGGGTCAGGCGCGAGCTGGAGGGATTGTATCCCCAGAGGATCAGGCAGCCGGCGTGATCGATATCCGCCATGGCTCCGCCGCCGGCACCGGTTGCGACGCTGCCGACCCCAAACACATAGCGCGTGGCAAAGCCGCGCCCCCAGCCACAGAGCTCGAGAGTCCAGACCATGTTCGGCGTGCCGAACGCATGCATCAGCCGTCGCACGAATGCGCCAGAGTCCCCGATCGCCGTTGTCGAGGGCGAGGACTGGCTGAACGCGACGGCTTGCGGACCGTGCTGGGCCGCGATGCGCCGCATGGCGGCGGCGGTCTGATCGAGCGCGTCCTCCCAGGAAACCTCTTCCCAGTCGGGATTGGGGTCTCCCTTCGGTCGCCGGCGGCGCAACGGCCGGGTCAGCCTCTCTCCGCTGTAGACGAGTTCTGGCGCGGCGCGCCCCTTGGCGCAGATGGCAGCGCCGGTCGGGTGCGCTGGATCGGGGTCCAGCCGCGTGAAGCGTCCGTTCTCGATCGTCGCAATGGTTCCGCAGCGGGCGATGCAGAGGCCACAGAAGCCCTTCACTCGGCGCTCACCCCGGGCATTGGCAACCATGCATCAACCCCCAGCTAAGGGCGACAAGGATATCATCGCCCGCGCCGCAACAGGAACCAAGTGCGAATGGTTCCATGCGACACTGGGATGTCGCCTTGTGGCACAATGCGGACGTCATCACTCGCCGGCCGGAATTCCGCTAGAAACTCAAAAGCAGACAATTACGGAGGTGACGTCGAGGTCGGCAAAGTACCATTAGCGGTCATTGATGGTTTCGGCGGTGATTGCGTACTTTCGTGCTCGACACCTGCCGCTTGCGCGGTGCGTTTCCGCGCCGAATCTTTCAGCCGAGGCACTTCCATCCGCTCCGCCGCGCTCCTTGTCACAGTGATCGACGAGACCAGCGATCCACTGGCGTAATCGCAGTGGTTCCTATCGGCATTCCCACACCTCTTTGCCGACGGCAGCGCCTCCGGAACCGATGTGAATGCACCCATCGCTCCACCAGCCCGTGTATATGCGACCGTCGGTAGCCCGGAAAGTGCCAGGGCCGTTGGCACGACTCTCCAGCCACATACCGGTATATCGTCGGCCGTCTGGCCAAAACTGATTGCCAAACCCATTCTTCATCGCATGCTTGCCGTCGGCACCAACCGCGAAGTCGCCTTCGTATCGGACACCGTCTCTGCCGAAAACGATCGTGCCGTGCGAGATGAATCCATTGCGAAACTCGCCTTCGGCCCTGTCGCCCCGCTCCTGCCCACTCCCGCCCCACACTCGGACACCCCGTCCATTTGGAGTGTCGTCACTCCATTCACCGTCGTAGGTCCCGCCATCGGCGTACGCGATAACGCCCCTACCGCTCCGTTTGCCGTCCTTCCACTCGCCCTCATAGCGGTCGCCGTTCTTCCAGGTGAAGACACCTCGACCGTGGGCGCTTCCGTCGCGGTAGTCGCCTTCGTATCGATTGCCGTTTTCGAAACTCTCAGTGCCCTGACCGTTCAGGCGCCCAGCCCTGAAAAGACCCTCAGAGCGCGAAATCGGCTTGCCGTCCTGGAACCACTGTGCTGTGCCTTTGCCCTCGGCTCGGCCGTTCACGCACCGGCCGCTCCACGTGATGGTCTCATTCGGCAGAGGATGTGGCTTCCAGACGTGGCACCCCGATTTATCCGCGACCCAGCCAGGCGAGGCCTGGTTGCTCTGCTGGGCCTCGGCAGCGCAGAAGCCCAGCGCCATAGAGGCGGCGATCAGAACAACGCACCGCATTGCTCACACCCCCCGGATGTCAGCCCCATTTTGGGCGCATCCCAAACTTTCAGGCCGTCTCAGGCAGGTCGTTCGCTGCCATGTGTTCAGCCCATCTACGCGGTTCACAGAATCTAATGACCAAAGACGTCATTGAGTTCGGGCCACGCGGAACCCGACATCTGAGTCCCGGTGCCCGGCATTGTCGTCGATCCGAAAGCCCGACCCGAGCCACGGCGTGCTCTTGATCCAGGAACCGCCTCGCACGATACGGCTTCTGCAATCACCCGCACTCCAGGCCGATCCATCCGTGGGCGCTCCCTGGTAGTTCTCATTCCAGCAATCCTGCGTCCACTGCCACACGTTCCCGAGCATGTCGTAGAGTCCGAAAGCGTTCGGCTGGAACGACCCAACGGGTGCCGTGTACGCGAACCCATCGGAGCAATCGAAATTGCGCTCGGTATTGATTGGGAGGTTGAGCGTACTCATCATGGTGAGATCGGCCACATTCGCGTAGACGCACGTTCGCGCCCGGTCGTCCCCCCAGAACCAGGAAGTTGCGCTTCCAGCACGTGCCGCGTACTCCCATTCCGACTCGCTCGGCAGCCGGTAAGCCTTCCCCGTCTTTCGGCTCAGCCATTGCACATACGCTTTGGCATCGTCCCAACTCACACACACGACGGGATGCCGGTCGTTCTGGGTAAAGCCCGGGTTGCGCCAGTCGTAATCCAGCTTGTCTTGAAACTTCCATTTGTTGTCCGAGCTATCCACGCCGTAGACCGAGCAGGTGTTGCCCGTCTGGTAACCGGTCTCGTGGATGAATGCTGCGAAGTCGCCTCGGGTCACCGCGTACCGGCCCATCAGAAAGCCCTGCCGCATCGTGACTCGATGCTGCGGCAAAACTCAGCACGACTCGGGATTCGGCACGCGCAAGCGGGAGGTAGAGTTTGCCGTCATCGCCGTCTTACTGCCCAGGACCTCCGCCGAAACGCTCGCGCAGGAGGAGCCTTAACTCGTCTGAGTCAAGATCGGACCACGTTTCACGCAGAAGGTTCTGTGGCATCCAGCGACTCTCTGTGATTTGCCGCGGAAAGGTGCGGGACTACGTTCTCCGGTCGGCTCCCACCTTTACAGGACCACCCTAGAGCAACACGAATCGACAAACCCAACCACCAAACCGCCTAACAGAGAAAAATGGGCGAGGAAGCGCTCCGTATGAGCAGTTGGCGCAGTCTCTGGCTGGTCGCACCCTTGGAATCCGCCGCGACGGCGGCGCTTCCGGTGCCACCGCACGGAAACTCTCCAGAGAGTGAGACCGGTTGGCGGAGGGGGCGGGATTCGAACCCGCGATAGGGTTTCCCCTATGCACGCTTTCCAAGCGTGTGCCTTAAACCACTCGGCCACCCCTCCGGACATGGCCGGAGTGCGCGAAAATAGCCAAGCCGGCTCGCATCCGCAAATCCGTTGCGCGGGGTCTGCGTGCTACCTAAGGTGTCGCCGCCCGTCGTCGCCTTCCGATCCGCGGGCCGGAAACCTCCGGGAGATCTCGGATGATCGTGGGCCGTCTCGTCGGCTGGCTCTTGATAATCGCCGCGCTCATCGCCGAGGGACACGACCTCTGGGGCTTGGCGGACACCGGCCATTACCAAGTGTCGGCGCTCGGCCAGCTCTGGGCCGAGGTCCATCGCAACAGTCTGCTGCTCCTGCAGCCCGCGATCCAGCGTCATGTCGCGGTCTGGCTCTGGGACTGGGTGATCTTCCCGGTCCTCCAGTGGCCGGCCGCGCTCACGCTGGCGGTACCGGGCTTTCTGCTGGTCTGGGCGTGCCGTCGCCGGGACCGTCGGCGCCGGCATTAGGGACCTGGGTCCGCGCGATCAGGCGCTGATAGAGATAGGCGAGTGCCACCACACTCCCGCCCAGGCCGAGGAACGAGGCCGCGCGATAAAGCCCGGTGAGCGCCGACATGTCGAACACGAACGCCTTCACCGCCACCAGCGCGCCGATCGCGAGGCCCGCGAGCCGGAGCACGGCCGCGCTCCACCAGATGCCCAGCGCGAGCAGCGCCGCGCCGTAGGTCAGCCAGACGGCGGAATAGGCGTACCATTCCGCGGTCGAGGGTGCCGGGCCGTTCAGGATCTCGCCCTGGAACCAGTGCCGCGTCTCGAACCCCAGATAGAGGAACCCGACCGCCAGCGCAGCGCCGGCTGCCGCGATCGAGAGCCGCTTCCACTCGCGTCTGCGCATTTCGTGCGCGAAGAGCGCGCCGAAGCCGGCCGGCAGCGCATAGGCGATCAGCAACCGATCCAGGATCAATCCCTGCCCCACGGGAACCGGCGACAGCAGGGGGTTCGAGAGCAGCACCGTGACCAGGATCACGTGGAGCGCGGCCACGCCCGCGATGAGGTGCCAGGCGATCTCGCGCAGCCGATCGTCGATGCCGAGCGACCTCCGCGCCAGCAGATAGGCGACCGCGAGCCAGGCTGACGACTCGAGTCCCTGCTCGAGCAGGCCGTAAGCGCCGCCGGAGAGCCGGCCGCCCCGCGCCCAGTGATGGATCTCCAGCGAGATCAGCGCCAGCGTCAGCGCGAGTGCGCCCGCCTCGAGCAACACAACGGCTACGTCCTCGCGCTCACGACGGAATGCCCGCGCCGCCAGCGCGAAGGCCACCGCCGGCACGCCATAGAGATAGAGGAGATCGTTGACGAGCGATGTCGCGGAGAGCTCGTAGTCGAGAAGGCTCGGATTGAGCAGGAGCCGCACTAGCACCACGGCCGCCTCCAGGCTCGCGATCACGCGGAAGGCGCGCGTGGCGATCCGCCGGTTGATCCAGCCGAGCGCGGGCAGCTCCAGAGCCAGCGCCAAGGTCAGGAACTTGAGCCGGAAGGTCATGGTGACCGCGAGGCTGACGCCGGCGGTCATGGCGACCGCGTAGACCGCGAGCGCGAGGCGCGACTTCAGGCTCTCGCGCGCCGCCGGTGCCAGCCACTCGACTGCGAGCAGCGACAGGATGCCGAGTCCGAGCGCCGCCACCGCCCAGGGCAGGCTCACCGCGAAATGCTCGAGCCGGCCGTAGGCGGCGACCAGCAGGAGCAAGGGCGTTGCCGTCGAGGCGATCGCCCAGCGCGCGGGATTCGGCACGCGCGGCAACACCGCAAAACCGCCGATGCCATAGACAAGGCCAAGCAGAGATGCCGTGGCGAGATAGCTCCCCGTTCCCGTGACCGGCGGGATCATGAGGAGGTGAAGCTCACTCGCCTCGGTGCCCGGCGGCACCGGGAAGTCCCAGGCGGCAATCACCGCCGCTTGCAGCGCCGCGCTGATCCAGACGAGACGATCGACCCGCGGATAGCGCCACGCGATGACCACGAAGACGGCCGAGAGCGCGACCGCGAATCCCAGTGAGATCGAGTCCGTGCCCTCGATCTGTACCAGCGCGAACATCAAGAGCGCCGCCACGATGGCGGCGGTCCAGGCAGCGACGTGCCGGATACCGGAGGCACCCTCGGTCACGGCATCGGCGACCAGCAGGAACAACAGCGGCAGCGCCAGCAGATAAAGACCGAGCGGCCAGAGGAGCTCGGCCTCGGTGCCTGCACCGATGGCGGCGAGCGCCCAGAGCACGGCGCCGCCGAGCGCGAGCCAAGCGAGCCAGCTCCAGCCGCGCCAGCGCATCACCACGGTGCTACCCGCGGCGACGATCCCGACGTAGCCGAGGAGGCCCGGGATCGACGGGTGCGGCGTGGTCACGATCAGCGGTACGACATAGGCGCCGGCAATACCGAGCCAGGCCATGAACTGGCCGTGCAGCAGCGAGAGCAGCACCGTCGCCGCCGAGACCAGCGCCAGGAGCAGGAGCGCCGCGAGCGGGTTCAGCAGGTGATAGAGCCCGTGAGCGGCATAGAGGCTCGCGAAGAGCGCCACCGACCCCGCCGCGGCGAGCGCCGGCGGGATCTGATCGGGCATACCGCCGGGAAGCGGCCGGCGGATATCGCGCTGGCGCACCCATTCACCGATCGCCCAGAGCGCCAATCCCAGGACCGCACCGGAGCTCACTTGCACCGGCGGCCCGAACCAGCCCTGCTCGATCGAGAATTTCACCAGGAAGAAAGCACCGAACGCCAAGGCGACGCCACCGAGCCAGACCGCCCAGCGCCGCATCACGCGCTCCTCCAGCGACTCACGGGGACGCGCAGAGGCGGATCTCGC
>DATEGF010000153.1:0-7757 GCA_035280245.1 Allostellaceae bacterium
GCCATCGGCTGCTGACTGCCGCCGCTGCCACCGCCTGAGTCCCCCCGACAATCCTCACCCACCTCACCCGTGCCACCCACCCCCTCAACTGCTTCTACGTCGCAAGACGACATAGGCTCACAAGCTCTGAGCAAGCGACCGTAGAGAGCGCGTCGAAGGACGCACCAAAGTCAATGTACTCGATCAAAGGTGCGGCGGCTCAAAAGAGTCCAACCCCCAAAAGCACAGAGGCCGCCCCGGAGGACGGCCTCTGCTTCAGGCGTCAGTACTTGGGGGGAGGATTACTGACGCTGCGTCTTCTTCTTCGCGAGGGTGCCCCACTCGTCGATGCTCTCCGAGAAGCGCTTGGTGAGCACGTCGAAGGCCTCGGTCTGGGTCTTGCCAGCGAGCTCCACGATCTCGCGCGCGCCCTCGACGCTCTTCTCGAGCGCCTGCTTGGCGAACGCCGCCTGCTTCTGGAGCCGCTCCTCAGTGGTGCCGGTCTCGGACCAGCCGCGCACCAGCGCGGAGGCCTCGTCCATCGCCGTGCGGGCGAACTCGACCTGCCGCTTGGCGAGCTCCTGGAAGCCCTGCACCGCAAGCTGATTGGCCTGGGTGAGCGCCTCGAGGTTCTTGCGCTGGGAGGCCATGACGGCCTCGACATCGAGGCCCGCGAAGGGGAACCCGGCGAACAGCTTGCCGACTTCCGTCTCAAAGAATTTGCCGTTGACCATCGCCGTTTATCCCGTCCTTTGGGTTGGTTAGGTTTTGCTGCACTGCAGCATGACCGGAATATGGCGCACGACATGTGGTTCGTCAAGGCGAGCGGCAAATCTTTTTGCGATGCAGCAAGATATTTGCGGCAGATCATTTAACTGATTGATAGGGAATACTATTTCAAGGCCCTTCGCGCCTGAGCAGATTTGTCGCAGGCCGGGCCGGATCCGAGAGCAACCCCCGCGGCAGCGGTCCAGGCTAGTCTCTGGCAATGCAAAATTATGTGGAAGGGACCGGCGCATGCCTCGATTTCAGCCGCGGGACCCAGCCTATGAGGGCCGCGTCCGCGACAGCTTCGCTCGCCAAGCGCTGATGCGGACCATCGGGGCCGAATTGGCGCGGGTCGAGCCTGGTCTCGTCGAGATCACCCTCCCCTATCGGACCGACCTGACCCAGCAGCACGGCTTCCTGCACGCCGGCATCACGAGCGCCATCGCGGACTCCGCGGGCGGCTATGCCGGCTATTCGCTCTTCCCCACGGGAAGCTCGGTGCTGACCGTCGAGTTCAAGATCAACCTGCTGGCGCCAGCTGCCGGTGAGCAGTTCGCCGCCGTGGGCGAGGTCGTGAGGCCCGGCCGCACGCTCACGATCTGCAAGCTCGAGGTGACCGCGATCAAAGGCGAGCAGCGCACCCTGATCGCGGTCGGCCAGCAGACCCTGATCTGCCTCGACGGCCAGCCCGACCGCTAGCGCCAAGCCGCGAAGGCGCAGCCGACATAGACCTCGGGCGCCGGGATGTAATCGATGAGCTCGAAGCCGCGGCTGCCCGCGGCGCCGTGCGCTACGGCCCAGTTGCGGATCTCGTGGGCGCCATTGCCGGCGTGCGCTGCGCCATGCTCGAGGAGATCGACCAGGGGACCCTCCTCGCCCCGGGCGAAGGCATCGAGAGAGCGCCGGTCGAACGCCTCGTCGATCGCACCCATCGTGGGCTCGCCGATCGAATGGCTGAGGCCGCCGGTGGCGAGGATCGCGACGCGCACCGGCGCCGCGTGGGACGCGATCGCCTGGCGTAGCAGCCGGCCCCAGGCGAGGCACCGGCGATAGCTCAGCATCGGCGGCTCGAGCTCGTTGATGAGGATCGGCACGATGCGCGGCATCCGCGACAGTGCCAGGCGCGAGAGCGGCAGGCACATGCCGTGATCGAGCCGCAGCCGATAGGAGAGCGCGGGCTCGAAGTCGGCGGCGAGCGCCGTCGCCAGGATGTGTTGCCCGAGGGCTGGGTCGCCCGGGATCGGATTGGGCGCGAAGTCCCGCATGAAAGGCTCGGGCGGACCGCCGTGCTCGTCACCGACGCCGATGCAGAGCGCCGGCAGATTATCGAGAAAGAAATTCGTCCAATGGTCGGGCGCGAGGCCGACGATCACGTCGACCTCTGCCGCAGCGATGCGACGGCCGAGCTCGCCATAGGCGGCACTCAGCCGCTGCTTCAGGGGGTCCGGAAGCCGAGCCCAGTCGCGCGCGATCAGCGGCCCGTGGCTCGCCGCGAAGATGCCGACGAGCTCAGCCATCGACCGGCGCGCTCGCGCGCAATCGCGTGATGAACTCCGCGTCGGGCATGCCGGCAGCCGCGAAGTAGTAACGGAGCAGATAGGGATTGGTGAGGCGCGCGAGTGCGCCGACGTCGTCGGCGACCACCGCCGCGCGCACCTCGGGCTTCAGCGGATAGTGCGCGAGCACGGCATCGCGATCCCCGCGGTATTCGGCGACGCGAGCGGGGTCTTGCAGGTCGAAGCAGAGCTTGCTCAGCCAGTAGTCCCTCATGCCCCGCATCTTGGCGCCCCGCGCGATCCCGAGACAAGCTATCCTCTCGCGCCGGGAACTAAACAATATCCGGAGACGCGATGCCGAGCCGACCGATCGAGATCCGCCTGGGCGGCTATGGCCCGGCCACGACCACCTTCAGCCGCGCGCTCAAGCTGATCGGCGACCGACTGAAAGCGGCGTTCGGGGACGGCGTCGAGATCCGCTTCGTCTGGAACATCATGGATTTCGGCTACAAGTCCGAGGACATCCTCTGGCTGGTCGAGAGCGGTGTGCTGACACTGGGGTATCAGTCCAGCAGCTACTTCACGGACCGCGTGCCCGAGATTGGCCTGCTCGATTTGCCGTTCCTGTTCGCGACCCGCCAGACCGCGCGAGCCGCGATGGATGGCCCGCTCGGCACGGTGATGGCGGGCAAGATCGAGGCGGGCCTGAACCACCGCATCCTCGGCTATTTCGAGAACGGATTTCGCCACGTCTCGAACCGGCTCCGGCCGGTGCGCCGGCCGACGGACCTCGCGGGCATGACGATCCGCATGCTCCCGAGCGACATCCAGGTGCGCACCTTCGAGCTCCTGGGCGCGGTACCGCTGCGCATGGACCTCACCGAGGCGATCGAGCGCATCCGCGCCGGCACCATCGACGCGCAGGAGAACCCGCTCGCCAACACGGTCACCTACGGTGTGCACAAGTTTCATCGCTTCCACAGCCTGACCAGCCATTTCTATCTCTCGCGGCCGATCTTCGTGCACCGGCCGTCCTACGACGCCTGGCCGCGCGAGCTGCAACAAGCGATGGCCGCGGCGGTACGCGAGGCCGTCACGGTCCAGCGGGATCTCGCGATCGCGGAAGAAGAGAAGGCTCTCGCCGAGATCAAGAGCGCAGGGTGCGAGGTGCTGACGCTCAACGCCACCGAGCATGCGGCCTTCGTCGCGGCGGTGCAGCCGCTGCGCGCGGACGCACAAAAGCTCTACTCGGCGGAGCTGCTGTCGCTTATCCCCTGATCTTTTGATCAACAGCGCGCCGCCCCCGCTGAATTCTATAGGCACGCCGCCGGCGATCGATTAGATTGGTTCCAAACGCGCCGCATCAACGGCGCGATCATGGGGAGGGGGCGTCGATGGCACAGTCGATTGTCTCGTACGTCGATTCTACGCTCGACAACGCGAAGATGGGGCCGATCCACCGCCAGGTCCTGGCGCTGATCACTTTCGCCTACTTCTTCGATGTCATCGACTTCACGATCCTGGGATCGCTGATCCCGGATATAATCAATTCCAAATTCGCGGTGCCGGAGCAGGCGGGCGCGATCGGCTCGGCACAGCTCTTCGGCATCTTCGTGGGCACGATCGGCCAGGGCGAGTTCACCGACCGGTTCGGGCGCAAGCGGGTGCTCCAGGCCGCAGTCCTGGTCTACGCGGTCTTCACCATTCTCGCGGCGCTTTCACCAAACATCAGTTGGCTGATCGCGGGGCGCTTCGCCGCGGGTGTGGGGCTTGGGGCGGCGCAACCGCTCTGCTTCTCTTACGCGGCGGAGTTCGCACCGAAGGCGATCCGCGGCCGGGCCACTGCCTTCATGCAATTTATTGGCGGCGCCTGTGTCTGGCCGATCGGCACTCTATTCGCGCTCCAGTTCCGTGATTCCATTGGCTGGTGGGGCGTCTGGATCGTGATCGGTATCGGTGGCCTGCTCGTCTTCGTATTCACCTTCTCGCTGCCGGAGTCACCGCGCTGGCTCGTAACCCATGGCAAAGGCGACGAGGCACTGGGACTGCTCGATCGCATGGGCCTCGGCCGGCCAAGGGAGCAGCTCGTCACGGACGAGGTCGCCGACATTCGCAGCGATCCCATGGGCGTCGTGTTCCGGGTTTACCGCGGGCGGATCATCGCGGCGATGATCTGCTTCTTCGCCTTCTTCACGGCGGCCGTGAGTCTCGGCGGCTGGCTGCCGCAGATTCTCGCCGATCGCGGCTTCACCATCACCAAGTCCCTCACCTTCGTGCTGGGCATGCAGATCTCCTTCCCGCTCAGCAGCCTCTTCATGATGTATGCGCTCGAGCGCTTCGGCCGCGTGCGCACCTCCGTCACCGCTTTCGTCCTCGCGACCGTGTTTGCGATCGCGTTCTACTACTCGACGTCGGACTGGATGGTGCTGGTGGTCGGCTTCCTGATGAATTTCTTCATTCAGCTCGCCGGCAACTCCATGCAGATCTTCACGTCGGAGGTGTTCCCGACCAACGCCCGCGCCTCGGGCTTCGGCCTCGCGCAAAGCGGCGGGCGGCTGGGCGCCGCCGCCAACTTCTACGTGATCGGATTCCTGAAAGGATACGGGCTCGGTTACGTCATGGGCGGCATCGCGGTTCTGCTCGCGATCGCCGCCTTCGCCGTGACCCGGATTAGCAAGGAGACGAAGGGCCTCGCTCTCGATACGATCGCCCCGCCGACCCGGTAGGAGTACCGCGCCGGCGCAACAAGCCGGAGGTGAAGACATGGTTGGAGTGGCGTCGCGTAACATCAAATTCCTCAGCCACTCCGACCAGGGCGGCCGCGGCGACGGCGTCCAGGTCATGGTGCACCGTGGCTACGCCTATATAGGCCACGGCTATTCGAACGGCATCACCGTCCTCGACGTGCGGGACCCCAAGCATCCCAAGCACGTCGCCTTCATGCCCTGCCCGGAGAACACCCGAGCGATCCATCTGCAGACTCACGGCGACCTGCTGCTCGCGGTGAACGGGCCGAGCGTCTGGACCATGAAGATCGATCCGAAGGCGTACTTCTCGGGCTCCTCCGCGGACGCGCTCAAGGGCAAGCCGTTCACCTCGGGCATTCGCGTTTTCGACATCGCGAAACCCGAGGCGCCGCGCGAAATCGCCTTCATGCCGACCGATGGCATCGGACCGCACCGCATCTGGTACGTCGGCGGCCGCTATGCCTACGCCTCGATCCACACACCGGAGTTCAGCGACCACGTGCTCGCGGTCATCGACATGGCCGAGCCCACGAAGCCTCACGTGGTGGGCCGGTACTGGCTCCCGGGCATGCGGGTGGGCGCGGGCGAGACGCCGAATTTCCCCAAGGGCAAGCGCTTCGCGCTCCACCATGTGCTGGTCACCGGCAATCTCGCCTACGGCGCCTGGCGCGACGGCGGGCTCACGGTGCTCGACGTCGCCGACGCCGCCAAGCCGACGCTGCTCTGTCATCGCAACCTCGATCCGCCCTTCGGCGGCGGCACGCACTCGCCGCTGCCGCTGCCGGACCGCAATCTCCTGGTTCTCGCCGACGAGGCGAATTTCGCGGATTGCAGCCTCGGCCTCCGGCACACTTGGATTTTCGATGTGCGCGAGCCCAGCAATCCCGTGAGCTTCGCCACCATGCCGGTGCCGTCCGAGGCCGACTATTGCAAGAAAGGCGGCAATTTCGGACCGCACAATCTCTGGGAAAATCGGCCCGGCGCGTTCCAGAGCTCGCGCTACATCGTGGCGACCTACCACAACGCGGGCGTCCGCGTGTTCGACATCGAGAACCCGTTCCAGCCGCGCGAGGCCGCCTACTTCGTGCCGCCCGATCCCGAGCGCATGTACGACCCGCGCCCCAACCGGCCGAAGGTGATCCAGTCCGCCGACTGCTTCGTCGACGCCCAAGGCGTGATGTACCTCACCGACAACAACGCCGGTCTCTACATCCTGCAGCTCGAGACGCTGTAGCGGAGAGCGCCTAAGCGCTCTGCTTCTGCTCGCGCGGGCCCCAGCGGAAGCTGCCGAGGCCGAGCCAGGGCTCGGCTTGGCTCAAGCGGCGGTCGAGGGCTGCCATGGTCTTGGCGAGGTCCTCGGTGTCGTCATCGACGAATACCCGCATGACGCAGAGATAGAGCACGCCCAGCGCGCGGACGCGCATGCGACCGCGGATCCCCGCGCTCGAGAGCCCGGCGGCCTCGAGCATCCAGGCCATCGAGCGCAGGAAGGCGGGCGCGCTGCAGAGCGCGGTCGGCGGATCGGTTCCGAGATCGCGCGCGATCGCCTTGAGCGCGGCGCGGTGCGGCTTCATCGCGTCGAAGCGCCGCATCAGCACGTCGAAGAGACGGTCGCGGCCGCTGTCCTCCGACCCGGCGGCTGTGCCCGCGAGGACCGCGGCATCGGTGCGCGCCATCAGCGCGCCCAGGATCGCCGCGCGGGAGCGGAACTCGCCGTAGAACTCGTGGAGCGGCACGCCGGCCTCCTGGGCGATGGCGCCGAGCGAGGCTTTGCGCCAGCCCTCGCGTTCCGCGAGCGCCAGGGCCGCGTCGAGGATGCGGTCGCGCGGCGTGCCGCCGGATGCGGTGGTGGTTGTGGTCTTGGCGGAGCGAGCTTTGGAGCGTCTGGCCATGGCGCGTCCTCCTGAGACTCAAGTGTAGCGAGGCGGCGCCCAGCGGCCAATGACGGGGCGGTTACCCCTTATTTGACCTCGATCACGGCCCCGCCGGTGATCCGCTCGAGCTCCGCCGGCGTGGTCGGGAACACGGCGTGCGGGTGACCCGCAGCGGCCCACAGGCTCGCGTGCCGGCGGAGATCCTGGTCGATGAAGATGCGCGGTGGGGTCGCGTGGCCGATCGGCGCCACGCCGCCGATGGCGTAACCCGTCATGTCACGCACGAAACTGGCATCGGCCTTGCCGATGGGCTCGCCGAGCGCCGCCGTGACCTTCGCCTCGTCGACGCGGTTGACGCCGCTCGCGATCACCAGCACCGGCTTGCCGCTCCGGCTCTTGAAGACCAGCGACTTCGCGATCTGCGCCACCGTACAGCCGATCGCCGCCGCGGCATCCGCCGAGGTCCGGGCGGTCACCGGCATCTGCCGCACCTGGGCGTCCGAGCCCGTCGCGCGCAACAGTTCCTGGACCCGCGCCGCCGCGGGGCTCAACATTTCACTCATGGGATCAGTCCGCCAGCTCTCGAGAGCGCCGCGCCGCCGCGGCCACCGCCTTGATCATAAGTGGCTCAAGGCCGTCCGTCGCCATCAACACGTCGAGTGCCGCGCGGGTGGTGCCGCCGGGGCTGGTCACGGCCTCGCGGAGCTTGGACGCGGGCTCGTGCGAGAGCCGCGCGAGCTCGCCCGAGCCCGCGACCGTCGCCCGCGCGAGCCGCATGGCGAGATCCGCGGGCAGCCCCGCCGTCACGCCGGCCTTCGCCAGGCATTCGATCAGCAGGAAGACATAAGCGGGCCCACTGCCGGAAACCGCGGTCACGGCATCGATGAGGGCCT
>DATEGF010000154.1:0-19684 GCA_035280245.1 Allostellaceae bacterium
TCGTAGGATGGGTAGAGCGGAGCGAAACCCATCATCGTTTGAACCGCCAAGACACCAAGACGCCAAGGGATTACTGCGGCTTCGCCGCGAGAAAGAGTCCTCCGTGTCCTCCGTGCGTTCCGTGGTGAATCTTATCACTCGCCCGAAAGGGATTGGGTTTCGCAAAATTTAACGTTCGCCTGCGCGCCCAAAAGAAAAGCGGCGCCGGAACGAGTCCGGCGCCGCGGCCTTCTTCCTGCAACCTCGAAGGCTAATCCGTCATTCGGCGTCCGAGTCCTCGCTGCCGCCCTCGGCGTTGCCGGCGGCCATCATGGCGTCGGCGACCAGCCCGGCGTTCGCGCGCACCGCCTGCTCGATCGCATTGGCGATCTCGGGATTGTCCTTGAGGTATTGCTTGGCGTTCTCGCGGCCCTGGCCGATGCGCTGACCGTCGTAGGAGAACCAGGAGCCGGATTTCTCGACCACGCCCGCCTGCATGCCGAGGTCGAGGAGCTCGCCGCGCTTGGAGACGCCCTCGCCGTACATGATGTCGAACTCGACCACCTTGAAGGGCGGCGCCATCTTGTTCTTGACCACCTTGACCCGGGTCTGGTTGCCGATCACCTGCTCGCGCTCCTTGATGGCGCCGATGCGGCGGATGTCGAGCCGCACGGACGCGTAGAACTTGAGCGCCTGGCCGCCGGTGGTGGTCTCGGGATTGCCGAACATCACGCCGATCTTCATGCGGATCTGGTTGATGAAGACCACCATGCAGCGCGAGCGCGAGATCGAGCCCGTGAGCTTGCGCAGCGCCTGGCTCATGAGGCGCGCGTGGAGCCCCATGTGGCTGTCGCCCATCTCGCCCTCGAGCTCGGCACGCGGCACCAGCGCCGCCACGGAATCGATCACCAGCACGTCGATGGCGCCCGAGCGCACCAGCGTATCGGCGATCTCGAGCGCCTGCTCGCCGGCGTCGGGCTGGGAGATCAGGAGGTCGTCGACGTTGACGCCGAGCTTCTTGGCATAGCCGGGGTCGAGGGCGTGCTCGGCGTCGACGAAGGCGCAGGTGCCGCCGGCCTTCTGGGCCTCGGCGATCACGTGGAGGGCGAGCGTGGTCTTGCCGGAGCTCTCGGGCCCGTAGATCTCGATGACACGGCCGCGCGGGAGACCGCCGATGCCGAGGGCGATGTCGAGGCCGAGCGAGCCCGTGGAGACCACCTCGGTCTCGCCCGCCTGCGCCTCGCGGGCGCCCAGGCGCATGATCGAGCCCTTGCCGAAGGACCGCTCGATCTGGCCGAGCGCCGCATCCAGCGCCTTCTGCTTGTCCATATTGTCCTTTTCAACGACCCGCAACGCCGCCTGGGACATCGCCCTCTCCTTATTCCATATCGCTCCCCGCCGATGCAACGCGGCCTTTGCCGCGCGCCCCGGAAGCGATGGGAGGGTCATCGTACCCGGTTTGTTCCAGAACGCAACGTTTTTGTTCTGTTCCGAGCCAGAACGTGTGAATTCAATAAGTTACCGGGCCGAGCGCCGGGGCGAAGCTTTCGCGGAGAACGCAGCTTATAGGGGCGAATGAGGCTATCGGCCGGAATTCCCCATTTCTTGTTCAGCGCCCACGCCATTTCAAGCGTGAGGTGACGTTTGCGATTGAGCACCTCCGAGGCTCGGGAGCGAGACCCCAGGACGTTCGCCAGGTCAGTCTGGGTATAGCCGCGCATCTCCATCACGTACCGAATTGCGGCGAGCGGAATGCGGAGCCTCAATCGGCCAGTGCTCATCCTCATAGGCCTTGATCAGTGCGGCCAATACATCGAACCGGTCCGCCTCGGCCGAACCAGGCGCGGGCTCGTGCTCGAAATAGGTCGTGATCTCCGCAAGGGCCGCGTCGTAATCGGCTTCGCTGCGGATCGGTTGAAGGCGGCGGCTCATACTGTCTCCGGGTCGATGCGGTCGTACTCCGCGTGGGTACCAATGAACTTCACGAGGACTCTGTTGAACCGATAGGACACGTGCACCACCAGACGATATTTGTTGCCGCCGATGTCGAATATCGCTCGGTTGTCCGCGAGGAAATCAACGGTCGTGCCGAACTCGCGCTTCACATCGGCGGGCGTGGCCCATGCCGCGTGGTCCGCGAGCGAATACCATACAGGATTCTAGCCGAGTCGAGAGAGATTTGCACGACGGTTACAATCGCATGGTCGTAACGACTCGCTGATTTTGCGCGATTTCTTCGCTCTCTATTGACAGCGATAGTATCGATCCGCATGTTACTGGGTTGACAAACGCAAACGCCGGCGGTGACACGCCGGCGCTCTTTGCGCATCCCGCGAAACATAGGTGTCGCTGCGGGACGGATCGAATCGTTGCGGCGTGTTTGGTACACGCCGACTCGGCTCAAGGTCAAGCGACATCGTTTTGAATCGTGCGTTTCGCGCCACGGGAGAATGTTGCCGTGCAGACTTATACTGCTCAACAGATCATCGATGACATCAATGCGTATATGCGCAGTGTGGGAGGACTAAACCGTGATTGGTATGCCGGCATCGCATCCAATGCGGAAACGAGACTGTTCAACGATCACGCCGTCTCCAGAGCTGGCGGCAATTGGATTTGGCGGCGAGCCACGTCCTCCGCCGTCGCGCGAGATGTCGAAAAGGCCTATTTAGACGCCGGCTGTGACGGTGGAGGTGGTGGCGGGGATTACGGCACCGATTGCGTCTATGTCTACCGCAAGACCAGCACGACCAGCCCCTGAGGTTTCTCCGGTTAGCTCGCCAGATCACCCGATCCAAATTGTCTTGTTGGAGAGCGTGATTTTGATTTCGCTCTCCAGCAATTCGACCGCGATTTGATCACCGAAGGCCCGTTTGAGACAGTGCGCAAAAGCGTGAAGTTCCGACGCCGTCATCGTGTCACCTATTTGCTGCTTGAGTCAGAAGTCTCAGGCAGGACCGAAGTTCCAAATGACCAACAGGAGAGGTAATTCATGAGCGACCAGCCCTTGCATCGCAAATCCCGTATCCGCAAGCGCGCCGCACCCACGGGCACCGCTTTTGATTTCATCCGGATAGAAGTGCCGTGCCCCCAGTGCGGCAAACAAACTCTTCAGCCGCTCGCAGAACTTGCGGTTAACACCGACGCCACTTGTGGCTATTGCGGGAACAGGATCGACTTGAGCTCGAAAGAGTGGCGCGACGAAATCGCACAACTCAGCCATGACTACCAACAGATCAAGCCGGTTTAAACGATGGTTGAGGCGCGATGGATAAACCCCGCCTTTCATCGTCATCCCATTGAAGCGACGATCATCGGGCGCATCCTCGCTGCGTTCGGTGAAATAGAACTTGAATTGTGCCGCACGTGCGCCCGCGGTATTGGCCCGGAAATTCCGGTACTCCGCACCTTGTATCGGGTCCGGATGACATCTCAGCGCTTGGACGTCGCATATAACCTTGCCGCTCCATTGTTTACTCAGTATGGATTGGCGGAATGGTGGATGGCGACGTACTCGATGGTGAAACGTTGCCTTCAAATCAGAAATCAGTTTGCTCACTGTAATTGGGGGGATCATCCACCAGATTTGAGCACCGGCCTGTTCTTTGCTGATCTGGGCGATGCCGCGAATGACACGCTCGATTTTGATTATCAGTTTCGCCATGTCGATGCGGCATTGCTTGACGAGCAAGAACGATTCTTCGCGACTGCACACGATTGGATCCGATTTGCCGATCACGAGTTAGCCGTCAAGCAAGGACGGTTAAAATCCCACTTCTGGCCAAGGCCTCAAGAACAAGCCCTGCCCCCCTTGCATAATCCTCCACTGGAACACGTGCCTCCGTGGCTAAACGAAGATCAGAAAGCGCGTCACTTAGCACGGGCACTGGCAGCGCAAGGGGGCGCCCCAACACCGACACCTGGACAACAGGCACTCGATAAGGCTCGCGCGGAGAAGCGTGCCCAGCGTGAAGCTCATCGGGAGGCGTCTCTAAAAGGACGTTCCGAGAAGCCGAGAGAGGGGAAGCCCTGAAGGAGCGCGCGCGCATCCGCGCGACGGTCGGCCAATTCGCCCCGATAAATGAGATTAAAACTCAGCAACTTAGACCAAGCTCAAAGCCGACAGCGCATGGCACCAAGCTCAGGTTAGCCGAGCGGCTGGCGCCGGGTGTGCGCGCGCCGCATAATCTCAAATCGACGAGAGGGAGGATTCCATGGCAGCACCCGGGAGCTCAGGCACCGCGCCCACACCCGTCGGCGTCAATCACATCGTGCTTAACGTGCGCGACATCGAGGAATCGCACCGGTTCTGGACCGAGGTCGTAGGGTTGAAGCAGGTCGGCACCTTGAAGCCGCCGCCGAAGATGGGGCCGATCCCGCCGATGCGGTTCTACAGTGGCGACCACGGCGGCAAGATGGCGCATCACGACGTGGCGCTGGTCGAGAACAA
This sequence comes from Allostellaceae bacterium, assembly GCA_035280245.1. GTDB lineage: Bacteria > Pseudomonadota > Alphaproteobacteria > ATCC43930 > CGMCC-115725 > DASZHJ01. The sequence goes on from DATEGF010000154.1 coordinate 4,430, forward strand.
GAACCTGCCGAAGCCGCCCAAGGATTGGGAGCTGTTCGGCGCGCCGCAGGCGATCAACCACATCGCGATCGGCATGCCGAGCCGCGAGGCGTGGCTTGCAAAGCTTAGGGATCTGCAGGCGCGCGGCGTCAAATTCCACCTGCGCATCAATCACGGCGTCACACACAGCGTCTATATCAGCGACCCCAACGGTTACGGCGTCGAGCTGCTCTACGAGCTGCCGCGGGAGATGTGGGAAGGCGATATCGACGCGGGCCTCAACCATCTCGAGCTCTTGCCGACCGAGGGCGAAGCCGCACTCAAGGACGATCTCGAGAACGCGCCACGGTTCGGAGTGCGCGCGAAGTAGCCTCTGCGCTGGCGGACCCCTCAGGCGTCGTCCCGGCCATCAGGATCGGGCTCCCGTAAAGGCTCGCATAGGCCGCCTCGTCGAATTTGCCGGTCGGCGCCGCGAGCACGACCCTACCGTGCGAGAGGCCGATGATGCGGTCGGCATAGGCGCGGGCAAAGGCCACCTGATGCAGGCTGCAGAGGATCGCCACGCCGTCGGCGCGCGCGATGCTCCGGAGCAGCGCCATCACGCCCTCCGCGGCCGTGGGATCGAGGCTTGCCACCGGCTCGTCCGCCAGGATGAGGCGCGGCTGTTGGGCGAGCGCGCGGGCGATCGCCACCCGTTGCTGCTGTCCGCCCGAGAGCCGATCGGCCCGCTCCATGGCGAGCTCGACGAGGCCGACGCGATCGAGGCACTCGAGTGCCAGCAGGCGATCCGCCCGCGTGAACCGTCTGAGCCAGCCGCGCCAAGCGGGCGCATAACCGAGCCGGCCGGCCAGCACGTTCTCGAGCGCGGTGAGCCGCCTGATCAGATTGAAGTGCTGGAACACGACGGCGATGCGGCGGCCGTCGCGCGAACCCGGCCGATCGTCGGTGTCAAGATGATGTGCCGTGCCACGGTCGGGCGCGAGCAAGCCGGCGATGCAGCGAAACAGCGTCGTCTTGCCGGCGCCGCTGGGACCAAGCACCGCCACGAGCTCGCGCTCCGAGACCGCGAACGTCACGTCCGTAATCGCCGGCCGCCCATGGAAGGATTTGCTCAGCCCGTCGACGACGAGGCGCGCCGCGGTAGACTGCGCGCCCGCGTCCGCGGCGTCGCCACGCATCCGCGCTCCGCTCCTACACCAATCGTCGGCGCAGCCAGCCCGAGAGCTGGTCGAGCGCCGTGACCACGACGAGGATCACCGCGATGATGGTGAAGAGCCGCGAGAAGTCGAGCAGGTCCATGCTGTTCTTGAGCTCCTGCCCGATGCCGCCGGCGCCGACGACGCCCAGCACGGTGGAGGCACGCACGTTGAACTCCCACCAGAACAAGGTCGTCGAGAGCATGACCGGCAACAGATCGGGCAGCAGCGCATAGCCGATCGCGGTCAGCCGGCCGGCGCCGGTGGTACGCACGGCCTCGAAGGGGCCGAGATTGGCGCTCTCGATGCTGTCGGCGAAGAATTTCGCGGCGCTGCCCCAGGTATGGAGCGCGATGCCGAGCACGCCCGCGAAAGGCCCGAGCCCGACTGCCGCCACGAACAACAGGGCGAAGACGAAGGAATCGACGCCCCTGAGCGCGTTCAGGAACCAGCGGGCCGGATAGTAGAGGGCCGGGACGGGCGTGATGTTGCGGCTCGCCAGCACCGCCATGGGCAAGGCGAGGAGCGTCGCCGCCGTCGTGCCGATCGCGGCCATGGCCACGGTCTCCGCCGTGCGCCGCAGGAAGAGCGGCAGCTCCTCGAGCTTGAGCGGCCAGGCCTGTGCGAGCCAGCGGCCGAGCTTCGGGATCCCGCTCGCGAGCCGGCCGAGATCGACCTGGGCGAGATGCCAGGCGACCACGTAGAACACGCCGACGCCGAGCGCGACCGCCCAGAACGCGACGCGACCCGGCGTGATCGCGCGCTCGCGCCGCTCGACCTCGGCGAGCGCCCGATCGGCCGCGGTCATCGGGGCACTCAGGCCTTGGGCTTGATCTTGCCGACGGCGATGCCGGCCTTCTCGATTACGCCATAGTCGGCGTGCGACGCGGCGATGAAGCCCGTATAGCGCGCCGGCAGCAGCGTCGTCGCCTGCTCGGGCGTAACGGCGGTGAGGATGTCGCGCACCTCGGACATCAACCCGTTCGGCGCGTCGGCAGGAAGCGCGATGGCGTCGTTCGGCAGCGGGTCCGAGGTCCATACGATCCGGTTCGCGTCCGGCGCCACGCGGCCGGCGGCGATCATGGCATTGCGATTGCGGTCGAAGTCGGTCGCCATGTCCACCTGGCCCGCGCCCACGGCGATCTCGTTCGCCGCATGCGTGGCGCCCTCGCTGTAGCTCCAGAACGCGCGCGGGTCGATCCTCCACACTTCCTTGGCATAGTAGGTCGGGATCAGCCAGCCCGAGGTCGAGCCGAGATCGGCGAAGGAGATCGACCGACCCTTGGTGTCGTCGGGAAATTTGCCGACCTGAAGCTCCGGACGCGCGATGACGATCGCGTAATAGATCGGCTTGTCGTCGTATTTGACGGTGGAGACGGCCTGACAGCCGGTCGCGTTGTTCGCGATGATATAGCCCCAGGGTCCCATCCACGCGACGTCGACCTGCCCGCCGCCCATGGCGACCGCCAGCCCGGCCCAATCCGTGGTCGTCTGCAGGTCGAAATCCGCGCCGAGCGCCTTGGCGAGGTGGGCAAAGACCGGCGTGAATGCCTTCTTGGTATCCTCGGGCGTCGGCAGCAGCGGGCCGACGGCAAAACGCAGCCGTTTGCTCTGGCCAATCGCCGGCCGAAAGATCGCCGCCGCGGCGACGCCGGCGGTCGCCGCGAGAAATTTCCGTCTTTGCATGGCCCGGTCCCTCGTCGCGCGATGGCGCTCGGAACCTATTCGCAGGGCATGACGATCAGGTTACGCCAGCCGCACGCAAATTTCCGTGAGCCGAAGAGCGAGCCGGCTCAGGCTGCCGGCGCTTCTTTCCGCTCGAGGTGGTAGCCCTTCGAGGTGATGAGCCACTCGCCGTCGATCTTGTGATAGGTCAGGTGATCGACGAAGTGCATGTCGTTGATGCGGACGCGCACCTTGACCAGCGCCTGGGTCGGCGAGGCGAAGTCCATCAGCAGGATCGCTTCCTCGCGTGGCGAGCCGAGCGTGCGTGGCGCCTTGCGGCCCGCGAGGATCTCCTTGTATTGCGGCATCGGCCAGACCGTGATCTTGCCGTCGCGGATGCCGCTCAGCTGCGCGGTCGGATAGAAGACGCGGTCGAACTTGGTGAGATCGACGTCGTACATGAGGTCGAAATAGCGCTGTACCGCCTGGGTCAGGCTCTTGAAATTGGCGTCGTCGCTCATGGGCCGTCCTCCGGGTTCCGATTGGCGGCAAGCCTGCGCCTTCCGCGCGGACGCGTCCAGTGTCCTCGGGCGTCTAGTGTGGCTGCACCCGCCTGCCGACGCGTCGCCTCGCGGAAATCGGCCGAGCATCGAATAGCGCATCGATCACCGGGCATTCGGGCACACGGTTTCCCGTGCACTGCGCGGCCATGTCCGCCATCACCCGCTCCAGGCGGCGCAAGTCCGCGATCTTTCGTCGGACCTCCGCGACGTGATCGAGGGTGAGGGCGCGAACCTCTGCGCAGGTGCAGGTGTGTCCGTCGACGAGACGGAGCAAGCCGCGCAACTCATCGAGACTGAAACCGAGCTCGCGGCCTCGTCGCACGAAGCTCAAGCGCTTGAGTTGCTCCGGCCCATAGACGCGGTACCCGCCGGCGCTGCGGGCGGGCGCCGGCATCACGCCGATCTTCTCATAGTAGCGGATGGTCTCGATATTGACGTCGCTCTGCCGCGCCAACTCTCCGATGGAGAACCGATCGACCGCAGCCATCTCGTCCTCGCGAAAGCGTGAATGAGAAATCCTTGAGCCTGTAGTGACTACAGGGTCTAGGGTCACGATAGGTCAATCCGAGGGCGCAAGCAATGACGGCTCGCGAGGATATCCGGGTTTCGGCCCGCGAAGCGGACAGGCTGGTCGAGCGCAGAGCGGCGGGTGCCACGCTCTTGTCTGCGGGTGGCATCTTGGCGGCGCTTGGTGCGGCCTCGTGCTGTGTCGTGCCGTTCGCCTTGTTCATGCTCGGCGTCAGCGGCGCGTGGATCAGCAACCTGACGGCGCTCGAGCCCTATCAGCCGATCTTCGCAGCCGTCACGTTCGGCTTCCTCGCCGGCGGGTTCTTTCTCGTCTATCGGAAGCCCAAGGTTGCCTGCGCCGAGGGCACCTATTGCGCGAAGCCTGATTCAGGCCGTGTCGCGAAAATCGGCCTTTGGACAGCGACGGCCGTGGTCGTCATTGCGCTCGGTTTCCCGAAGCTCGCGCCTCTGTTCCTTTAATCGACCCTCAAATCGAGTATGTGAAAGGAGAGCCTCCATGAACCGGTACCTGGTCGCCGTTGCAAGCCTTGCCCTCCTGCTTTCGCCTTGGGTTGCTCAGGCGGCCGAGAAGACGGTCGTGCTCACCGTCGATAACGCCACCTGCGACCTCTGCGCGCCGATCGTCAAAAAGACGCTTTCGGGAGTTTCGGGCGTCAAGGTGGTGCAGATCAAGGAAGCCGACACAACGTCGGGCGCCGTGGCGACCGTCACGTTCGACGATGCGATCACCACCGTGACGGCGCTCATCGCCGCAACGACGAATGCCGGATATCCATCGCATCCGGCGGGTGAGGGCGGCTGAGGCGCCGCTGTCATATCCTTTGGAAGACGAGCAAAGGGTCTGGCGCATGAGCGGTGACGCCGTCGATACGCGCGACGCGTTTCTCCAGTACCTGAAACAGGGCCTCTTGCAGGCCAACACGCCGGACATTCAGAGGTTGAGCGTAGCGCTCTACCGACTGCTCGGTCGCGGCCGGCCGGTGACGCGTGAGCAGCTTGGCGAGATATGCGGACGCTCACAAGAGAGGATCGGGCAGCTCCTCGGCGAATTCCCGGCGACGGAATGGAATGAGTCGGGCGCGGTGGTGGCCTTTGGGGGCCTGAGCATCGCGCCAACGAACCATCGATTCGTCACCGGAGGGGTCGATCTCCATACCTGGTGCGTCCTGGATGCCCTGTTCCTGCCGGAGATTCTCGGCAAGCCGGCCATGCTGATAACGCACTGCCCCGCTTCCGGCGCGGAACTCACCGTGGAATTGGCGCCGGGCGAAGTGCGCGCAGCCCGACCACGGGGCGCCATGATGTCGATCGTCGCACCCGACCGCCAGGCCTGCTGCGACAATCTGCGAAAAGCGTTCTGCAACCACGTTAGCCTGTTCCGGGACTCCGATGCTTTCGTCGCCTGGTCTCGGGGCCGCGAGGGCATGGGAAGCGTGACGCTGAGCGAGGCCCAACTCATGGCACGGCAGCGAAACGCGTCGCGCTACCCCGACGTCACGCTGGGTGCGTAACGGCCGGTCTGCGATCTCATCTTGATTGGATCACCCGTTTGAGGAGCGCAGGACGAATGTCGAAACCCGAAGATGCCGGAGAGACCAAGTTGCTGTATGTCGGGATCGGCGGGTCGATCCTGGCGGCTCTCTGCTGCTTTGCTCCGGTGCTCGTTCCGCTTCTCGCCGCGGTCGGGCTGTCGGCATGGATCGGTTGGCTCGATTACGTGCTGTTCCCGGCCTTGGTAATATTCCTCGGCGTCACGGCGTGGGCCGTTTGGCGGCGGCGGCACGCGGGTGCGCGCCGCGCCGCGACGATCGACCATAAGGAAAGGGCTTGATATGGCCGACTGCTGCACCATCGGAAGCAAACCGAATGGCCGGTACGATCTCGCTGTGGTCGGTGCCGGCTCGGCCGGTTTCTCGGCGGCGATCGCCGCGGCCGAGCTCGGCGCCCGTGTCGCCCTCATCGGGCACGGCACAATCGGCGGCACCTGCGTCAACATCGGCTGTGTGCCGTCGAAGACATTGATCCGTGCCACGGAAGCAATCCACCAGGCAGATGCCGCCGCGCGCTTTGCCGGAGTCCGAGCGCAAGGGCGGATCGAGGATTGGCGCGCGGCCATCCGTCAAAAGGATGAGCTGGTGTCGTCGCTCCGGCAGAAGAAGTACATCGACCTTCTGCCAAGTTACGACACGGTCGCGTACCTGGAGGGCCAGGCGCGATTGACCGCCGAGGGTGTTGCCGTAAACGGCAGCCTCGTCGGCGCCGGCAAGGTCGTCATCGCGACCGGCGCCGCGCCGGCATTGCCGCCCATCGAGGGCATCGAGAGCGTGCCTTACCTGACCAGCACGACGGCACTCGAGCTCGACCGGCTGCCGAAGTCGCTGCTGGTGATCGGCGGCGGATACGTCGGTTGCGAGCTCGGGCAAATGTTCGCGCGATCCGGCGTCAAAGTGACGATCGCATTCCGCACCCGCCTGCTGCCGGAGGCCGAGCCGGAAATCGGCGAGGCCTTGACCGGATACTTCAGAGACGAGGGCATCGCCGTTCGAGGCGCGCTCTCGTATCGCGAGATCCGGCAGGACTCCGACGGGATTGCGCTCTCGGTCCTGGCCGATGGCGCCCCCGAGACCTTGAGGGCCGAGCAGGTACTCGTTGCCACCGGCCGCAAGCCCAACACCGCGGGTATGGGTCTCGCGGAAGCGGGCGTCGAATTGCTGCGCGGCGGCGGCATCAAGGTCGACGACCGGATGCGCACATCGAGGTCCGGCACCTATGCCGCGGGCGATGTCACCGGGCGAGACCAGTTCGTCTATATGGCGGCCTACGGCGCGCGGGTCGCCGCGGAGAATGCGCTCAACGACGACAGCAGGCGCTACGAGGCGAGCACGATGCCCGCGGTCGTGTTCACGGACCCGCAAGTTGCCAGCGTCGGCCTGACGGAAGCGGCCGCTCGTGAGCAGGGTCTTAAGGTGCGGACCTCCGTCCTGCCGTTGAGCGACGTCGCACGGGCGCTCGCCGCGCGCGACACGCGCGGATTGATCAAGTTGATCGCAAACGCCCACAACGGGAAGCTGCTCGGCGCGCATATCCTGGCGCCAGAAGGCGCAGACAGCATCCAGACCGCGGTGCTCGCGATCAAATGCGGGCTGACCGTCGAGCAGCTCGCGGAAACGATCTTTCCGTATCTCACAACGGTCGAAGGGCTGAAGCTCGCGGCACTGAGTTTCACGAAGGACGTGGCAAAGCTATCCTGCTGCGCGGGTTAGATGTTCCAGTGATCGAGACCCTGTCGGCTGTTGCCCGATAGAACTGGACTTCGTTACCCGGCCGGCGCGGGAGAGCCTCTCGTATACCGGGTCAGGTATTTCGGTTAGGCTTTCGCTTACGGAGCAGTGAGGTTCCGCTTTGTCGCTCGAGCGCGTCGAACGTAAGCTCGCAGCCATCCTCGCCGCCGATGTGGCCGGCTACAGCCGGTTGATGGGCGCCGACGAGGAAGGAACGCTTGCGAGTCTGAAAGCGCATCGCCGCGAGCTGATCGACCCGAAGATCGCGGAGTACCGCGGCCGCGTCGTCAAAACCACCGGCGACGGCATCCTCATCGAGTTCCCGAGCGTCGTGGATGCCGTGCGCTGCGCGGTCGAAGTGCAGCGCGGCATGAACGTGCGAAATGGCGCCATCAGCGTCGATCGGCGCATCGAGTTCCGAGTCGGCATCAATCTCGGCGACATCATCATCGATGGTGACGACATTTATGGCGATGGCGTGAACGTCGCCGCGCGGCTCGAGGCCATCGCCGACCCCGGCGGGATTTGCATCTCGCGCCAAGCCCGCGATCATCTGCTCGAAAAGCTGTCCTTCACCTTTGAAAAGCTCGGGCTGCGCAATCTCAAGAACATCGCCCATCCGGTCGAAGTCTACTCGGTGAATTTCGATTCCGTCAGCATGACGCAGGAGATCAGCTATTGTCGCGCACCGGACGGAGTGCGACTTGCCTATGCCAAGGTTGGCGCGGGACCGCCGCTGGTCAAAACGGCGAATTGGATGAACCACCTCGAGTACGACTGGGAAAGCCCGATCTGGCATCATTTGCTGGAAGGTCTGGCGAGGCACCACACGCTCTTGCGCTACGACGCGAGGGGCAACGGGTTATCTGATTGGGATGTCGACGCCCTCTCGCTCGATGCTTGGGTCGGCGATCTCGAGACCGTGGTCGATGCGGCCGGGATCGACCGCTTTCCGCTGCTCGGCGTCTCGCAGGGCTGCGCCATTTCGATCGCTTACGCCGTGCGGCACCCCGATCGGGTCTCGCACCTGATTCTCTATGGCGGCTTTGCGGTCGGCGGCGCCAAGCGCTCGCCGGAAGAGCGCGAGAAGCGCAGCGCGATGGCCACGTTGATGCGCCTCGGATGGGGCATGGACAATCCGGTGTTCCGCCAGATGTTCACCGCTCAATTCATTCCGGATGGCACCAAAGAACAGGCGGACTGGTTCAACGAATTGCAGCGAAAGACCACGTCTCCCGAATGTGCGGCGCGGTATTTCGAGACCGTCGGCAATTTCGATATCCGAGCGCTGCTTCCGCAGGTCGCCGCGCCGACCCTCGTCATGCATGTGCGCGGCGATCTCATCTGTCCCCTCGAGGCCGGCCGCCTGATGGCCGCTGCCATACCCGGCGCACGGTTTGTCGTGCTGCCCGGGCAGAACCACCTTTTTTTGAAGAGCGAGCCCGCGGCTGCGCGCTTTTTCGAGGAGCTCAGACTGTTCTTGGAATGATGCCTGCCGGAGCGCGAGCTCGAGGCGAACCTACGTTGCCGGCGCCTCTGCGACAATCACCTCTTTCACCTTGCCGGCGAGCTGCTTCAGGCTGAAGGGCTTGGGCAGGAAATGAATGTCGCTGTCGCTGTCGAGGCGCTTCCTGAACGCGTCCTCGGTGTAGCCGGAGATGAAGATCACCTTCATGTCGGGATGCGTCTCGCGCACGTGCTTCACCAGCGCGGGCCCGTCCATCTTGGGCATGACCACGTCGGTGATCAGGAGATCGATGCGCTCCTTGCCCGCGGTCAAGGTCTCTAGCGCGGCCTCGCCGCTCTTGGCCTCGATCACGCGGTAGCCCTTGTTGCGGAGCGCGCGGGCGCTGAAGAGCCGCACGGGATCCTCGTCCTCGACCAGCAACACCGTGCCCGCGCCGGTGAGGTCGCGGCCCTGCTGTGCCTCGCCGGGCTCGACCCGCTGCTGCTGCGCCACATCGATCGCCGCCAAACGCGGCAGGTAGATCGCGAAGGCGGCACCCTTGCTGGGCTCGCTTTCCACGAACACGAAGCCACCGGTCTGGCGCACGATGCCGTAGACCGTGGAGAGCCCGAGGCCGGTGCCGGAGCCCACCTCCTTGGTCGAGAAGAATGGCTCGAAGATGCGCTCGAGGTTCTCCTTGGGGATGCCGATGCCGGTGTCGACCACCTCGATCAGGACATAGTCGCCGGGGGCCATCACCTCGTGGCCGCGGCGCACCGGCGCGGTCGTGGTGACGTTGCTGGTCCGGATGGTGAGCGTGCCGCCGCCCGCCATGGCGTCGCGCGCGTTCACCGCGAGGTTGATGATCACCTGCTCGAGCTGGCCCTGGTCCACCTTGATCAGGCCGAGGTCGCGGCCGTGCACGACCTTGAGCTCGATATTCTCGCCGATGAGCCGCTGCAGCAGGTGCGAGAGCTCGGCAAGCACGTCGGTGATGCTGAGCACGCGCGGCTGCAGGGTCTGCTGGCGCGAGAAGGCCAAGAGCTGGCGCACCAGGTTGGCCGCGCGGTTGGCGTTCTGCTTGATCTGCATGATGTCCGCGAAAGACGGGTCGCCCGGCCGGAAACGCAACAGCAGCAGGTCGCAGAATCCGATCATTGCGGTGAGCAGGTTGTTGAAGTCGTGCGCGACGCCGCCCGCGAGCTGGCCCACCGCCTGCATCTTCTGCGACTGCGCGAACTGGGTCTCGAGGCTCTTCTGCTCGGTGGTGTCGATGAAATGCAGGATCAGGCCGGCCTTCACCTCCTCGGGCGCGTCGAGCCGGGAGACGAACACCGTGGCCGAGCGCTCACGCGGGCTCTTGAGCCTGACCTCGATGGGTGCGGTGAGCGATTGCGGGTTGGCTACGGCCTGCGCCAGCCGGCGCGCGACTGAGCGCGCCTCGGTCTCCGGCAGGAAATCCACCAGCATGCGGCCGATGAGGTCGGCGGGCGGCAGGCCGAAGAGCCGGCCCAGCGCGCGGTTCGCCTCGTCGAAACGGCCATCGCGATCGAGCAGCGCCACACCCACCGGCGCATCCGCGAAGAAGCGCTGGAAGCGCTGGCGGGATTGGCGGAGCGCCTCCTCCCACTCGCGCTCGGGGGTCAGGTCTCGGACCACCGATCGCGTGCGCAGCCCCTCGCCGGTCTGCACGACGGTCTGGGTGATCGACGCATGGACGATGCGGTTGCGACCCTTGAGCGCCACGGCGCCACGCTGCGGCATGCCGGGATCGGTTGCGAACGGCGTGTGCGGCGGCGCTTCCGCGGGGATGTCGCCGGCGATGAAATCCTTGAGCCGCGCGCCTTCCTCGATGAGCGCGCTCGGCGACCGGCCGAGCCAATCCGCGAGCGCCTGGTTCACGAACAGGAAGCGGCCCTCGCTGTCGACGGAGTAGAATCCCACGGGCGCGTTGTCGAGGAAGTCCGCGAGCTTCATCTGCTCGTCGCGGATCACGTGCTCCATCTCGTGCCGCGCGGTTACGTCCTCGAAGCTCCAGAGGCTGAAGCCGGGCCGGCCGGGGAGCGAGTGCGCCGCGACATTGAACCAGGCGGTGCCGCCGGCGGCACCGCGGAGCGCGATCCGACCGTGAGCGCGGCCGTGTCCCTGCGCCTCGTCGCGGAGCCGAGCAAACTCGTCGGCGGTGTCGCCCTCGCCGGCGATGCGGCTCTGGATCGCCTGCAGCGGCGCCGTCTCGCCGTCGGGGAAGAGCGAGCGGAAGGCGGCATTGGCGTAGGCGACCGTCTCGCGCGGCCCCAGGATCAGATGCGCGTTCGGCGAGGCCTCGAGCGCGTGGGCCAGCACGTCGACGCGGCGGGCGAGCACCTCGTGGACGCGGTTCGCGACCACGCTCGCCACCCCCGCCAGCAGCGCCATGCCCGCGAGCAGCATGGAGGCTGGCCAGAAGATCACGTGCTGCGAGATGCCGCTGAGGGTCGCCACGCCCACGATCAATGCCGAGGCGGAAAGCACCGCGGTCAAGAGACCGAGCCGAAAGATCCAGCGCCGGAGCGTCGCCTCGCCATCGGGGCGGCGCGCGTTCGCGTCGACGACGAGGGCGGGACTGGAGAGCGTCATGTTGCCCGGTCTCTAACGAGGTTCGAGGCGTAGTCTAGCATAATTCAAACCGGCCGGGCTTTCGGTTTGAGCTTGCCCTGCAGGCGGAAGACGTAGCCGATGATCTCCGCCACCGCCTTGTAATGCTCGGGCGGGATTTGCTGCTCGACCTCGACATTGGCATAGAGCGCGCGGGCGAGCGGCGGGTTCTCCACGATCGGCACCTTGTGCTCGGTGGCGATCTCGCGGATGCGCGCCGCCATGAGCTCGGCGCCCTTGGCGACGACGGTCGGCGCGCCCTCGGCGCCGAGCTCGTACTTGAGTGCCACCGCCACGTGGGTCGGGTTTGTCACCACCACCGAGGCCGTCGGCACCGCCGCCATCATGCGCTTCCGGGCGCGGTCCATGCGGATCTGCCGGAGCCGCGCGCGGATCATGGGATCGCCTTCGGACTGCTTGAACTCTTCCTTCACCTCCTGCTTCGACATCCGCATCGACTTCATGAAGCTGAAGCGCTGGAAGCCGTAGTCGAGGATGGCGATGAAGGTGAGTGCCACGAAGACGCCGAGCCCCATGCGGCCGGTCAATCGCGCGATCTCGCCCAGCATTTGGCCGGCGTCGAGGCCGGACATCAGCGGCAGGCGGACGAGCTCCGGCTGCATCAGCGTGGCGACCACCGCGACCACCACGGCAAGCTTCGCCAGCGTCTTGCCGAACTCGATCAGGCCGCGCGCGGAGAAGAGCCGCGAGAACCCTTTCATCGGCGAGAGATTGTCGAGTTTGGGCGAGAGCTTCTCCGGCGCGAACAGCAGGCCGGTCTGCACCAGCGAGCCCGCGAGCGCCGCCGCGATCAGCAAAATCATGGGCAGTACCAGCGCCGTGCCAATGGTCGCGAGCGTCTCGCGCAGGGCGGGCCAGAGCGCGCCCTCGACGCTGAGTTCGTGCGAGGCCTCGATGTAGCGCTGGAGCGCCAGACCGATGGTGCGCGCGATCGGACCGCCGCCGAAGGCGACCAGCCCGAGCGCGGTGCCGATCATGAACCAGTTGTTGATCTCTCGAGACTGCACGACCTGACCGCGGTCGCGCGCTTTCGAGAGCTTTCTACCCGAGGGCTCTTCTGTTCGTTGGCTGTCGTCGATGTCGTCGGCCACGGATCAGGCTCCCGTGAGCGCCAGGAACTCGGCGGCGAACCGCTCGAGGAACCACTGCAGGCCCGTCGCCAGCAGGAGAGCGAAGGCGACCAGGCCCGCCACGATTTGCAGCGGCTGGACCACGAACAGGATCTGCAGCTGCGGCGTCAGCCGCGAGATCATGCCGACCGCGATATAGAAGATCGTGCCGATGATCATGAAGGGCGCCGCCATCTCGACGCCGATCTTGAAGGACTCGGTAACCGACCGCGCGACCGCGTCGGAGAAATCGCCCCACTGGAAAATCGCGCCCGGCTCGAAGACGTTGTAACTGCTGACCAGCGCGCGCAGCATGGGGTGATGCAGGTCCGCGAGGAAGATGATGAGCACGCCCGCCACGCCGTAGAACGTGCTGGTGATGGATTCCTGCTGCTGCTGCAGGGGATTGAAGATGAGCGCCGCCGAAAGGCCCAGGTTGATCGAGACCATCGTGCCCGCGACCTCGACCGACGCCAGCAGGATGCGCGCGATCGTACCCAGGAAAAGGCCGACGACGATCTCGCCGCCCAACATCAGCATGAGCGAGAGGGTGCCGGCGGGCAGGCGCGGCAGCACGGGCGCCACCAACGGCGTCGCCACCAGCGTGATCCCGAGCGCCAGCACCAGCCGGAGCCGCGGCGCCACATAGACCTCGCCGATCCCCGGCAGCAGCATCAAGGCCGAGCCCAGCCGCGCGAACACCAGCGCCGCCGCGAAGACATTGGCCGGCAGGATCTGGTCGAGCATGGCCCGGACCTCAGCCCGTGACAATGCGGGCGAAGAGGGATTGGGTGAACTCGATGAGCGTGCTCAGCATGAAGGGCATCAGCACCAGGAGCGAGACGAAGATCACCAGGATCTTCGGCACGAAGGTCAAGGTCATCTCCTGTATCTGCGTCAGCGCCTGGAGGATCGAGATCACCAGGCCGACGGCGAGCGCCAGCAGCATCACGGGCGCGCCGATCTCGAGCGCGACCATGATCGCCTGATTGCCGATCCCGAAGACGTCGCTGGCGTTCATGGCATTCTGCCGAGAGCGCCGGCTCAGATCGTCATCTTGATGATGTCTTGATAGGCGCCGATCACGCGGTCGCGCACGGCGACGATGGTCTGCAAGGTCGCGTCGGCGTTGGCGACGGCAGCCGCCACCTGCGCGATGTCGGCCTTGCCCATGACGCCCTGCAAGCTCGCCTGCTCACCCTGTTTCAAGGTGTCGACCGCGCTCTCGGCCGCCTTGCGCAGGAGGTCGCCGAAGCCGCCGCCGTCCTGGGCGCCATCGCGCGCGGCAAGCCCCGCGCTCGCGATCTTGCCGGCATTCGCATAGGCGGCTGCCGCCGCGTTGGCGATCGGATCGGCCATGGCTTATCCCCTGAGCAGCTCGAGAGTGTGAGAGATCATCGCCTTCGCGGCGTCGATTACATTGAGGTTCGCCTGGTAGCTCTGCTGCGCGTCGCGCATGTCCATGAGCTCGACCACCGGACTGACGTTCGGCATCTGCACGAAGCCCTGGGCGTCCGCGGCGGGATTGCCGGGGTCCCATTTGCTCTCGAGCTTGCCCGGCACCGTGACCGGCGGCCCGACCGCGACCGAGGTCGCGCCCAGCGTCTTGTCGAGCACGGAGTGGAAGCTCACGACCTTGCGGCGATAGGGCTCGCCGCCGGGAGTGCGCGCGGTCGAATCGGTATTCGCGAGGTTCTCGGCGATCACCTTGAGACGTTGCGTCTGCGCGGTCATGCCGGCGTAGGCCAGGCGCATCGAGGTATCGAGATCCATGGTCCCCTACTCCTCAGTGCCCGAGCGCTGTTTTGATGAGCGCGATCTGTTTCTGATAGAGCGTGGTAGTGAAGGCGTATTGGGTGGCGGTGTCGCTCACCTTCATCATCTGCTCCTCGACCTGGACCGGTCCCCCCGTCCCCACCTTCTGGAGGTTTGCCTGGCCGCCCGAGGCAGGCGTCCCGATATGCGCCGGCGCAGTCGCGACCATTTGGAGGGGTCCGCTGGTCTCGCCCTTGAGCAGCTTGGCGAAGTCGACCGGCTTGAGGTCGCTCGGGTGGAAGCCCGGCGTATTGAGGTTCGCGACGTTCTCGGCCAGCACGGTCTGGCGCCCGCCGAGCCACGCGAGCTTCGCCGCCATCGCCTTGAAGAGCGGGATTTGCGTCAGGTCCATCGCCGGGACTCTGCGCCGATTGCCTTAACATCTGGTAAAAGCGCGCTCTCGCGGCGGGACCCTCCGTCAACCATCTGTTAAGCCTATTTCTCTAGGCTGTCCGAGGAATTAGCCGCCGATCGGACGCCCTGTTGACCCCGCGAAATCCACTCCCCGAGAAGCCCGCCGTCGCCGTCGCGCTGCGCTACGACCGCGCCGCGGCGGACGCGCCGCGGGTGGTCGCGAGCGGCCGTGGCGCCATCGCCGAGCGCATCCTGCAGCTGGCCTTCGAGCACGGCGTGAAGGTCCGCGAGGACGCGGACTTGGCCGAGCTCCTCTCGGCCGTCGAGATCGGCAACCAGATTCCGATCGCGGCCTTCGCCGCGGTCGCCGAGATCCTCGTCTACATCTATCGCGCGAACCGCGCGCCGCCCCCGCCTCCACCATCCCAGGCCACAGGAGCCATGCCATGACCACCGAGCCCGCCAACCTCGCGCTTGTCTCCGACACCCTGAGCGCCGCCCGCGCGGCGGTGGCGGACGGCCACCTCGTCGAGATGACCGGGCTCGATGTCGCGGTCGTCGAGCTCTGCGCCGCCGCGATCCGGCTGCCGCCGCGCCAGCAGGGCCGCGCCGCCCGCAAGCTCGCGCGGCTCGCCAAGGACCTCTCGGCCCTCGCCGAGGCCC
>DATEGF010000155.1:0-16882 GCA_035280245.1 Allostellaceae bacterium
GAATGCGCGTCGGCGAGGTCACCTTCACCAGCTCGAGATCGACGTCGAGCGCCTTGGCGATCTCGCGGACGATATCGACGTCGAAGCCCACGACCTCGTTCTTCTCGTCGATATAGCCGAAGGGCGGCGTGTCGTTCTTGACGCCCGCGATCAGCTTGTGCCGCGCCTTGATCGCGTCCACCGTGTCGTCGGCGCGCGCCGGCGCCATCGCGCCGATGAGCGCCAGGCACGCGACCACCAGTAAAGACCATCGCAATCGCATCACTCGCCTCTCCTTCCCCGCCGTGCGCGCCCACGGCTCGATCGATCCAGGCTTGGCGCGCGGAAGCCCGTGGCGATGAACGGGACCATCTGGGTCAGCACGGCCTCCACGTCGGCGGGATCGCAGATCCCGTCGGAGAGATACGCGATGCGGCTCGGATTGATCATCGAGTAGTAGAGTGCGCCCAGGAGGAAATGAAAACGCCAATAGAGCTCCGCGCGCGAGAGGTGCGGCACCGCGCGGCCGAGTGCGGCGACGAAACGCTGGCTGGTCGCATCGAAATGCCTGGCGATCAGCCTGCGTGCCAGTTCGTTGTGCTCGACCGACAGCGTCGCGCGGAGCCGTGTGAAGGCGGCCCTGCCGCCGCCGCGGTCCGCGCTCGAGGCCAAGGCCGGCGCGATGAAGGCCGCGATGATCTGCTCGAGCATCGGCGGTCGATGCGCGTGCTCCGCGCAATCGCTGAGGCGCCGAAGCCGCTCCTCGTTCATGGGACGGCAACGCTGCTCGAAGATCGCGGCGAGAAGCCCTTCCTTGGAGCCGAAGTGATAGTTGACCGCGGCGAGATTCACACCCGCGGCCGCAGTGAGCTGCCGCACGGACACGCCGTCGAAGCCCTGCTCCGCGAAGAGCCGCTCGGCGACGCCCAGGAGCCGCGTCTTGGTATCGCTCGCGGGCTCGGCGACGAGCAGCGTCCTATCTTCGATCGGATGACCCAAAGCGGCTTCCCCCGCGAACCAAACGCATCGAACGATTGTTTTAAGCGGGTGTCCGGCGGGCAGTCAAACGAACGGGCGGCGCCCTAACGATGCAGCTCGATCACCTGCCCGCAGCGCCGCCCACCGCCGGCAGCGAGACAATCCTGTTCCTTGTTGAAGTCATGAAACACTATGAGGAGCTGGCTGAGCGCGATCGTGGTGAGAATCGCGATGATGATGAGGAGGTAACGCGTCGTCATGGGGGGCGCACGCTAGACGGCTCGGTAACCACGCACAAGAGCAGCGCGGCGAGCCGAGGCTCTCCGAGCGCCAACCGGAGCCCTTGCCTCGAGGGGCCGGCGAGGCGATGATCCCGCATAGGGGCAGGGGGAATGCAGGTTCGACTGGGTAAGCGGGGATCGCTGGGTCTCATCGGGCTCGTCGGTCTTGTGGTCTACGTCGGATGGATGGGTGGGCCTTATCTGCGCTCGGTCATCCTGCGCGATGCCGCCGTCACGAGTTGGATCAGCCCCACCACCACTCCGATCGCCGGCTTTGTCGGTCCTCGTCCGCTCTATCCGGGCGAGCGGGTGGGCGCCGATGGCCAGATTGCCTTAATCGACGATCCGCTCGCCGATCGCACCGCGCTCGCGCGAGCCGAGGCCGACCTTGGTCGCGCGAAAGAGCGCCGCCAGTCCTTGGAGGCGGAGGTGAGGGTCCGGCAGACCATCGTCGATGCCCGCGACGCGCTGGCACAGGCCTATTCCGAGGCCTTCAAGCGCGACCTCGGCACGCGGATCAAAGCGGCGACCGGCACCTTGTCGCTTGCGAAGCAGCGCCTGGGGCTGGAGCAGCAGCAGGCCGATCGGATGAACAAGCTCGCGGCCAGTGGGCATGGCTCGCAGGCCGCCGCGGATGCCGAGACCCAGCAATTGGTCGAGCTCCAGAAGACGGTAACGGGATTGCAGTCGGAGCTCGACCGCTCGAGCCAACGCTTGGGTGCCGCAGAGCGAGGCACGTTTCTCCTCGATGACGGCACGGATGGCGCCGTCGCGGCCCGGAGTCTCGAGGATGCACGACTGGCGCTCAACCAATCGAAGCTCGAACTGGCGCTCGCCGAGGTCGACGTCGACCTTGCCCGCAAGGTGTTGAAGGCCGCGCAAGAAGCCTACGAGAAGGCCCGGAGCGCCTCGGTCACGGCACCACCCGGCGCGCTGGTCTGGAGCCTGATCACGGGTCCCGGCTCGGCGGTGCAGCCGGGGAACCCTGTGGCGACCTGGGTCGACTGCAGCGTGATGATGATCGATGCCCCGGTCTCCGACGTCGAGCTGGCGCTCTTGCCGAAGGACGCCAGGGCCGACGTGGTCCTCGAAGGCGAGCGTCGCGTGCGGCATGGCACGGTCCTGCTCACACGTGGCGCCGCCGCGACCATCGGCCAGGCCGATCTCGCGGCGCTCGCCAAGGGGCGGCATGTCGGCGTGGGCCAGGCGCTGATCAAGCTCGACCCGTCGAAAGACGATGTCGAGACCTGTCCCATTGGCCACGCCGCCTACGTGGATTTTCCCGGCATCGGGCTCATGGACGTGATCTGGGCCCGGCTGCGGCTCTAGGCCCCCATGGCGAAAGACCCACGCGTCACGCCGGAGCAGCGAGCCGAGGAGAGCTCGGTGGAATTCGCCCTGCTCGCCGATTCCGGCATCATCGTCATGCTCATCCTGATCGGGACCCTGGGTGGCTCGCTCACGCTCATGGCCGAGACCATCCGCGCCTGCTTGATGGCCTTGACCGAGTTCTTCTCGCTGGTGGTGATGTGGCGAATCCACCGCGGCGAGCTCGGCGACCTCGAGTTCGGCACGGGCAAGCTCGAGCAGATCGCCAACACGGTGATCGGCGCCGCGATGCTGGGCGGCGCCATCTGGATCGGCGCCCAGGCCATCGCCATGCTGGCCGGCGAAAGAGCCACGGGTACGCCCTTCGGTTTGACGATGGCGGCACTGATCGGCGCCCTCAATCTCTACGTCAATTTCGTCGCCTGGGGCCGCATGCGCGCGGCGCTGCGGGCGGAAAGCGCACTCGTCATGCTGGGACAGCTGCGAGCCCGTACGGTCAAGCTGATGTCCTCTTGCTGCGTGCAAGTCACCATGACGGTCGCCGCACTGTCTACAGACGACGCGGTCGTCGCCTTCGCCGATGCGATTGGCTCGCTCTTCGTGGCGGGCGTTATCGTTGTGAATTCGATCGACATGCTGTCCACGGGGCTCACTG
This sequence comes from Allostellaceae bacterium, assembly GCA_035280245.1. Lineage (GTDB taxonomy): Bacteria > Pseudomonadota > Alphaproteobacteria > ATCC43930 > CGMCC-115725 > DASZHJ01. The sequence goes on from DATEGF010000155.1 coordinate 3,223, forward strand.
ATCTGCTCGACCGGTCGGCGGGGCGCGCGGTCCGAGAGGCCGTCGACCGCGCGCTCACCCAGCGCGCTGGCGGTTATGGCGAGCTTGCGCGCGTGCGCTCGCGGCGATCGGGTCGTGTCGTGTTCATCGAGCTGGCACTGCGTTTCGATCCGCGCCTCAGCATCGCCGAGGTAAACCGACGCATCGATGAGCTCAAGCAAGCGCTCGGCCGCGAGATCGAGCACGCCGATATCTCGGTGCTCGCGCTGGCGGCACCGGATTAGTCACGCAATTCCACCCGGACGGGACGTGCTCTAGGGTCAGGGCATGCCAACGGCCGATCTCTCAAAATGGCGAGGGCGCCTGCCCGTGTCGGACGCGGTACCGAGCGTCGTCGCCGCTCTGGCGACGCCGGGGCTCGCCGTGCTGGAAGCACCCCCCGGGGCCGGCAAGACCACTCTGGTTCCGCTCGAGCTCGTCGATCAACCGTGGCTCGAGCGCCGCCGCATCGTGATGCTCGAGCCGCGCCGATTGGCCGCCCGTGCGGCCGCGCGGCGCATGGCGGCGATGCTCGGCGAGCGCGTCGGCGACACCGTCGGCTATCGCACCCGTCTCGACACCAAGGTAGGACCGAAGACGCGGCTCGAGGTGGTGACCGAGGGCATCCTGGTGCGCGCGCTCCAAGGCGACGCCGCGCTGGAGGGCGTTGGCCTGGTGATCTTCGACGAGTTTCACGAGCGATCCCTCGATGCCGATCTAGGCCTGGCACTCGCGCTCGAGGCACGCCGTGTGCTGCGCCCGGATCTGCGCCTTCTCGTGATGTCCGCCACGCTCGACGGCGCCAGCGTAGCGAGCCTGCTCGGCGAAGCGCTGGTCATTGCCAGTCCAGGGCGCATGTTTCCGGTGGAGACACGTCACCTCGAGCGACCGCCCATCGACCGCGTCGAGGATGGCATCGCGCGGGCGATCAGCCACGCCCTCGAGCACCAGAGCGGCAGTCTCCTGGTGTTCCTGCCGGGCGTCCGCGAAATCCGGCGGGTGGAGCGCCGGCTCCAGGACCTGGCCCTCGGACCAGAGATCCGCGTGACACCTCTCTATGGCGATCTTCCGCCGGGGGCACAGGACTCCGCGATCGAGCCGGCGCCGCCAGGCACGCGCAAGATCGTCCTGGCGACCTCGATCGCCGAGACCAGCCTCACCATCGACGGCGTCCGCGTGGTGATCGACAGCGGCCTGATGCGCAGGGCGCGGTTCGATCCGCGCACGGGCATGACGCGCCTGGTGACCGAGCGGGTTTCCCAGTCCGCCTCGGAACAGCGCCGGGGCCGCGCCGGGCGCCTCGAGCCCGGCATCTGCTTCCGCCTCTGGCCCGAGCACGAGCAAGCCTTGCTCGTCCCCTTCACGCAGCCGGAGATCCTCGAGGCTGACCTGGCGCCGCTGGCGCTCGAGCTGGCGCGTTGGGGTGCGGCGGACCCGGCGTCGCTCTCCTGGCTCGACCCACCGCCGGCCGCCGCCTATGCCCAGGCCCGCGCCCTGCTTCGCGATCTCGACGCGCTCGATCGCGACAACCGCCTGACCGCGCACGGGCAGGCGATGGCGGTGCTCGGCTTTCACCCTCGCCTCGCCCACATGATGCTGCGCGCGCGGGAGCTGGGTCAGGGCGCGCTGGCCTGCGAGATCGCCGCGCTCCTCAGCGAGCGCGATGTGGTCCGAGCTGGACCGGGTAGCCGGGACTCCGACCTCCGGCTTCGCGTCGATCTGCTGCGCGACGGAGGCGCCGCCCGCCATCTTCCGCCCGGGCTCACCCTCGACCGCGGTAGCCTCGAGCGCGCCAGGGAGCAGGCGCGCCAATGGCGGCGCCAACTCGGCGTCACCAACGAGAGTGGCGAACGCGCGGACGCCGGCAGCGTGGTGGTACTCGCCTATCCTGATCGGTTGGCTCAGCGCCGCGGCGAGAAGGCCGGGTCCTTCCGATTGGCCAACGGCTCCGGCGCCGTCATGGATCCCGCGGATTCCCTCGCCGCCGAGGAATTCCTGGCGGTCGCCGAGCTCGATGGCGAGCCGCGCAATGCCCGGGTCTTTCTCGCGGCACCGCTCGCGCGCGCGGACATCGAGACGATATTTGCGAGCCACATCGAGACCGCCGATCGCATCGCCTGGGACTCGCGCGAAGCGGCGGTATTAGCGCGGCGGCAGGAGCGGCTCGGTGCGCTGCTCTTGCGCGATGATCCGCTACCGGACGCGCCAGCTGCCGCGGTCGAAACGGCGATGCTCGAGGGCCTACGCGAGCTCGGTCTCGAGGCGCTGCCTTGGACGCGCGGGGCCGCCGCGTTGCGCGATCGCATTCGATTTGCCCGCGGGATCGAGAGCGAAAGTTGGCCCGATCTCTCCGACGCCCAGCTGCTCTCTAGCCTCGGAGAATGGCTCGGCCCCTTCCTCGCGGGCATCACGCGACGAAGTCAGCTTCCGCGCCTCGACCTCGTGGCGGCGCTCAAGGCGATGCTGAGCTGGGAGCAGCAGCGGCGGCTCGACATGCTGGCACCGACGCACGTCGCCGTGCCCAGCGGGTCTCGTGTGCCGATCGACTACGGCAACGGTGAGGCGCCCATCCTAGCGGTGCGGCTTCAGGAGATGTTTGGCCTTGCCACAACGCCGGCGGTCGGCGACGGCCGCGTGCCCCTCTTGTTGCACTTGCTGTCGCCGGCGGGGCGGCCGCTTCAGGTCACCCGCGATCTCCGGGGATTCTGGGCGATGGGCTATGCCGGCGTGCGCGCGGAAATGCGCGGACGCTACCCGAAACACTTCTGGCCGGATGATCCCCTGACGGCGGCGCCGACAGCGCGCGCGAAACGTCGGGACCGATAAGGTAAAAAATCCCGCAAGGCTGGCGCCGGCGCATCAGCCGACTCGCCCCCCAACTGCGAATGGGTGCCGCCGCGCCGCCTTGCGGGTTATGCGCCTACTCGAACTACGGGGTGGTCTTCTTCTTGCTCGCCTTCTTCATCATCGGCTTCGCCGAGCTGGTCTTGTTGCCCTGCTTGGCGAGGCAGTCGGCCATCGCTGCCGACTGATAGGCGTAGTCGTAGCAATCCATCTTGTGGTGCGCCTTGTGCGCCATCGGCTTCGCCGTGGCCGCGGGCTTCGCCGCCGGCGCGGCCGTGGTTTGTGCATAAGCGGCAGGCAGTGCCAACGCGCCTGCGATCACTGCGGCGACCGCAACCGTCCACATCTTCATTTCTTCTGACTCCTTCTCCTGGGATTGAATCGAATTGAGCCTTGATAATGTCGGCAGACTCAAGCCCGCGCAATCCGCCGACGCAGAAAAGCTCGGAGTGTTGCGAAAATGTCGATGCCTAAGACGTGTCCGTGATATCGCAATCCAATCAAAGGCTTGCGAGTTTCTCTAATCGCGCGTGGCCGGGTCGCTCCGAGCGCCAGAACCGAGCGACAAGTGCCGCCATCGCGACAAGCACCAGGATCACTAAAGCGACACAGCCAGCCCACCCCGCACGCTCCCAGACCGGTGCCGGCACGGTCGCACCCGCAGTACCGCCGAGATAGTAGCAGGTGACGTAGAGGCCTACGGCCGAGGATCGCGCCGCTTCCGCTTGCTGCGCCAGCAGGCCGGTGGCCGCGGCCTGGCAGACGAAGCCCGCGACCGAGGTGATCGCCAGCCCCGCGATGATGCTCGGCAGCCATGGCACCAGCGTGATCAGCAGCCCCACGCACCAGACCGCGATCGCGCCGATCACCAGCGCGCGGCGCCCCACCCGGTTGGCCCAGCGCCCGGTCATCGGCGTCACCACCACGGCGAGCAGATAGACCACGAAGATCGAGCCGAGCGCCGAGGCCGAGAGCTCGAATGGCGATGCCGCCAGGTAGAAGCTCACGTAGGTGAACGCGGCTACGAACGAGAACAGCACCGCGAACCCGATCGCGAACGTGGCAACGATGGGTGGATTGAAGAGATGCCCGATGGCGAGCCGCGCGGAATGGCGCAGCCCCTCCGCCCGCACGAAATTCCGTTCCCGCGGCAGCGCCCGGGCGACATAGGCGGCGGAGACCGCGGTCACGGCGGCGTAGATCCAGAACGCCGCTCGCCAGCCGCCGTGGTCGGCGACCACGCCCGAGACGAAGCGTCCGAGGAAGCCGCCTAGTCCGCCCGCCGCGATATAGGCGGCCGTGACGCCGGGAACCTGATCGCCCGGCCACTCGTCGCCGATGTAGGCGATCGTCACCGCGAAGATCGGCGGCAGCAGCAGCCCCTGAACGAAGCGCCATAATACCAGCTCGCCGATCGAGGTGCTGAGCGCCACCAGCGCGGTCGGGATCACCAGCAGCGCCATGGCGCCGGCGATGATCCGCTTCCGTCCGACCACGTCCGCGACCAACCCCGCGAAGGGCGCCCCCAGGGCCACCGCAAGCGTGCTGGCGCCGATGGTGAGGCTGACCTGCGCGGCGGTCGCCTGGAAATCGCGCGCGAACAGGGGCAGCAGCGGCTGCGTCGCGTAGAGGTTGATGAACGTGCAAAGCCCCGACAGAGCGATCGCGAGGCGGCGTGAATCGGACGGCATCGGGCCTTCGAGGCCTTTTCGTGGAGGGGGCGCGGGGCTGTCCTGCGCTCGCGGCCCGTTGACTCGACTCAGGGCTCGCGCACCATAGAATTGGGCGCGGGTCGGGCCAAGCCCACGAGGAGACCGAATGGATCTGGTGCTGCGGAGGGCGACGCTGATGGGCGGTGTCGCCGGAGGAACGCAGGATATTGGCGTCGTGGACGGCCGGATCGTGGAGATCGCACCCAAAATCGCGATCACGGGCCGGGAGGAGATCGACCTCGGTGGCCGGCTCCTGACACCCGGCCTCGTCGAGTCGCACATCCACCTCGACAAGTCCCGCATCATCGATCGCTGCCCTCCCGAGGCCGGCCGCAATGCCGCGAACGCCGTGAAGCGCGTCCAAGCGGCGAAGCGCGATTTCACCGTCGCGGATGTTTACGAGCGAGCCAAAGCCACGCTGGAAGCCGCGATCCTCCAGGGGACGACGCGGATGCGAACGCATGTCGAGGTCGACCCGAGCGGCGGTCTGATTGGGCTCGAGGCCATAGAGGCGCTCGCGCGGGACTATCGCTGGGCGATCGATCTCGAGATCTGCGCGTTCCTGCAGGAGGGCATGACGGGTGTCGAGGGCGCGGAGGCGCTTCTCGTCCAGGCAATCGAGCGCGGCGATCACGTCAGCTCTGTCGGCGGCGCACCCGGCTATGACAGCGATCACATGAGACAGATCACGCGCCTCTTCGAGCTCGCGCGCGCCCACGACCTCGACGTCGACCTGCATCTCGATTTCGGCAACACACCGGAGGCCATGGACATCCACGGCGTGATCGAGCTCGCCGATCAGTACCGCTATGGCGGCCGCGTCAATGTCGGCCATGTGACCAAACTCTCGACGTTGCCGCCGGAGAAGCAGGCGCCGATCGCGCGCCGCCTCGCGGACGTCGGTGTCGCCGTCACCGTGCTGCCGGCGACCGACCTCTTCCTGATGGGCCGCGACCAGACGCACGACGTCCGCCGAGGCATCGTCGACGTCAACGCCTACGATCGGCTTGGGGTCACCTGCTCGATCGCCAACAACAACATCCTCAACCCCTTCACGCCCTTCGGCGACTGCTCTCTGGTCCGGATGGCGAATCTCCATGCGAACACGCTGCAAGTGAGCGGCCGCGACGATCTGCGGGCGTGCTTCGAGATGGTATCGAGCGATGCCGCGCGCATTCTGAACCTCGGAGATTACGGCCTCGCGGTCGGCCATCCCGCGGATTTCGCGGTGCTCGACGCCAAGGACGAGGCGGAGGCGGTGGCCGTGGTGGCACCGGTACTCCATGCCTTGAAGCGTGGACGGCACACGGTGACGCGCCGGCCCGCTGATCTGCATCGCCCGGCATGAGGATCGCACCGCCGGCATGATCGAGTCTCGGGACGATCGCGCGCTGAAACCGACCTATCGCATTGTGGCCGAGCCGCGCTTGCGGCTGCTGATTCCGCTGGTGATCGCCTGCGGGTTCTTCATGGAGAACCTGGATTCGACGATCCTCGCGACCTCGATCCCGCAGATGGCCGAGAGCCTCGGCGAGAATCCGCTGCGCCTCAACGTCGCCATCACCAGCTACCTGCTGAGCCTCGCCGTCTTCATCCCGATCAGCGGCTGGGTCGCCGACCGCTTCGGCGCGCGCAGCGTGTTCTGCACGGCGATCGGCGTGTTCACCTTCGGCTCGGCGCTCTGCGGCCTCGCGACCTCACTCCCGATGCTCGTGCTCACGCGCATCCTGCAGGGCCTCGGCGGCGCCATGATGACGCCGGTCGGCCGGCTCATCATGCTGCGCTCCTTCCCCAAGAGCGAGCTCGTCACCGCCATGAGCTACGTGACCTTGCCGGCGCTCATCGGGCCCGCGATCGGCCCACTGGTGGGGGGATTCCTCACCACCTACATGAACTGGCGCTGGATCTTCTACATCAACATACCCATCGGCGTGCTCGGCATCGCGCTCGCCTACCGCTTCGCCGAGAATTTCCGCTCCTCGGCCGTGAGCCGGTTCGACTTCGTGGGCTTCGTGCTCTGCGGCATCGGGCTCGCGGCGGCCGAGCTCGCCCTCGAGAACGCGGGCCGGCGGCTGATCTCCGGCGCCGCCGAGGCCGCGATCGTGGCGGTGTCGGCGCTCAGCCTCGCCCTCTACGGGTTCTACGCGCGCCGCGCACCCGAGCCCGCGGTCGATCTCACCTTGTTCCGGGTGAAGACTTTCCGGATCGCAGTGATCGGCGGCGGCATCTGCCGCACGGGACTCGCCGCCCTTCCGTTCCTGCTGCCGCTGATGCTCCAGGTGCCCTTCGGCCTCAGCGCGTTTCAGTCGGGCAGCATCACCTTCGTGCTCGCGGTCGGCTCCATGGTGATGAAGTCGACCTCGCCGCCTCTGCTGCGCGCGTTCGGCTTTCGAACCATTCTGCTCGGAAATGCCGTGTTGGTGGGCCTCATGACCATGGCGCTGGCGCTTGTGCGCGCAGACACGTCGCACTGGCTCCTGATGTCGGGCCTGCTCATTTTCGGCTTCTTCCGCTCGCTCCAGTTCACCTGCATGAACACGCTCGCTTATTCGGACTTGACCGATACCAACGTGAGCAAGGGCAGCAGCATTTCTAGCGTCGGGCAGCAGCTCTCGCAAAGCTTCGGCGTGGCGCTCGGCGCCACCATCCTGGCACTGCTCACCGGCGACAGCCATGCACCCACCATCCAAGAATTCATCCCCGCCTTCGTCGCGGTGGGCTTCCTGCCGCTGATCTCGATCTCGTTCTTCGCCCGCCTCTCGGCTGACGACGGCAGCCAAGTGAGCGGCCACCGCCCGGCCCGGACCTGAAGGACAAGAGGCATGACCGCTAAATCCTGGGATCATGTTTTGACGAATGCCCGGCTCGTTACGATGGCCGAGACAGGTACACCCTACGGACTCATCGAAGATGGCGCGATCGGCGTGAAAGGTGACCGCATCGCCTGGATCGGCCCCATGTCGGCGCTGCGCCAGCAATCCGCCACGACAAACGCGAGCCTGCACGACACTGAGGGCCGTTGCATTACGCCGGGATTGATCGATTGCCATACGCATCTGGTCTATGGCGGCAGCCGCGCCCGCGAGTTCGAGCGGCGGCTCGAGGGTGCCACCTACGAGGAGATCGCGCGCGCCGGCGGCGGCATTCGCTCGACGGTCGCCGCGACACGTGCCCTCTCCGAGGACGCGCTCTACGAAGCCTCACGCCCGCGCCTCGAGGTGCTGCTCGCCGAGGGCGTCACCACCGTCGAGATCAAGTCGGGCTACGGCCTCGATACGGCCTCGGAGGCGAAGAGCCTGCGCGTGGCGCGGCGGCTCGGCCGGGACCTGCCAGTCACCGTCGCGACCACGTTTCTGGGCGCCCATGCGCTCCCACCCGAGTACGCCGGCCGCTCCGACGATTTCATCGAGGCCGTCGTAAGCGAGATGCTGCCGGCGGTGGCGCGCGAGCACCTCGCCGATGCCGTCGACGCCTTCTGCGAGGGGATCGGCTTCACGCCGGCGCAGGTCGAGCGGGTGTTCCAGGCCGCGCGCAGCGTTGGCTTGCCCATGAAGCTGCACGCGGAGCAACTGAGCAATCTCGGCGGCGCCGCGCTCGCGGCACGCTACGGCGCGCTCTCGGCGGATCACCTCGAATACATCGACGAGCCCAGCGTGCAGGCGATGGCGGCGGCCGGCACCGTCGCGGTGCTCCTGCCGGGTGCGTTCTATTTCCTGCGCGAAAAGCAGCTGCCGCCAATCGATCTCTTCCACAAGCACGGCGTGCCCATCGCGATCTCGACCGATTGCAACCCCGGCACCTCGCCGGTGACCTCGCTGCTTCTGATGCTGAACATGGCCTGCACGCTCTTCCGCATGACGCCGGAGCAGGCTCTCGCCGGCGTCACGCGCAACGCCGCCCGCGCGCTCGGGCTTGGGGATCGCGGTACGCTCGAGGCCGGCAAGCTCGCCGATTTTGTAGTGTGGGACATCGAGGAGCCCGCGGAGCTCTCCTATCGGTTCGGGTGCAATCCGGTAATCGAGATCGTACAGGCAGGCGTGCCCAGGCACGCTGCATAAGCATGTTGCGTCCTTCGACTCGGCGCTTCGCGCCGGCTCAGGATGAGAAATTTTTCTCGGGCATTAAGAAAGCACCTCATCCTGAGCCGCCCGCGTAAGCGGGCGAGTCGAAGGACGCACGGCACTTGGCCGCTTGCTTGCAAATGAGCGCCGGCGCTAGCTTCGCTCCCATGACCAGCACATCACTCCGCCCGCTCCAAGGCATTCGCGTCCTCGACCTCTCGAGCTTCATCTCCGGCCCATTCTGCACGACGCAGCTCGCCGAGTTTGGCGCGGAGGTCATCAAGGCCGAGCTGCCGAAAGTCGGCGATCCCTTCCGGCGCTTCGGCACACCGTCGAAGTCCGGGGACTCCCTCATCTTCATGAGCGAGCAGCGCAACAAGAAATCGATCACCCTCGATCTCCGCACGCCCGAGGGCGCGGCGCTGGTGAAGGCGCTCGCGGCCAAGGTCGACATCGTCGTCGAGAATTTCCAGGTCGGCACCCTCGAGGGCTGGGGCATCGGCTACGACGCGCTCAAGCAGGTGAACCCACGCCTGGTCATGGTGCGCATCACCGGTTACGGACAGACGGGACCCTATCGCGACCGGCCCGGGTTCGGCCGGATTGCGAACGCTTTCAGCGGCCTCTCATTCCTCGCAGGCTACCCCGATCGCGCGCCGGTGACGCCGGGCTCGGCCACCATCCCGGACTATCTGACCGGCATCTACGGCGCCTACGGCGCGCTCCTCGCCCTGCGCGCGCGCGACATTACCGGCGAGGGCCAAATGATCGACATCGGGCTCTACGAGCCTGTGTTCCGCATCCTCGACGAGCTCACCTCGGCCTACCACGAGACCGGTCGCGTACGGCAGCGCATGGGACCCGCGACGGTCAACGCGGTGCCGCACAGCCATTACCCGACGAAGGACGGCCGCTGGGTCGCCATCGCCTGCACCACCGACAAGATCTTCGAGCGCCTGGCCACGGCGATGTGCCGGACGGACGTGGCGAGCGGCGGACCTTACTCCACGTTCAAGCAACGCAGTGCTGCGCGTGACGCCGTCGACGCGCTGGTCTCGGACTGGACCCGCAGCCTCGAGCGCGACGAAGTTCTGAAGAGGTGCGCCAAGCACCAGGTACCCTGCGGCCCCGTCTACGCCATCGACGAGATCTTCGCCGACCCGCAATACCAGGCGCGCGAGAACATCCTGATCCGCGAAGACCCGCGCGCCGGCGAGATCGCGGTGCCCAATGTCGTGCCGCGCCTCTCCGAGACGCCCGGCGGCATCGATTGGCTGGGCTGCGCCTTGGGCGCGCACAATCGGGAGATCTTCGGCGGACTCCTCGGCCTAAGCGCTGAGCGCATGGCCGAGCTCTCGGAGAAGGGTGTGATCTGATGACGCTCAGGCCCGATCTGCCCGTCTGGCGCTCGCTGCTCTTCGTGCCAGTGATCGCCAAGAAATTCGTGGACGGTGCGGCCTGGCGCGGCGCCGATGCCATCATCCTCGACCTCGAGGACAGCGTGCCGCTGGCTGAGAAGCCCCGGGCGCGCGCGCTATTGCAGGAAGCCGCCGAGATCGTCGCCCGCGGCGGCGCCGACGTGCTCGTCCGGATCAACCGCCCGCTGCGCCATGCCATTCCCGATATCGAGGCCGCGGTCTCCCCACGCGTGCATGCGCTCGCCTTGCCGAAGGTCGAGAGCGCCAACCATCTGCGCCTTCTCTGCGAGGTCATCGACGAGATCGAAGCCGAGCGCGGCATGACCCTCGGCTCGACCAAGCTCCTCGCGATGGTGGAGACCGCCGAGGCCTTCTTCGAGATGCCGGCGATCGCCCGCGCGCATCCCCGTGTGGTCGCGCTGACCCTCGGCGCCGAGGATTTTTCCCTCTCCGTCGGCATGCTCCCGGAAGCCGAGGGCCTGTTCTTCCCGAAGCAGCAGATGATCATCGCGGCACGCTCGGCCGGCGTCCTGCCGTTGGGTTTCCTCGGTACAGTCGCCGATTTCCGCGACCTCGCGGCGTTCCGTGCGACCGTCCAGCGCTCGCGCCGCCTGGGTTTCCTCGGCGCCGCCTGCGTCCATCCGAGCCAGATTTCGATCCTCAACGAGGAATATGCGCCGCAGCCCGACGATGTCGTCCACGCCGAGCGCGTGGTCGCCGCCTATGAGAAAGCCACGGCACAGGGCGTCGGCGCGATCACCGTCGACGGCAAGATGATCGACGTGCCCGTGGTGGAGCGGGCGCAGGCGCTGCTCGCGCGGCACCGCGCAATTGAGGCGCGGATAACCAAGCGCACGCGATGATCCACCACGAGGTCCGAGTCCGAAAATCCTCGGAGCGGCTGCCGCGGGAGAGGCAGCTCGCGTGGAAGCTCGCCGAGCTCGCACGGATGCCGGCGATCGACGACGACACCGCCGAGCTGGTGGCGGCGCGGATGATCGACAACGCCGGCGTGGTCCTCGCCGCCATCAATCGCAAGCCGGTCGCGGCCGCGCGCGCGATGGCGCTGGCGAACCCGCGCGCCGGGGGCGCGACCCTATTCGGCCTTAACTCCGAAGTCACGGTCGGCGCGGAGTGGGCGGCCTGGGCTAATGCGACGGCGGTCCGCGAGCTCGATTTCCACGACACCTTTCTTGCCGCCGACTACGCGCATCCCGGCGACAGCATCGCACCGCTGCTGGCGGTGGCGCAGCAGACCGGTCGCGACGGTGCGGCCCTCGCGCGTGCCATTGCAGTCGCCTACGAGATCCATGTCGCTTTGGTGAAGGCGATCGGGCTCCATCCCCACAAGAAGGATCATGTGGCGCACCTCTGCCCCGCCACCGTCATCGGCATCGGCCGGCTCCTCGATCTCCCGACACCAGTCGTCTACCAGGCCGTGAACCAAGCGGTGCATCTGAGCTTTTCCACGCGGCAATCGCGCAAGGGCGAGATTAGCTCGTGGAAGGCCTTCGTGCCGGGCTTCTCCGGCAAGCTCGCGATCGAGGCGGTGGACCGCGCCATGCGCGGCGAGGCGAGTCCGAGCCCGATCTACGAGGGCGAGGACTCCGTGATCGCCTGGATGCTTGCGGGTCCCGACGCCATCTACGATGTGGCGTTGCCGGCGATGGACGCCACGCCGCGCGCAATCCACGAGACCTACACCAAGGCGCACTCGGCCGAGTATCAGGCGCAGGCCTTCATCGACCTCGCCCTCGACCTCCGGCGCCAACTCGATCTCGAGGCCGTCACCGAGATCGTGGTGCAGACCAGCCACCACACCCACGCCGTCATCGGCAGCGGCGCGAACGATCCGCAGAAATATGATCCGGACGCGAGCCGAGAGACGCTCGACCATTCGCTCCCCTACATCCTCGCCGTGGCCCTCGAGGATGGCGCCTGGCATCACGAGCGCAGCTACACCGCCGAGCGTGCCCATCGACCGTCGACCGTCGCGCTCTGGCGAAAGATCCGGACCATCGAGGATCCCACTTGGTCGGCCCGGTATCGCGATCCCGATCCCGCGAAGCGCGCCTTCGGCGGTCACGTCACGGTGACCTTGCGCAGTGGCCGTGCCATCGACGCCGAAGTCGCGGTCGCCGACGCCCACCCAAACGGCCGCCGCCCCTGGCGCCTGCTGGACTACGAGGCGAAGTTCCGCGGCCTCGTCGAGGGCATTGTGGCACCCGAAGAGGCCGATCGCTTCATCGCGGACGCACGGCGTCTCACCTCGCTTACCGCCAGCGAATTAAGCCGACTCAATCCCGTTGCGCGAAGGGGCCTTGTGAAGCCCGACCGCCCGACCGGCGAGGGAATTCTCGACTGGCCGCATTGAAACTAGGAGAGAGTCAGCATCATGGGGCTCCTGACCTTCGCGCTCAACGTGACGCTGGACGGGTGTTGCGATCACCGCGAGGGGGTCGCCGACGACGAGATGCTCCGCTACTGGACGCGCATGATGGACGCCGCGGGCGCGATGCTCTTTGGGCGCCGGACCTACGAGCTGATGGAGGAGCACTGGCCGCAAGTCACGCGAGACCCGAAGGCGAAACCGGCGGACCGGAACTGGGCGAGGAAGCTCGAGGCGAAGCCCAAGTATGTGGTCTCGACGACGCGCCGCGACTTCCCGTGGAGCAACACGCATCACGTCGAGGGCGACCTGGCCCGGGCGGTGAAGGCGTTGAAGAAGGCGACGCCCCGCGGAGTGCTGGTGGGCAGCCCCCAACTGTCCGCCGAGCTTCAGCGCCTCAACCTCGTCGACGACTATCGCTTCGTGGTCCACCCCGTGGTGGTCGGGCACGGCCCCTTCCTGTTCTCCGGCCTCAAGCCATCCTTGCGCCTGAAGTTCGTCGCCGCGACACGGCTCAAATCGGGCATCGTCGCGTTGCACTATCGCCGGCGCGAGCGGGCTAAGCGAGCAGACCAGTCAGCATGCAATTGAACTCGTCGGTGGCCTCGTACTGAACCCAATGGCCCGCGCGCGGGATCACAGTGAAGCTGGCGCCCGGCTGTAGCGCCTGCAGCAGGTTGCGGATCCGATCGAGCACGCCTTGGGCCGTGATGTCGCGCTCGCCCCAGAGGCCGTGCAGCCTCGCGCGCATACGCGGGATCGCGGTTGGGAGCGCTGGAATGCGAGACAGGGCGCGGCTTCTGACGCGTGCTCGGGTGGCGTTGCCGATCTGGAGATGCACCGCCAGATCGTCGATGTTTCCGCGATCGGCGAGCATGAGAATGGCGAGGTTTTCCGCGTGCGCGGCACGGCGCGCCGCCTCGTCGGGCAGGTCGCGCCAGGTAATGAGCTCTATCGGCGCGCCTCGCCGGACGCCGAGACCACCCGAGCCCACCAGGACGAGGTTGCGCGCCCGCACTCCCAGCCGCTCGGCCACGAGGCCCCCGATCAAGCCCCCGTAAGAGAAGCCGGCGATGTCCGTTGTCTCGCCGGCATCCATGAGCGAGAGCAGCCCTGAGGCTACGACCTCCGCGATCGCCTCGGATGCCGGCGATGTCCGTTGTCTCGCCGGCATCCATGAGCGAGAGCAGCCCTGAGGCTACGACCTCCGCGATCGCC
>DATEGF010000156.1:0-9113 GCA_035280245.1 Allostellaceae bacterium
CCCGTGCGCTCGCCATATCCCGCGGGGCCGAAGAGGGCGAGCGGCACGGTCCCCCGCGCGATCGTGAGCAGGCCGTTCCCCGCGCCATAGAGCACGACGAAAAGCGAGAGCGCACCCGGCCCGACTAGCGCCAACAGGCCCGCGCCCACGGGAAAGAGCCCCGCGGCGAGGCGCGCCGATATCAGCGGATGCAGTCGCCGGAGCACCAGGAATTCCGCGACCCGGGCGCCTACCTGCGCGGGCCCAACCAGGGCCGAGGCCGCGACCGCCTCGAAGTGTGTGGCGCCCGCCCGCTCCAGGAGCCGCGGCAGATGCGCCGCCATGGAGCCCGTGACGAACCAGCAGGCCGCGAACACGAAGGCGAGCAGCAGCATCTCGCGATAGGGCTTCCAGCCGACCTTGGGCGCGGCGCTCGTGGCGGTCTCCGGCGCCACGGTCGTGGCCGGCAGGCCGAGCCGGTTGAGCGGCAGCACCACCAACAGATTGACTGCCGCCCAGATGAGGCAGGTCTCGCGCCACCCGACGGCGCCGGTCAGCAGCGACGTCAGCGGCCAGCCCACCGTCGAGGCGAAGCCCGCGATCAGCGTGATCCCCGTGATGGGACCACGGGCCTCGCGGCCATAGAGCGCCGTCAGCGCCGCGAAGGCTGCATCGTAGAGCCCCAGGGCCATGCCGAGGCCCATCACCAACCATGCGCCGATGAACACGAGCGGGCCCGGCGCGGCGGCGAGGGCCACGAGCCCCGCCGCCAGCACAGCGTTCGACAGCACCAGCACGCCACGCCCGCCGCGTCGATCGATGGCGCGGCCCACCGCGGGCCCCGCGACCGCCGCGATCACCAGCGAGGCCGAGAAGGCGCCAAAGACGACCGCGCGCGAGACGCCGATGTCCGCCGCCATGGGATCGGCGAGGATCGCCGGCAGGTAATAGCTCGAGGCCCAGGCGAGGGTCTGCGCCGTGCCCAGCGCCGCGACCACCGGGAGCTGCGACCGGTGGATCGCCGGGAAATTCCGGGCGGTCAGGCGAGCGCCGCCGCTCGTTCCGGCCGCGGCACCGGCGTCTCCGCCATGATCGGCACCTCGCCCTCGAGGGTGGTGCGCTGCATGTGGCGCTCGTACTTGGTGTCGTCGAAGGGTGTGGCGCAATGCTGGGCGCAGCGGTTGTCCCAGAGCAGGGCGTCGCCCACGCGCCACTTGTGCCGGTACACGAATTCCGGCTTGGTCGCGAATTCCTGGAGATAGCGGATGAGGTCCTCGGCCTCGCGGTCGGGCAGACCCTCGATCTTGTAGGCCCAGCGGCCGATATAGAGCGCGGTCCAGCCGGAGCGCGGGTGGCGGCGCGCGATCGGGTGCCAGACGTCGGGCCGCGCCTGCTTCTGCGCCTCGGTGAGCGGCGGCAGATCCGGGTAATAGACCTCGTGGAAGCGCGCGCGGCTGAAGCAGACGCGGCGGCCCATGATGGTGCGGCGGATGTCGGCGGGGAGCGCCGCGAAGGCGGCGTAGGTGTCGGCATAGAGCGTGTCACCGTCGGCGGGCGGCAGCGTCATCGCATAAAGGAACGAGCCCGCGTTCGGGATCGCCTTGTCCTCGCCGTCGGAATGCCAGCCCCAGCCCGCGCGCTTGATGCCGAGCGGCTTGTCGTCCTTGATCACGTTCGAGACCACCAGCACCTCGGGAACGCCCGGCAGGTTGAACTCCGGCGGCTCCATGATGTGGAGCGGCCCGAGGCGGCGGGTGAAGGCGACGTGCTGCGCCGGCGTCATCTCGACATTGCGGAAGAGCAGGATGCTGTGCCGGAACCACGCGGCCTCGACCTCGGCCATGGTGGCGACGTCGAGCTCGCGGGAGATGTCGACGCCGATGATCTCGGCGCCGAAGCGGTCGGTGAGCGGTCGGATCTTGAGCGGCATCGACGACACTCGCGCTGGAGAGGCGACGGTGCTAAGTCTCGATCCCGCTCGGCAGGCTGTCAATTCGCGGAGGATTCCAATGACCGGACGCCCCTTGCTCCTGGCCCTCGCGCTCGTGGCACTCGGCGGCTGCACCCCGGTCTACGTGACCATGGGCGGACCTGACGAGTACGTGGTGCGGGGAACCTCGCCCTACGGGCTCTATGGCGGGTTGGTCGATCTGCCGCCGTCCGAGAGCGCGATTGCCAAGCAAGCCTCGGCCTTCTGTCCCGACGGCTACGACAAGGCAGTCGAGAGCGGCTACACGCTCGAGGACGGGAAATACCAGGACTGGCACATCAAGTGCCACAAGAAGGCGGCGTCGAACTGAGCGGCGATCAGGTGATGGGCGCGACGGGGCCGCTCGCCTTCCGCCAGGCGTCGATGCCGCCCTGGATGTGTCGCGCGCACGCGATGCCCGCGTCCTGCGCCGCCTGCACCGCCATGGCGGAGCGCTCGCCGAAGGCACAGTAGAACACCAGCCGTTTGCTGGTCGCGGTCGCGAGCTCGTGCAGCATGCCGCCCGCCGCGATATTCTCCAGGAGCGCGGTGTAGGGAACGTGCAGCGCGCCCGGAATGATCCCGTGCCGCTCCCGCTCGGCGCGCTCTCGCAGGTCGATCAGCGCGATGTCGGGCTTCCCCACCAGCGCCAGCGCGTCGGCCGCGCTGAAGGCCCAGCCCTTCCGCGCGATCTCTTCCTGGTGGAACCCGATGCGCATGTTCGCGGGCACCGCCACGTCCATCATCTTGGGGTTCGCGAGCTTCAAATTGTGCATGAGCTCGATGTAATCCTCCCGCGACTTCACCTTGAGGCGCGGGTTGAAGGCCTTCTCCTCGCCGATGGTCGAGACCGTCTCGCCCTTGTAGTCGTGGGCGGGATAGACCAGCGTCTCGGCGGGAAGCTTCAGCAGGCGGCCGAAGATCGAATCGTATTGCTGCCCGGCGTCGCCATTCTGGAAGTCGGTGCGGCCGGTGCCGCGGATCAGCAGCGTGTCGCCGGTGAAGACCCGGTCGGCCATGACGAAGCAGTAGGAGTCGTCGGTGTGGCCGGGCGTGTAGACGACCTCGAGGGCCATGCCCTCGATGGTGAGCTTGTCGCCGTCGGCGAGCCGCACCGAGACCACGTCCGCCTGGGTCTGCTCGCCCATCACGGTGATGCAGTGGGTCTTGTCGCGAAGCGCGCCCAGCGCGGTGATGTGGTCGGCGTGGAGATGCGTATCCACCGCTTTCACCAGCGCGAGGTCGAGCTCGCGCAGGAGCTGGAGATAGCGCTCGACCCTCTCCAGCACGGGATCGATGATCAGGGCCTCGCCGCCCGGACGGCTCGCGAGCAGGTAGGAATAGGTGCTGGAGACGGGGTCGAAGAGTTGACGGAAGATCATGTGTGAGCGCCCTCCTCTTCCGGCCAAAAGTATACCACGGTCAGTGCCAGCACGGCAGTTAGCGAACGCCGTGAGTCGTGGGCGTCACACGATCCGGGTCTCCGGTACCAGCTCCTTGGTCATGAAGACGCGGGCGGTGCCGGGGGGATCGCAGGGGATGCGGCCGAACTCGCGCCAGCCGTGCCGTTCGTAGAAGCCCGGTGCCTGAAAGCTGATCGTGTAGAGCACGCCGTGGCGGCAACCGCGCTCGCGCGCCTCGGCTTCCGCCATCGCGAGCATGCGGCCCCCGAGCCCGCTGCCACGAACCGCGTCCGGCAGGTAGACCAGATCGATGAAGAGCAGCCCAAGCGAGGTCCGGCCGAGAAAACCGCC
The DNA here is from genome assembly GCA_035280245.1 of Allostellaceae bacterium. Lineage (GTDB taxonomy): Bacteria > Pseudomonadota > Alphaproteobacteria > ATCC43930 > CGMCC-115725 > DASZHJ01. Next base: position 3,703 of record DATEGF010000156.1, read on the forward strand.
GAGCACCTCCGACGTCTCCGGGTCCGACGCCACCACCGCGAGCGGCCGCGAATCCCAGTAGCCCGCCTGCTCCGCGTTGTAGCCGTTGAGCCCCTTGTCGATCACCTCCTGCGCCCGCTCGCTGGGGGTGTCGGTGACGGTAATCACGAATTCCTTCATCGCGTTCTCTCCAGCGTGCATGCGGCACGAAGCAAGGTGAACCGCCAAGACGCCAAGGCGCCAAGGAAAAAACAAGAGCAAAGAATCACCACGAAGGGCACGGAGATCACGGAGAACGACGGAGCACGTCGCCGCGAAGCAGCAACAGTCATCCACCAATTAATACGCCTGCGGCGCAATCACTCGATCCTCCGTGTTCTCCGTGCCCTCCGTGGTGAAAGCTTTCTTGGTGTCTTGGTGCCTCTTCTTCAAAACTCTACCGCCCTGGCACCAGCGAGTACCGCGGGTCGGCGGCGAGGCACTCGGCCTCGGGTAAACCCAGCTCCTTGCGCACCATGTTCGTGCCCAGCACCATCGCGACCATCTTGTAGGTGGCGTGGCGGCGGCTCATGCCTTCGCGGCCCATGCCGCAGTCGGAGGAGATGATGAGCCGCTCCGCCGGGATGTGCGCGAGCGCCGCGCGGATCAGCGCCGCCACCTGCTCGGGCCGCTCGACCTGCAGCGTGTGGTGGTCGATGACGCCGATCACGACCTTCTTGTCCTTGACGATCTCGCCGATCGCCTTGAGATCGCCGGGTCCCGACGAGCAGGTCTCGAAGGTGATGGCGTCGGCGTCGACGCGCGCGAGCGCCTCCAGCGTTGGCTGGTAGCTCTGGATCTCCTTGAAGATGCGCTGCTGCGAGGGGTTGCCCCAGCAGGTGTGGCACCAGACCTCGGTCTTGGCGCGGAGCCCCTTCACGGTGTTGTTGAAGATCTCGACCAGCTCCGCGGGCCCAAGCTTGCCGAAGGTCTTGCCGCGCGCGGGCACCATGTGGATCTGCGGCTCCTCCATCTGGATCACCGGGCAGCCGGCGTCGGCGAGCTCGACCAGCTCCTTGTTGAGCGCGTCGCTGAAAGCCCAGGTGCGCTCGACCGGGTCCTTGTAGTGCTCGTCGGTGACCGAGGCCGCGAGCAGCTCCGGCAGGATGGTGCCGAACTTGACCGGCTTCCGCGTGAGCCGCTGCGCCACCTTCCACATGGCCGTGTATTCGAGCTTGCCCGGCCCGATCGGTCCCACGACCTTCGGCAGCACCCGCGCCTCCAGGAAATCGTGGAGGATGTGCCCGCGCGGATGCGCGGCGGCAGCGACGTTGTAGACGGAGGGCTGGCCCTGGGCCGAGAGGCCGGACATGTGCGTCAGCGGATAGCTTTGCCAGCTCATGCCGCCGACCTGGTCATCGAAATGCGCGTCGCCGTCGGTGCAGATGTCGAGGCCGGCGGTCTCCTGGTCCCGGAGGTGCACGGAAACCGCGTCCTCGTATTGCTCGCGGTAGCGCGCATTCATCATCGCCTCGAGGAAGCTCGAGGCGCCCAGCACCGCGTCGTACCACGCGGGCCGCGGCAGCGAGCCGATGATCGAGGTCGGCAGCACGAATTTGGCGGATGCCTTGAGCATGAGGGACCTCCGGTGACCGGGATCAAGTCCGCGATCATGCACCGGGGAGGGCCGTCGCGGTCAATCTCGGCCGGTCGAAGACCTCGCGAGCGAGGCGCCGCCAGAGATGGGCCTAGTCGCGTGTCACGAGGCGGATGATGGCGTCGCGCGCCGCGTCGAATTCCTGGTCGACCTCTTCGACCATCACCGCCAGCTCCTCCGCAGGCTTCCGGGGCGCCTCGAGCTCGATCGCCTGGCAGAGCAGACCGACACGCCGCACGCCCACGACGAGCGACGTGCCGCCGATCCGGTGCGCACTGATCGCGAGCTTGGTCCGGTCCCCGTCGGCAAGCGCGCAGCGCATGTCCTGGAGCGCGCGTGTCGCGGTCTCGAGATAGCTCTCCAGCCAGGCCGCGCCCTCGGGATCGCCGTCATCGAAGAGCTCGTGGAACGGGCCCAAGTCCAAGACCGGCTCTTCAGTATGCGTGGACAGCGACATGGCGGCAACCTCAATACCGACGTCGGTGGAGCTTAATCCAGCGCTCGATCGATGCGAGGGGCAATTCTCTGGCACCGCTGGCGTGAGCCGCACGAAGCCACGCGGCTCCGAACCGAGACAGCGCTATGCTTGCGCGCAACGATATGGGGTAGACCCAAGGCAGTGGTCGGATCTAAAGCACCCGACGTCCGCTTTTCCATCGCGAACAGAACCTCCGACATCATCCCGGAACGTCGCGGATGTGCCAAACTCGGACATCACGCGGCCTCACTCAATGTCGGCGCAGGTGGGCGACGCGGGCACCCCGAGGGCAAGCTTGCTTGTCATGCTCATGCTTCCGGGAGTCCCGCTGCTCTCAGAGCCGCCACGAACCGCTCCTGGTCGCTGCGGCGTGCGTAGGCGACATAGCCGTAGGCATCTCGCTTGATCGAGCTGTTCGGCTGCAGGCGCAGCAACTCCGAAATGACGCCGCGGGCATGGTCGAGCGCACCGAGACCGACATGAGCGGCGGCGAGCAGCCGGCGCGCGGGGAAGAAATTCGGCCGTTCCCGTACGACTCTTTGTGTGCAGCTGGCCGCCTCGGCGTAGCGCTCCGCCGTGTAATGAGCGACCGCCGCGAAGAGCAGCCAATAAAAATTAAACGGATCCCGCGGGCTCATGCGCATCGCTCGGGCTACGGCGTCGAGCGCCGCCTCCGGCTTGCCATCGTACGCGAGGGCACCGCCGAGCCAGCCGTGCGCCATGGCGAAATTCGGATTGAGCTCCATCGCGCGTTGAAACGCCGCGATCGCCTCCGTGTATCGGCTCTGACAGAATCCGAGGTAGCCGACGCCGAAATAGGTCCAGGGGTCGGCGTCGTCGGATGCCAGCGCGGCGCGCGCATGGCGCTCCGCCACCGGCAGGGCCTCGGCAGGATCGGCGGTGCCCAAGCGGATGATGTTGAGATCGGCCCAGGCCAGCAGGCTGTGCGCCTTCGCATAGCGTGGGTTCATCACAATCGCGCGCTTCAGAAGCTCTCTCGCCTGCTCATTGTCCTCCTTGGTGAGGCGTGCCAGGTGCCAGAGTGCCCGGATGACGCAGCCCCAAGCGTCGAGGCTTTCGGGCGGCTTGCTCTCAATGCGGAGATTCTCGGCAGCATAAAGCTCGGGCTCGATCGACGCGACGACGCTCTCGGTGATCTCGTCCTGCACGGCGAAGATGTCAGCGATCTCACGGTCGTACCGCTCGGCCCAAATGTGGTTGCCGGTCGCGGCATCGACGAGCTGCGCGGTGATGCGCAGGCGGTTGCCCGCCTTGCGCACGCTGCCCTCGAGCACGTAGCGCACACCCAGCTCGCGCGCGACCTGGCGCACGTCGATCGCTTTGCCCTTGTAAGCGAAGCTCGAATTTCGGGCGATGACGAAGAACCACCGCAGCCGCGACAGCGCGGTGATGATGTCCTCGGCCATGCCGTCGGCGAAATACTCCTGCTCGGGGTCGCCGCTCAGGTTCTGGAACGGCAGAACTGCGATTGAAGGCTTGTCCGGCAGCGCGAGTGCGGGCGTCTCCCCCGTCGCGGCTCCCTCACGCCGGACTCGGTAGACGCGCACCGGCCGCGCGATGTTCTTGAGCTGCTGTTCTCCCATGTCCTCGAAAATCACATCGACTCTTCCAACGGCGTCTTCATGAATCCGCTGAGACACGCAGATACCGCCCGCTTCGGCTAGCGCCTCGAGGCGCGCGGCGACATTGACGCCATCGCCGAGGATGTCGCCGTCCTCCACCACGATGTCGCCTTGGTGGAGACCGACGCGAAACTCGATGCTGCTGTCCGCGGCCTCGCTCGCATTGCGTTCGGCCATCGCGCGCTGAACCTCGACAGCGCACCGCAACGCCGCCACCGCACTCGGGAACTCTATCAAGATGCCGTCGCCCGTAACCTTGACGACGCGGCCTTGATGCTCGGCGATTTTGGGATCGATGAGCTCTTTGCGGTACGCTTTGAGCCGCTTGAGCGTACCTTCCTCGTCGGCACCGATCAGCCGGCTGTAGCCAGCCACATCAGCGGCCAGGATCGCTGCCAGCTTGCGTTCGACGCGCTCGGGCGGCACAGGGAAACCTCTCTGCCCTATGCGTAAGGTAGCCCAAGCGCCGCGATCGGTACATGGAGGGCTCATCTGCCAAGGGCGGGGGCCTCGCCCTATGTCCGCAAGGGGTCAACAGCCGTACTCCGAGCGACATCCGACCATGTCCGCCTTCCCTCTACGCGCGGACGTCCTTGAACCATTGCGGCACGTCACCGAGGCGCCGAAAACGGCCGTTTCCGGCTTTCGAGCGAGTCCAACCGCAGACCTCGACGCCTATGCTTTGGCGTCGTTCGCGAGATATCGGTGGACGAAGGCGATCGCCATGCTGCCTTCTCCGACCGCGGACGCGACGCGCTTGACCGGGCTCAGTCGCACGTCTCCGCAGGCGAAGACGCCCGGCACGCTCGTCTCGAGGAGATAGGGATCGCGGCTCGATGACCAGCGCCTGGCCTTCACGACGTCGTCTCCCGTCAGCACGTATCCACGCTTGTCTCGTGCGATGTCGGCCGGCAGCCATCCGGTCTCTGCGTCGGCCCCGATGAAGATGAACAACCCGCCGCATTCATGACGGGTCACGGCATTGCCGGCCCTGTCGCGAATGTCGATTGCCGTGAGGTGCGTGTCGCCATGGGCTGCGTGCACTTCCGACCGCAGCTCGACCGCGATATTCGATTTGCCGCGAATCTGCTCGGTCAGGTAATGCGACATGCTGTCTTCCAACGACGCGCCGCGCACGATGAGGGTCACCCTGCGTGCGTGACTGGCGAAATAGATTGCGGCTTGGCCGGCCGAATTCCCCGCACCAATGAGATGAATGTCGAGACCCTGGGTCGCGCTCACCTCGCTGCGCGACGCGCCATAATAGACGCCCTTGCCGATGAACTTGTCCAAGCCCTCGATGGCGAGGCGACGCCACGTGACCCCGGTCGCAAGGATGAGAGTCCGCCCCTGCACGACCTCGTCACCATCGAGAAAAACTTGGCGCGTCGCCACGTCGATGCGCATGACCGAGCGGGTCACGAGAATTTCCGCCCCGAGGCGCTTGGCCTGCTGAAGCGCGCGGCTTGCGAGCTCATCGCCCGAGACGCCGCTTGGAAATCCGAGGTAGTTCTCGATCCGAGACGATGTTCCGGCTTGCCCGCCGGGAGCCTCGCGCTCGACGACCACGGTGCGCAAGCCTTCCGACGCACCGTAGACCGCCGCGGCAAGGCCCGCCGGCCCGCCGCCGATCACCACAGTGTCGTACTCCGGAAGCTTCGCGCCGGTCTGAAGA
>DATEGF010000157.1:0-23436 GCA_035280245.1 Allostellaceae bacterium
GCCGCTCGCGCCAGCGCCAACGTGTCCGCGCCGTCGGTGCCCTTCAGCGCGACACCGCCGCCCATACCGGCAATGGGATTGACGATGAGGCCGATGTCGAGCAGCGGCGCGCTCCTCACGCCGCCAGGAAATCGAGCAGCAAGCCCGCTATCTCCGTCGGCGCCTCCAGCAGCACGCTGTGCTTGAGGCCTGGAAGGATGTGCATCTTTGAGCCGGGGATGGCGTCGCGCATGAAGCGGGCCATGCGTGTGTTCGAGCCAACGTCGTGCTCGCCCGTCACGATCAGCGTCGGATGGCGGATCTCGTGGAGGCGAGGGCCCACGTCGCCCTCGGCGAAAACCGTGTAGGCGGCGGAGTAGGAGCGGTGGTCGTTGGCTTTCAGCTCCTCGAGGCGACGCGCGACGATCTCGGGGTTTTTCTTGCGGAAGCCCTCCGTGAACCAGCGGTCCTCGGCCGCCGCGGCCACCGAGGCGATGCCTTCCTCGCGCACCTTGCGCGCCCGCGCCTGGACGTTCGCGCGCTCCTGCTCGGTCCGTCCGGCGACCGCGCTGATGAGGGCCAGCCGGTCGACGCGCTCGGGGTGCGCCAGCGCATAAGCCTGGGCGATCATGCCGCCCAGGGAGAAACCCGCCAGATGCGTGCGGGCGATGCCGAGCGTGTCCAGCACGAGCGAGACGTCATCGAGGAAATCGTCCAGACGGCAGGTCTCGATGCGGCTCGATCGGCCGTGGCCGCGCAGGTCCAGGCGGATGACCCGGTATTGGCGCGAGAGGATCGCGGCGATGGCGTCCCAGCTCTCGAGGTTCGCACCCACCCCATGCACCAGGGTGACCGGCGGTCCCGCACCCTCCGTCACGTAGTTGATCTCGACCTTGCCCTTGGCGGCTCTCATGTCGGGTTTCCTCCCGGTGATGGGGCGCGCGAATCCGCGTATAGTGCGGCGTCAGCAAAAAGCAAATCCCGATCCTACCTGAAGGAGACGAACCTCGTGGAGTATGTGCGGCTCGGACGCAGCAGCTTGCGGGTCTCGCGGATCGGGTTCGGCGCCATGGGCGTCGGCGACCCGCGCTGGCGCTCCTGGGTGCTCAGCGAGGACGAGGCCCGGCCCCTGGTGCGCCGCGCGCTCGAGGCCGGCATCAATCTCTTCGACACCTGCGACTACTATTCCGCGGGGGAGAGCGAGCGGATCCTCGGCCGTTTACTCAAGGAAGCGGCCCGGCCGGACGAGGTGGTGATAGCGACCAAGCTCGGCAATCCCATGGGCAAGGGTCCGAACGCCCGTGGCTACTCGCGCAAGCACATCGTCGAGGCGGCCGAAGCCTCGCTCAAGCGCCTCGGCGTCGAGCGCATCGACCTGCTGCAGACCCATATCTGGGACCCGACCGCCGACATCGACGAGATGATCGCCGCCTTCGACGATCTCGTCCGGAGCGGGAAGGTGCTTTATGTGGGTGCCACCGACATGCCGTGCTGGCAGTTCGCGAAGGCCGTCTTGACGGCACGGCTCCACGGCCTCAATGCCTTCGTCTCCATGCAGAACCACTACAATCTGGTCTGGCGCGAGGACGAGCGCGAGATGATCCCGTTCTGCGGCGCCGAGGGCATCGGGCTCTTGCCCTATAGCCCGCTCGCGCGCGGTCATCTCTGCGGCTTGGCGCGCGCTCGCGAGCAGCGGACCGAGCGATCCCGCACCGACGAGCTCGCCGGCAAATGGTACGGCCGGCCCGAGGACGCAAAGGTCGCGGAAGCCGTCGAGGCGATTGCGCGAGCGCGCGGAATCGAGCCTGCGCAAGTCGCGCTTGCGTGGGTCCTGAGCAAACTGCCGGCAGCGGCTCCGATCTTCGGTGCGACGCGCGTCCAGCATGTCGAGGCGGCTGCAGCGGCGCTGTCGTTGAAACTCGAGCCGAGTGAAATGACGCGGCTCGAGGCCGGCTACGCGCTGCGCCCGCGCTCGGGCCACTGATGCCTCGGGCGAGCCGTTGCTGCGATAACGTGGTCATGCCATAGGAAGGTGCGCTCGCACCTTCGCTCGAGGATTTTTTCGTGACGTCAGGGAAACTCGGCGGCCACGCGGTCGTCGCTCAATTGCAAGCCTACGGAGTCGACACGGTGTTCGGCATCCCCGGAGTGCACACGCTGGAGCTCTACCGGGGTCTTGCCGAGTGCGGCATTCGCCACATCGGCGTGCGGCACGAGCAGGGCGCGGGGTTCATGGCCGACGGCTACGCGCGCGCCTCCGGCAAGCCCGGGGTCTGCTGCCTGATCACCGGGCCGGGCCTGATGAACGCCGCGACCGCAATCGGCCAAGCCTACTCGGACTCGATGCCCATGCTCGTGCTGGCGAGCGTCAACGCCACAGGCGAGCTCGGCAAGGGGCGCGGTCGGCTGCACGAGATCACCGATCAGCGTGCCGCCGTGGCACCCTTGACGGGCTTCGCGCGTACGATCCGGCGCGAGGATGAGCTCGCTCAGGCGGTGGCCGACGCCTACGCGCTCTTCGAAACCGGGCGGCCGCGGCCGGTCGTCCTGGAGTTCCCGCTGGATTTCCTGTCCGCTCCAGCGGTGATGACGGCTCAGAAGCGGCAAACCTGGGCGCGACCGGCGGCGAGCGCCGGCGATCTCGAGCAGGCCGCATCTCTGATCGACGGTGCTGAGCGGCCGGTCCTTCTGCTCGGGGGTGGTGCGGTCGCGTGCGCCGCGGAGGCGCGCGCCTTTGCCGAGAAGGCGGGCTGCCTCGTCGTCACGACGACCGCGGGAAAGGGTGTGTTTCCGGATTCTCATCCCGCGAGCCTCGGCGCGACCTTATCGAAACCCGCGACCCAGGCCTTGCTGGCCGAGTCCGATCTGCTGGTCGCCGTCGGCACGGAGCTTTCCGAGACGGACAGCTGGTCCGATTGGCTGACGCTGCCGCGCACGCTCATCCGGATCGATCTCGATCGCCACACGCTCACCCGCGACTATCCGCCCACGGTCGGATTGCTGGCCGATGCGGGCCCGACGCTCGCGGCGCTGACCGAGCGCTTCGGGCGCGCCCGCGATACCCAGGCGGAACGCGCTGCCCGGATTCGCGTGCTCGGTCACGGCAATCCCGACCCGCTCGGACGCAAGCACATGGCGGTGCTCGACGCCATCCGCTCAGCTTTGCCCGGGAACGGCATGCTCTTCAGCGACATGACGCAGATCGCCTATACCGGGAACCACTATTTCCGCTGCGAGGCACCGCGCAGCTGGTTCCATCCGAACGGCTTCGGCACCCTCGGCTATGCCATGCCGGCCGCGATCGGCGCGAAGCTGGCGTGTCCCGAGCGGCCGGTCGCGGCGTTGGCCGGGGATGGCGGGTTCCTCTTCACGGTGCAGGAGCTCGGGACGGCGGTCGAGCAGCGTCTGGCGCTTCCGATCATCCTCTGGAACAACGATGCGCTCGGCCAGATCGCGGGCGATATGGCGGCGCACGGTATTCCCGCGCTCGGCGTCAAGCCGCGCAATCCCGATTTCCAGGCGCTGGCCCGGGCCTTCGGCGCCAATGCGATCCGGACCGAGAGCCTGGGCGCCCTATCCCAAGCGATCGCGCGCGCCGCGTCCGCCGACGGACCGACGCTGATCGAAGTCCGAGAGGACGCGCCTTATCTCTGACGGAGTTCCGTCAGCCCGCGGCCGCCTTGATCGAGGCGCGGAGGATGTCCGCCATCCGGTCGATCGTCTCGTGCGGCGTCATCAGCGGCGGTGCCACGCAGATGGTGTCACCGATCGTGGGCTCCGCGCTGCCGCCGCGGAGGCGGATGAGAAGCCCGCGGGAGAGCGCCTCGCGCGCGACCTTGGCGCCGAGGCCGAGCGCCGGCGCGCGGGTCTGCTTGTTCTCCACGAGCTCGACGCCGCACATCATGCCGAGCCCGCGCACGTCGCCGACATTCGGGAGGTCGCGGAGGGATTCGAGGCCCGCGAGGAGCCGGCGGCCCATGACCGCCGAGCGCTCCACGAGGTTCTCGCGCTCGATGATCTCGATGTTCTTGTTGGCGACGGCGCAGCAGGCGGGGTGACCGGAGTAGGTCGCGGCGTGCATGAATTTCTGGTCCGTCGGCGCCTCGAGCATGGTCTGGTGCACCTTGCGCGAGACCATGACGCCGCCGAGCGGCAGATAGGCGCTGGTAACGCCCTTGGCGAAGGAGACGAGGTCAGGCTCGACACCCCAGTGACCCAGCGCGAACCAGCGCCCGGTGCGGCCGAACCCCGTGATTACCTCGTCGGCGATCAGCAGGACGTTGTGGCGGTCGCAGATCTCGCGAAGCCGCGGGAAATATGTGGGCGGCGGCACGATGACGCCGCCCGCGCCCATCACGGGCTCGGCGATGATCGCCGCCACCGTGTCCGGACCTTCCTTGAGGACCGCCTGCTCGAAAGCCTCGGCGGCGCCGATGCCCGGATCCTCGTTCCCGGCCCAGCGGTAGGGGTAGGGCGCCGGCACCTGCAGGAAATTCGGCACCAGCGGGCCGAACGACTTGTGGTAGGACGCCATGCCCGTGGCACTCATCGCCGCCATGGTGACGCCGTGGTAGCCGTGCACGCGCGAGAAGATTTTCACCTTGTTGGGCTTGTCGCGGAGCTTCCAGTAATAGCGCACGATCTTGAAGGCGGACTCGTTCGACTCAGCACCCGCGGTCGTGAAGTAGACGCCCGACGTGTTGGAATAGGCGAGCTTGACCAGTTTCTCCGCCAGGTGGATCGACGGAATGTTGGAGGCGCCGGCATAGGCCGAGGCGAAGGCGAGCTTCGCCATCTGCTCGGCCGCGGCATCCGCCAACTCCTTGCGGCCGTGCCCGGCGTTCACGTTCCAGAGGCTCGAGAGGCCGTCGATATATTGCTTGCCGTCGGCGGCGATGAGCATCTCGCCGCGACCTTCCACCATCATGATGGGATGCTCATGATCCCGCGGATGATGCAGGGGATGGATGAGGTGACGACGATCGGCTTCGGCGAGCGCTGCTGCGGATTCCATGGGGTGCTCCTGGCTGGTGGCTCAGTCTAGGGCCGCCGGCCCGTCGCCAGCCATAGGAATCCATACCGGACTATTGGAAAGCTCCCATGCACCGATATCGGGAGTAAGATCATCTCGACAGGCGCATGTAACCTCGCGCCGAGTGGGAGAGCGTTCGACATGACATTCTCGATTGCGGCGTTCTGTCGGCGGACCCGAGAGTTCGGCTGCGCGACCACGACGTCCAGTATGGCGGCGGGCAATCGGGTGCCGTTCGTGGCGCCGGGCGCGGGCGTGGTCCTTTCGCAGGCGCGCACGGATCCGAGGCTGGGCATTCTCGGCTTGAAGCGTCTCGAGGCGGGGCGGTTAGCGCGCGAGACACTGGCGGACATGATCGCATCGACACCGCATTCGGCGTGGCGCCAGCTCGGCGTGATCGATCGCGACGGCGGCGTCGCCGAGTTCACCGGCGCCGACTGCGCGCCGGCGAAGGGCGGACGTCTCGGTGACGCGGCATTGGTGATCGGGAACGGCCTCGCCAACGACGGCGTTGTCGCTGCGATGCTGCGGGGCTTCGAGGCCGCGCCAGAGCAGCCGCTCACGGATCGGCTGCTGATCGCGCTGCAAGCCGGTCTCGATGCCGGCGGCGAGCCCGATCCGCTCCGCTCCGCTGCCGTCAAGGTGGCGCAGCCCGGTGTGCCCGTGCCGTTCATCGATTTGCGGGTCGACGGCTCTGAGGCGCCGATCGCCGATCTCCGGAAGCTCTGGACCCTGTGGGCGCCGATGGTCGACGGCTACGTGCAGCGCTGCCTCGACCCCGCCAGCGCCCCCGCGGCCGGCTTGATCGAGGGACATGCGCCGCGATGAGCGCGCCAGCGCCAAGGAGGACGCCGCTCCACCCGAGATTCGGTGTCGAGATCCACGATCTCGATCTCGCCCGCGTGACAGAGACCGACGACTACCCAGAAATCCGGCGCGCCTTCGAGGCGCATTCGCTGCTGCTGTTCCGGGATCAGCGGCTCGATGACGCCGCTGCCCGTGCCGGCGCTCGCGAACATATTGGTGGCGCACGAGATCACCGCGAGGGGTGGCGAGACCGAGTACGTCTCGACGCGCGCGGCCTGGCAGGACCTGCCGGCGGATTTGAGGGCCAAGGCGAAGAGCGCCGTCCTGCGCCACCGCTTCTCGCATTCGCGGCGCAAGGTCTCCGCGGAGCTCGCGAGGCAGGAGACCTACACGAAATGGCCCGACCAGGGTTGGAAGGCCGTGTGGCGCAATCCCGCGACCGGCGCGGACGCGCTCTATATCGCCTCGCACGCCTTTGCGGTCGACGGCTGGCCCGAGGCCGAGGGCCGCGACTTCATCGACGCGCTGATCGCGTTCGCGACGCGGCCCGAGGCGATCTACCGGCACACCTGGCGGGTCGGCGATGTCCTGATCTGGGACGAGCGGGCAACGCTCCACCGCGGCCGCCCCTGGCCCTATGCGGAGCCGCGCACGCTCGCGAGCATCTGCATCTCCGCCCGCGCCGTCGACGGCCTCGACGGCGTTCGGCCGTAGCGCGGCGCGCTAAGCGAGCGCCGGCGGCGCGAACCCCAGCAGGCGCTCGAAGCGCTCCCGATAGCGCGGCCAGACCGCGGGATTGACCAGGCGCGGCGGGAGGGCGCCGGCGAAGATCGCGATCCACTGCTCGGCCGTGGCAACCGCGGTGTCATAGAGCGCTTCCTCGGTGACGCCCGCCGTGTGCGGGCTTGCGATCACGGTGTCGAAGGCGAGGAGGGGATGATCGGGCCGCGGCGGCTCCTCCAGGAAGACGTCGAGGCCGGCGCCGGCGATCTTGCGCTCGCGCAGCGCCTCGGCGAGATCGTCCTCCTTGTGGATGCCGCCGCGCGCGGTGGTGATGAAGAACGCCGTCGGCTTCATCAGCGCGAATTGCGCGCGGCCGAGCATGCCCATGGTCTCGGCGGTGCGCGGACAGTGCAAAGTCACGAAATCGGCGCGGCGGAGCAGCTCGTCGAGCGCCACCTTGGCGGCGCCGCGCGCCGCGATCTGCTCGGCGGTGAGATAGGGGTCGTAGGCGATGACCGTCATGCCGAAGAGCACGCGGCAGAGCTCCGCCGTGCGGGTGCCGATCTGGCCAATGCCGACCACGCCCACGGTCTTGCCCCGGATGTCGTTGCCGGTGAAGAGGAACCGGTCGCGCACGCCCTCGCGCCGCAGCACCTTGTCGGCGAGGCCGATCTTCTTGGAGAGCGCGAGCATGAAGCCGAGCGCGTGCTCGGCGACCGCTTCCTTGTTGAAGCCCGATTGGTTGCAGACGATCACGCCGGCAGCCGTGCAGGCGTCGACGTCGATCATGTCATAACCGGCACCACTGGAGCAGATCGCGAGCAGGCTCGGTGAGCGCTTCAGCAGCGCCGCATCGCCGAACCAGGGATTGCGAAGCTCGCCGCGCGGCTTGATCTGATAGCCGTGGGAGCGCGACAGCTCGGCCCAGGTCTCCGCCTCCGGCCGGTCATAGTGCAGGCAGACGAGGTCGATCTCGGGCCGCGCCGCCAGCGTCCGCTCGGCCACGGGATCGAAGAACTGCTCGAAATAGGCGAGGCGCTTGATGTTGGCGGCGGTTTGATCGGGCATGAGGGCGGGCATCGCTCCGTTTTGCGGCGGAGCAGGGTACGCCGCGCCCGGCTCAAAAAGAAACGGGGCGGCCGAAGCCGCCCCGTCCTTATGCTTGGCTCAAGCGGCCTGGAGATTGACCGCGGAAACCCGGCCCTGCCGGTCCTTCTCGAGATCGAAGCTCACCTTCTGGCCCTCGCGCAGGCTGCCGAGATCAGAGCGCTCGACCGCCGAGACGTGGACGAACACGTCCTTCGCGCCGTCCTCGGGCTGAATGAAGCCAAAGCCCTTTATAGAGTTGAACCATTTGACTGTACCGATGGACATCTGTCCCTCCGTGCATGTGTAGCCGTGGGCGCGGGAATGCGCCACGGGTCAAGTAGCCGAAATTTGGGATGGGACAGGGTCTAGCTCGGTAGAGCGCAACGACAAGGCCGACCCAAGATCGAGTTGACGGCCGAGAGATGGGAACCCTCCCCCGGCATTTCAAGAGGCGCCCCTGCGCCCAGGCATTCTCCTGTTGTCGTCATGCCCGGGCTTGGCCCGGGCATCCACGTCTTCGTCCGCGCTCAACCCAATTCATGGATCGCCGGGCCAAGCCCGGCGATGACGGAGGAGGAGTTTTCTCCGAGGGAGCGTAAAGCCAGCCTAGATATTCACCCGATCCCTCAGCCGGTACCAGATCAGCGTGGGCGCCAGGAACCAGGGCACGCCCGAGTAGAAGGGGCGGGTCGGAAAATCGAGGCCGTCGAGGGCGGTGCGGCCTTCCTTGAGGCCGAGCACCTGCTGGCCGATGCGCGTGCCGAAATAGGAGGCGAGCGAGACGCCGGAGCCGCAATAGCCCATCGAGTAGTAGACGCCGTCCTGCCACTTGCCGAGATGCGGCATGGTGTCGAAGGTGTAGGCGACGAAGCCAGCCCAGGAATGGCTGATCCGGGTCGTCTTGAGCTCCGGGAAGATCGTGGTGAGCTCGGCATGGAGCCTGGGCGCGGTGACGCGCGGGTCGGTCTCCATGAGCGCCACGCGGCCGCCGAACAGGATGCGGCGCCGATCGGGCGAGAGCCGGTAGTAGACCACGATCTTGCGCGTGTCCGAGTTCACCCGCGCCTTCGGCATGAGCCGGCCCACCAGCGCGGGATCGAGCGGCTCCGTCGCGATGATGTAGCTGCCGATGGGTATGACGCGGCGCCGCAGATCCGGCGTCACCGTCGCCGTATAGCCATTCGTCGCCACGATGACGTCGCGCGCGGCGATCCGGCCCTTGGGTGTGGTGACGGTGAAGCCGTTGCCGTCGCGCTCGATCGCCTGCACGGGGCAATGCGGGATCACCGTGGCGCCCGCGGCGATCGCGCGGTCGAGCAGGCCCTGATGATACTTCCCTGGGTCGAGGGAGCCGTGCGCGGGATAGACGACGCCGCCATAGTAGACGTCCGTGCCGATCTCTTTGTGCTGGTCCGCGCGGGGCACCAGATGCGCCTCGACCTCGAGGCCCTTCTTTTGGTTCGCGATCTTGCGGCCGAGCGCCTCGTATTTCGTGGTGTTGTGCGCGCCGGTGAAGCGGCCGACGCGCTCCCAGTTGCAGTCGATGCCCTCGGCGCGAATGTGCGCGTCGAGGAAGGCGAGGGCGTTGTGGCCCTCCTTCACCATGGCGAAGGCGCGCTCGTCGCCATGCATCGGCACCAGATCGTCGAAACCCGGCTTGATGCTGGTGCTGACCTGGCCGCCGTTTCGCGTGCTGCAGCCCCAGCCGGCGTCCTCGGTGTCGAGCACCAGCGTTGAGCGTCCGGCCCGCGCGATCGGCAGCGCGGCACAGAGCCCGGTGTAGCCGGAGCCCACGATCACCACGTCTGACCGCGCCGGCGGCGCGATCGCTGGAAGGCTCGGGCGCGGGGTCGCTTCCCACCAATAGGGCGCACTCTTGAAGTCGGGGGCGAAGAGGTCGTTTGCCATGCGGGTCAGTTTAGCGGATTGCGCCGGAGCGTGAACCGCTAAACCGGCACCCTCCGCATCGCGTTCCAGCGTCGCCGCCGCCTTGGATCCGGTTCATCCGCGAGCAGGGATTACGGCGGCCCGTCACCTCCGTGGAGGTCAATCCGCCGGCGGGTCGCGCCGGTCGGTGCCAATGAAGGCTCGTCGCACGAAACTCGAGAGCGCGTCGATCGCCGCGACCGTGATCAGGATCATGACGATGAGGCAGGCGACGTGCTGCCATTCGAGGGTGCGGATCTCCTCGTAGAGTACGAGGCCGATGCCGCCGGCCCCGACGATGCCGATCACCGTCGCCGAGCGGGTGTCCGATTCGAAATAGTATAGCACCTGGCTCAGCATGACCGGCAGGACCTGCGGGATCATGGCGAAGCGCACGGCCATGGCCTTGCTGCCACCGGTCGAGAGCACGCCCTCGACCGGCTTGGGATCGCCGGCCTCGAGGGTCTCGGAGAACAACTTGCCGAACGCGCCGATGTTCGAGACTGCGATCGCGAGCGCCCCCGCGAAAGGTCCGAGGCCCACCACGCGCACGAAAATCAGCGCCCAGACGAAGCGGTCGATGCCCCGGATGATGTCGAAGAGGCGATGCAGGGCGAGGTGCAGGACGCGGCTTCCGGTGACCGTGCGTGCCGCCAGGAGACCGAGGGGGAAGGCGACGACGGCCGCGGCGAGGGTGCCGACGAGTGCCAGGCCCAGCGTCTCCAGGAGCGCATGCAGATAGAACAGGAAGCGGCTGAGCGTGCCGGGCGTCGGCGGCAGCATGCGCCAGAGGATCTCGCCGAATTTCGTGACGCCCGCGAGGACGCGGGCGACGCCGAAGTCGACCCGCCACAGCCCCGCGACCAGCAGCGCCGCCAGGAGAGCGGCGACGGCGAGCTCGCGCCACGCGCGCCCGCGCGTCTCGGTGATGATCGCGGGATGGCGCGCCGCGACGCCTGCCAGATCGCCGAAGATCGGATGCGGAGACGCCGGCGTCATGCCCTTGCCTCCGCGCCGATGAGGCGGTGGCGCAGCAGGCCCGTACCCATCTCGATCGCGAACACGGTGACGATCACCAGCGCGATGATCGCGGAGACGTCGGAGTAATAGAATTTGCGGATCGCCTCCACGAGCTTGTAGCCGATGCCGCCGGCGCCGACGTAGCCGAGGACCGCGGCCTCGCGGACGTTGATCTCGAAACGCAGGATCAGATAGCTCGCGAAGCCCGCCATCACCTGCGGCACCACCGCGAAGCGGACCACGGCGAGCCGACCGCCACCGCTGGCGCGTACGCCCTCGACCGGCTTCATGTCGATGTTCTCGACCAATTCGTAGAAGAGTTTCCCCAATGCGCCGGTGGAATGCAGTGCCAATGCCAGAACGCCCGGCAGCGGGCCGAGCCCGAACGCCTCCACGAAGATGAGCGCAAAGACGAGGTCGGGGACGGTGCGCAGGAACTCCAGCAGCCGCCGCGCGCCGCTTCTGAGCCACAGGCTCGTCGTGAGGTTGGCGCTCGCGACGAAGCAGAGCACGAAGCCGACGGCACTGCCGAGCAGGGTCCCGGCATAGGACATGACGATGGTCTCGAAGAGCAGCGTGAGCCAAGTGGGCAGGTTCCAGAGCCAGCCCTCGTGGCCGAATGGGTGGACCCAGACGCGCTCGCCGCTGTCGAGCGTCAGGCAGCGATTGAAATAATCGAGCAGATCCCAGCGGTGCGCCCAGAGGAGCGCGGGATCGATCTCGGTCACTCTTGCCGCGCCCAGCACCGCCACCGTCAGGCCCGCGAAGAAGAGCAGCGAGCGCAGGCGCTTCGCCGAGACCGCGCGGGCATAACCGCGCCTTAGCGGCTCGAGCTGGCTCGCGGGCAGGAGATTGACAGCGGAGCCCATGGGCGGGCGAGATCCGGCCGCAGCTCGCGATGCCGCGGCCGGATCGGGACGTCTGGCTCAGCCCTTACGCAGGCTGTCGACGAACTTCACCATCTCGATGGTCGGCAGATAGTCCTGATGCGTGATCGGCTCCCAGGGCCGGTTCTTGCCGTCGGAGAGCCGGTCGTAGTCTTCCTTGTCGTTCTTGGCTGCATCGAAGAAGGCCGTGCGGATCGCGGATTTGAGCTCGGGCGGCAGGTCTGCGAGGTAGGCGTAGGGCGAATTGATGATCAGCGGCGATTTGAAGATGATGCGGAAGTCCTCCTTCTTCAGCATGCCCTTGTTGACCATGCGCGTGAGGTTGGAGTCGTCGTCGGCATTCCACCAGTTCGCGGCGACGTCGACCGTGCCCTGCTGAAGCGCGGTGAGCGCGTTCTCGTGGCTGCCGGTGTAGACGGCGTGAGCGAAGTAGGTGTCGACGTCGATGCCGATCTGATGCAGCGCGAAGCGCGGCATGTTGTTGCCGGAGGTCGAGTTCGGATCGACCAGGCCGAGGTTCTTGCCCTTGAGGTCCTCGATCTTCTGATAGGGCGAGCCGGCCTTCACGTAGAAGACGGAGTAGTAGCCCTTGGTGCCGTCGCTATTCACGTCGATGGCGAAAGGCTCGATCTTGGCGCCGACGATGATCGCGCGCGAATAGGACGCGGGGCCGTAGTAGGCGATGTGCACATTGCCCGCTTTCTGGCCCTCGACCACAGCGGCGTAGTCGTTGGCGATCCGGAGCGTCACCTTGGTGCCGAGCTGCTTCGAGAGATAGTTGATGAACCCGTTCCAGCGCTCGGTCACACCGGACGCGTTCTCGGCGGGTACCACCGCCATCACCAGCTCGGGATATTTCGCCTTCCAATCCTGCGCGTGCGCCGAAGCGCCGAAGGCGAGGCTCACCGCGAGTGCGGCGAGCAGCGTGCGACGAGTCGTCATGAGAATCTCCTCCAGAGTGGTTGATGGAACAAGATCGCGAGCGCGAACGGCAAATCGCGCGCTCATGCGTAGGCAGGCTTGGCGGCTTCGACCGGCACCTCTGGCCGCGCGGGCTCCAGCACGTCGGCGGCCTCGATGCCGTAGAGCTCCCGCGCCACCGAATCGCTGAG
The DNA here is from genome assembly GCA_035280245.1 of Allostellaceae bacterium. Taxonomy (GTDB): domain Bacteria; phylum Pseudomonadota; class Alphaproteobacteria; order ATCC43930; family CGMCC-115725; genus DASZHJ01. The sequence continues at coordinate 12,576 of DATEGF010000157.1, forward strand.
CGTCTCGGGCGCGCCGTCGAACACGACGCGACCGCCGGCCATGCCGATCAGGCGGTCGCAATAGCCGCGCGCGACGTCGAGGGAGTGCAGGTTGCAGAGCACGGTCAGCCCGAAATGCCGGTTGATCCGCTGCAGCGCGTCCATGACCACCTTGGTGTTGCGCGGATCGAGCGAGGCGATCGGCTCGTCCGCCAGGATCAGCTCCGGCGCTTGAACCAGTGCGCGGGCGATCGCGACCCGCTGCTGCTGGCCGCCCGAGAGCTGGTCGGCGCGCTGCGCCGCGAACTCGGCGATATCGAATTGCTCGAGCGCCGAGAGCGCGATCGCCTGGTCCTCAAGGCTCCAGAACCCCGAGAGCGCGCGCCACGCGGGCGCATGATTGAGCCGCCCCATCAGTACGTTGGTCAGTACGTCGAGCCGGCCGATCAGATTGAATTGCTGGAAGATCATGGCGCAGCGCGAGCGCCACGCCTGGAGCTGCGCGCCACGGAGTTGGGTCACGTCCTCGCCCTTCCACAGGATGCGGCCGCTGGTCGCCTCGCCGAGCCGGTTGATGGCGCGGAGCAGCGTGGACTTTCCCGCACCGGACCGGCCGATGACACCAATGAACCCGCCCGCCGCAACCTGCAGGCTGACGTCGGCGACCGCGAGCTTGTCGCCGTAGCGCTTCGTAAGGCCGACGATCTCGAGCATTACGCCCCGGAGGCTAGGTGCGCTCGATGAACCTCTGATGACGGTTCAGTGAATCCGGCGAGGCAATGCGGGCCATCCAAGCGACGGGACTATCACTGACCTGTCACGATCACCGGGCGAAATGGTGATTAACCGCGTCGGAGGAGGAGAAATCCATGGACAGTGGACGCGAGCCGGCGCCTCAGGCCAAGGACCGCGTGCGGGATTTGGTCGCAGGCTACGACCGGCTGGCGCTGGTCCTGCCGGGCGGTGGTGCCCAGGTCCCAAAAATCCTTCAATCGCGCGAGCCGGTCCTCGGGCTTGTTGCCGGCGATGATCGAGGCGTTGATCGCGCCGATCGAGACGCCCGAGACCCAGTGGGGCTCGCATCCCGCCTCCGAGAGCGCGTGGTAGACGTCGGCCGGGTAGGCACCGAGCTCAAGGGTGCGTGGACCGGTCCCGCCGCGCTCTCGCTCAATCCGCACGCGCTCACGCCGGTCGCGGATCGCCCGGTGCTCGAGGTGATCTCGGCAACGCACATGCTCTGCGACCTCACCCTCGGTCTCGGCAAGGTCGTGCACGATTATCTGAGATAACGAGCGTCGCCGGCGGCGCGTGACCCCTCAGAATTCCCGGCTGAGCTTCCGGTCGACCGAGTATTCCCCGCCGCCCCGGAAGAAGATCGCGAGGCAGAGGAGCCACCACAGCAAGGCATACTCGAGGCCGCGGTTGGTCCAGAAGTACCCGAACTCCCACTGGAACACGGCGATGATCACGGTCATCTCGATCCAGATGATGAGCGCGGCCAAGCGCGTTAATAGACCAATCGCGAGGCAGATCGCGCCCACGGATTCCGCGAAGATCGCGAGCCAAGCCAGCGCCAGCGATCCCGGCAGGCCATGCGCCGCGATGCCTTTGGCGAGTCCTTCCGCGGAATTGTTCATGATCTTCTGGATGCCGTGGGGCACCAGCACAGCGCCAGTGGCAAAGCGCATGAAGCCGTAACTATAAGGAGCAGCGCGCTCGTAGAACCGGGCGAGCCCTGGAAAGACCAACCGCTTGGACTCGATCGCGTCAGCCATTGGATTCCCCTCTCTTATGCCGACCGTTTCCGTCGGGCGTGCTGATAGCGCGACCTCAGCCGGGCCACACCGACCTTTCATTTGACGAAAGCGCGGGGCATGGTGGAATTCACAAGATCAGGAGTGCAGGGGTGAGTGGGATTCATTCCACGGCAGCTGCGGGCGAGTGGGGGAGAACAAGAATGGAGATTGGGCGAGCACGCCTCGTGGGTCTGCTGCTCGGCACCGTCACTGCGCTGCTAAGCCCGATCGCCGCCGCCGACACCATCAAGATCGGCTTCATCACGAGCTATTCCGGCTTTCTGGCCCAGGCCGGCGACTCCATGGACAAGGGTGCGAGCCTCTACATCAAGCTCCACGAGAAGGACCTGCCGCCCGGCACCAAGATCGAGCTCTTGAAGCGCGACGACACCAGCAGCAATGCCGATGTGGGGAAGCGGCTGGCGCAAGAGCTGATCACCCGCGACCACGTGCCGATCCTCGCTGGCGTGGTCGCCTCACCGATCGCCGCCGCGATCGCGCCGCTGACCGCCGAAGCCAAGGTGCCGCTGGTGATCATGAATGCGGCGGGCTCGGCGATCCCGCGCATCTCGCCTTATGTCGTGCGCGTCTCCTTCACGATCTGGCAGCAGGCCTATCCCATGGGCAAATGGGCGGCGCAGCAGGGTTGGAAGAAGGGCTACACCGCCGCCAGCGATTTCATCCCGGGCCACGACGGCGAGGCCGGCTTCGCCAAGGGCTTCACGGATGCCGGCGGTGCGATGCTCGGCGGCGTGCAATTCCCGCCGGCCAATCCGGACTTCGCGCCCTTCGTGCAGCGCATCAAAGACGCGAAGCCCGATGTGGTGTTCGTATTTGTGCCCGGCGGCAAGCAGGCGACGCTGTTCATGAAGGCGTGGACCGACCTCGGCCTCACGGCCGCCGGGATCAAGCTCGTAGGGACCCAGGACATCGTCACTGACGACGAGCTCCCGAACATGGGCGACGCGCCCCTGGGCATCGTGACCTCGGGGATCTATTCCGTTGCGGGCAAGCGGCCGCAGAACCAGGCTTTCCTCGACGCCTGGACGAAGGAGTACGGCGCGTCGGTGATCGCGAACTACATCGCGGTCGGCGGCTGGGACGGCATGGCCGCGATCTTCGACGTGATCAGGGCGGCGAAGGGCGGCGCCATCGACGGCGACCAGGCGATGGCTGTCCTCAAGACCTGGAAGAATCCCGATAGTCCCCGCGGGCCTATCGAGATCGATCCCGCGACGCGCGACATCGTGCAGACCGTCTATATTCGGCGCGTCGAGAAGCAGAACGGGCATCTCGCCAACGTCGAGTTCGATAGCATCCCGCTGGTCAAGGATCCCTGGAAGGACCTCAACCCGCCAAAATAGGTGCGCAACCAGGCGGGCGATCACTCGATGTTACGGTTCTTGGAAGCGGGGCGAAATTATTATACATATTTATAGAGTAATATTATTATATTGACGCACAGAATAGCGTAGTATCTGATGAATTTACAGCATCTGTGCACCTCGCTGCGCGACGCTCGAGGAGAGCGCGCAAGGCGGTGAGCCGAGCCTGACCTGCTGCCTCCTGCCGCCGGGATTTCCAGTGGAGCGTCGCGTTGAGCGGAGTTGTCGATAGCCTGGAAACGGCCAAGGTGCTTTCCGAGCGCTATGGGCACCTCTCCGGAGAGGCACTGCTCTCCCTGATGATCGAGACGGTGTTTCCTGGACGGATCGCCATGGTCTCGTCTTTTGGTGCCGAGTCGGCCGTGCTGTTGCACATGATCGCCACCATCGATCCCGGCGTTCCCGTGCTCTTCATCGACACCGGCAAGCTGTTCGGCGAGACGTTGCGCTATCGCGACGAGCTCACCGCTCGTCTTGGCCTGAGGGAGGTTCGCACTATTCGTCCCACGGCTGACCGGATCGCGGCGCTCGATGCCGCCGGCGCGCTCTGGCAACGGAATGTGGACGCCTGCTGCGCGCTGCGCAAAACCGAGCCGCTCGCCGAGGCACTGGTCGAGTTCGATGCGTGGATTTCCGGCCGCAAGCGATATCACGGCGACCTCCGCAGTGCGCTCCCCGCCATCGAGGTCGCCGACGGTCGGATCAAGATCAACCCGCTCGCGTCCTGGAGCAGAGCCGAGCTCGACGTGGAGTTCCAGGCGCGCGGCCTGCCCCGTCATCCGCTCGAGGCCGACGGCTTCCTGTCGATCGGCTGCATGCCCTGCACCGCGCGCGTCTCGCCGGGCGCCACGTTGCGCTCAGGTCGATGGGCGGGTCTGACGAAAACGGAATGCGGCATCCATCTCGCTCTGAGACGGAGCGTCGGGTAGGCACTCTCTCCCCGGTCCGTTGGCCGCTTGGTAGCGGTGGCGCAGCAGTGCCGAAAAATACGGCCAGTGGCCGGCACGGCCCGTTTATTGCTAGAGTTACTGTGTAGGCGGCCAACGCCTATTGGAAAAAAGGGGAGAGGCCCAGACATGAAACGATTGCTGATCGCGGCCTTGGCCGTCCTCGCGAGCTTTGCGGGACCGGCACAGGCCCAGAAGACTTTGGTGGTCGCCATTGCCGCCGATGCCGGCGGCGGTCTCGATCCCGAGGGCGTGCTGAACAACACCTCCGGCTTCGTGATGGCGACGATCTACGACACGCTGGTCAAGTACAAGCCGGGGACGGTCGACGTGGGACCGGCACTCGCGGAGAGCTGGGATGTCTCCGCCGACGGCCTCACCTGGACCTTCCATCTGCGCAAAGGCGTCAAGTTTCACGACGGGACGCCGCTCAACGCGGCCAACTACATCGCCTCGATCAAGCGCCTGATGGTCGACAAGAAGGATCCGGCATCGATCTATGCGATCTCGGCGCCGCTGCCGGTCGAGAACTACGTCGACGACACCTATAGCACCGTCACGAGCTACGTCGCGCTCGACGACAACACGGTGCAGTTCAAGCTCAAGGAGCCCAACGGCCCCTTCCCGACCAACCTCGCGATGGTCTGGAACGGCGTCGTAAGCCCGGCCGGTTGGGACAAGTACAAGAAAGACTTCCGCAATCATCCGGTCGGCACCGGCCCGTTCGTCTTCAAGGAATGGCGGCCCGGCGACCAGATCGTGCTCGACGCCAATCCCGACTACTGGGGCGGCAAGCCCAAGGTCGACCGGCTCGTCTTCAAGGTGATGCCGGACGCGCAGGCGGCGCTGCTCGCGATCAAGAAGGGTGACGTGCACATCCTCGCGGACGTCAGCGTGCAGACGATCCCGGCGGTCAAGAGCGACGCCAATCTGGTGGTCGTGACACAGCCGGGACTGGTGGTTAGCGGCGTCGCCATGACAAACGACGCCAAGCCCTTCAGCGACAAGCGCGTCCGCCAGGCGCTCAACTACGCCGTCGACAAGGACGCGATCAACAAGACGCTCTACCAGGGCCTGGCGGTCCAGCTGACGGCACCGTTGCCGTCGTCGCAGTGGGGCTTTGACGACAGCCTCAAGGGCTACGGTTACGACCCAGAGAAGGCGAAGAAGTTGCTGGCCGACGCCGGCTATCCCAATGGGTTCGAGTGCGAGCTGCTCGCCTACAGCAGCCCGCGCGGCTACAACCCGGCGGGACCCGAGCTCGCGGTCGCGGTACAGGGCTATCTCGCCAAGGTTGGCGTCAAAGCCAGTATCCGCAAGCAGGAGATGGCAGCGTTCCTCGGCGAAGTCCGCAGCGGCAAGTACACGCAGATGTTCCTGTCGGGCTTCAGCGGCGACAACGGCGATCCCGACAACTTTCTCTGGAACCTGTTCGGCTCGCCCGGCATGCCGGTGGCGGACACCTCGCACTACAAGAACGATCAGGTCGACAAGCTGCTGATCGAGGGCCGCCGCACCACCGACCACAACAAGCGGATCGAGATCTACAAGCAGGCGCAGAAGATCATTCTCGACGACGCGCCCTGGATCTTCGTGAACCAGACCTTGCAGGTGCGCGTCACCCGCAAGGAGGTGAAGGGGTTCCAGCTCAATCCCACGCAGATGTTCTTCGAGATGCAGGACGTGTCGCTGAACTAGGCCGGCGTCTTCGAAACGGAAGTGAGGGGCGGAGCCAGTCTCCGCCCCTTTTTCTTGGAAGATGCCGTCCCGGCCTCGACCCCGGGCAAGCGCTGTGCGCCCAGAAAAATGACACAACCGATCTGAGCCTGTTGAGAGAGAGAATTACCGTGGCATTAAGCGCTCATCCAAGGGGGAGGGGCGCATGGCGATCATATGCTGGACGAAGCGTGCGGTTGTCGCTGCCACTGCGGCGTGGGTCGTATTGTCCCCGGTGTCGGCCTTGGCCGGGGACGTGAGGCTGAGGACTGGCAACGGTGTTGCCATCGGCAGCCTCCCGAGCGGCAGTCTCTCGGTGGGCGCCAGCCCTGGAGTTGAGGTCAACGCAGGCACGTCCGCAAACACGGGGCTTGATCTCAATCTTGCTGCCGAGGATCGCGATTCAGCAGCAGCGAACTTTCAGAACAATCCGCTGACCGTGCCGGACGCCCTCAATCGCCTGTCCATTCGGGCGGGCGATGGCAAGGGAAACGTCAGCGTGATTTACAAATTCGTGAAGACCAAGTTCTAGCGCCTGCCTCTGCCGCTTTCTTACAAGATGTCGTCGCGAATGCAGGCCTTGAGGCGTCCAGGCGAGATCTCGCGGAGTTCCGGCACGGTCTCGGCGCATTCCGCCTTGGCGTAGGGACAGCGGGTGCGGAAGACGCAGCCCGAGGGTGGATTGATCGGGCTCGGAATGTCGCCTTGCAGCACGATGCGCTTGCGCTTGCGGTCGGGATCGGGCTCCGGCACCGCCGAGAGCAAGGCCTCGGTGTAGGGGTGCTTCGGGCTGCGATTGAGCTCGCGAGCGGGCGCGCTCTCCATGATGCGACCGAGGTACATCACGATCACGCGGTCGGAGATGTACTCGACCACGGCGATGTCGTGAGCGATGAACAGCATGGTGAGGCCGAGCCGGCGCTTCAGGTCGCGCAGCAGATTCACCACTTGCGCTTGGATCGAGACATCGAGTGCCGAGACCGGCTCGTCCGCGACCACGAACTCGGGTCCCGCGGCGAGCGCGCGGGCGATGCCGATGCGCTGGCGCTGCCCGCCCGAGAACTCGTGCGGATAGCGGTCGCGATGGTCGGGATGGAGACCGACCATGCGCAAGATCTCCACGACGCGCTCGCGGCGCTCCTCGCGGCTCTTGCCGATGCCGTGCACCACCAGCGGCTCCGCCACGATCTCCTCGACGTGCATGCGCGGATTGAGCGAGGCGAAGGGGTCCTGGAAAATCGGCTGCGCGTGGCGCCGGAACATGCGGAGCGCCCCCTGGGAGAGGTGCGCGATGTCCTTGCCGCGGTAGAGGATCACGCCGTCGGTGGGGTCGATGAGACGAAGCACCGTGCGCCCTACCGTGGTCTTGCCGGAGCCGGACTCGCCGACGAGTCCGAGCACCTCGCCGGGCTCGATCGCGAAGGAGACGTCGTCCACGGCCTTGATCTTGCGCTGGCCGGACGAGAACACGCCGCTGTCGGCGTCGAACCAGGTGCGCAACCCGCGCACCTCCAGCAGCGGCGCCGCGGCACTCATGCCGGCGCCGCCACTGTCCGGCGCTCCGCGACCGCACGCCAGCGCCGGCAACGTACTGCGTGACCCTCCGCCGCCGCCTCGAGCGCCGGCACCTCCGCGTCGCAGAGGCCCGGCTCGAAGAAGCCGCAGCGCGGATGAAATGCGCAACCCTTGGGCAGGTGGCGCGCGTCGGGCACGTTGCCGGGGATCGCCGCGAGCGTCGCGTCCTCGGTACCCGCCATGCCCAGGCGCGGCACCGAGTTCAGCAGCCCGATCGTGTAGGGCATGCGGGGCTCGCGGAAGATCGAGCGCGCGGGGCCGGCCTCCACCACGCGACCCGCATACATAACCATGATGCGGTCGGCGATCTCCGCGGCGACGCCCAGGTTGTGAGTGATGAAGATCACGGCCATGCCGAGCTCGTTCTGCAGCCGCTTGATGAGCTCCAGGATCTGCGCCTGGATGGTGACGTCGAGCGCGGTAGTGGGCTCGTCGGCGATCAGGAGCGCGGGGTTGCAGGAGAGCGCCATCGCGATCATGGCGCGCTGGCGCATGCCGCCCGACATCTGGTGCGGGTAGCTCCGCATGCGCCGCTCGGGCTCGGGGATGCCGAGATGCGAGAGCATCTCGACGGCGCGGGCGAAGGCCTCCTTGCCGCTCTTGCCCTGGTGCAGCTGGATCGCCTCGATGATCTGCTGGCCGACCGTGTAAACCGGGTTCAGTGACGTCATCGGCTCCTGGAAGATCATGGCGATATCGTTGCCGCGGAGCGCGCGCATCTCCGCGAGCTCAAGCTTGGTCAGGTCGCGCACGCGGCCATCGCGCCCTTTGAGCAGGATCTCGCCGGAGGCAATGCGGCCGGGCGGACTCTCGATGAGCCGCATCAGCGAGAGCGCCGTGACGGATTTGCCGGAGCCCGACTCGCCCACCACCACCAGCGTCTCGCCGGGATTGATGTGAAAGGAGACGCCGTCGACGGCGCTCACCGTGCCGCCCTCGACCGCGAACTCCACCTTGAGGTCGCGCACCTCCAGGAGGTGCTCCGCGCCGGTGCCCGCCGCGGTTGGCATTATTCTTTCCGCCGCCGCGGGTCGAAATGATCGCGAAGCGCGTCGCCCAGCAGGTTGAACCCCAGCACGACCAGGAAGATCGCCAACCCCGGGAACGTCGCGATCCACCAGGACGTGAGGAAATAGCCTTGTCCCTCCGCCAGCACAGAGCCCCAATCGGGCGACGGCGGCTGCGCGCCCATGCCGAGGAAGGAAAGACCGGCGGTCTCGACGACGACGGTGCCAGCTTGCAAGGTCGCCATCACCAGGATCGGCGTGAAGCTGTTCGGCAGCACGTGGCGCAGCATGATGCGCATCGCGCTGCCGCCGATGGCGCGCGCAGCCAGCACGAACTCGGTGGTGCGGACCGCCAGCACCTGGCCGCGGATCACCCGGGCATAAACCGGCGTCGCCACGATCCCAATCGCGATCATCGAATGGAAGAGACTCGGTCCGAGCGCCGCCACGATGATCATCGCGAGCAGCAGATAGGGGAACGCCAGGAGGACATCGACCAGGCGCATTGCGGCGGTGTCCACCCACTTGCCGTAGAAGCCCGCGATCAAGCCCAGCATGGTGCCAAGGAAGAGCGCGATGCCGTCGGCGACCAGGATCGAGAGCAGTGCGGTCCGCGTGCCGTAGAGTACCCGGCTCAGCTCGTCGCGGCCGTACTGGTCGGTGCCGAAGAAGTGGTCGAATGACGGCGCCTGCAGTGCCGCGCCGAAGTCCTGGTCATAGGGATCGTAGGGCGCGATCTCCGGCGCGATCACCGTGAGCAGCAGGAAGGCCGCGACGATAAAGGCGCCGACCCGCGCGGTCGGCCGGCGCAGGACGCGGAGGATGCCCGGCCGCGACGGCGCCGGCGAGGGTGCGGTGAGCTCGACCGTGCTCATTTGTACCGGATCCGCGGATCGAGATAGGCGTAGCTCAAGTCGACCACCAGGTTCACCACCACGAAGACAAAGGCCGTGAGCAGTGCCGCCGCCTGGACCACCGGATAGTCGCGGTCAAGGATCGCGTTGATCAGCAATCGCCCGAGCCCGGGCAGCGAGAAGATCGTCTCCGTGAGCACCGCGCCCGAGAGCAGCAGGCCCAGCTGCAGGCCGATCACGGTGACCACCGGTATGAGCGCGTTGCGGAGCACGTGCTTGAGCACGACCCGCGGCTCCGAAAGGCCCTTGGCGCGCGCGGTGCGCACGTGGTCCTGCGCGCGCATCGAGAGCATCTCCGAGCGGGTGATGCGGGTAATCAGCGCCATCGGGATGGTGCCGAGCGTGCAGGCCGGCAGGATCAGGTGATAGAGGCTGAGCCCGACGAGGTTGAGTTGTCCGGAGAGCACGCTGTCCACCACCGACATGCCGGTCACGCGTGGCGGCTCCATGCCGATCGGCATCAAGCTTCCAATCGGCAACCAGTCGAGCGTCGCGCCGAATACCAGGATCAGCATCAGACCCAGCCAGAAGATCGGCATGGAGACGCCGAACAGCGTCACGGTCATCACCGTGTTGTCGAAGCGCGAGTGCGGCCAGACCGCCGCCAGCACGCCCATGGGCACGCCACCCGCTACCGCCACGAAGAGCGCCGCCAGCGACAGCTGAATGGTCACGGGAAATGCGTCCCACACATCCGTGAAAGCGGGGTGGCTACTGTGCAGGGACATGCCGAAGTCGCCGTCGAGCGCGTCCGCGGCGAAGCGGAAATACTGTACGTAGATCGGTTGGTCGAGGCCGAGATCGTGGCGGAGCCGCGCGACCTGCTCGGTGGTGGCGCGATCACCCAACAGCATCTGCGCGACGTCGCCTGGGAGCACGTGGAGCGTGAAGAACACCACCACGCTGACGCCCACCAGCACGAAGGCCAGCTGAATGATCCGACGAATGATGTATTGGGTCACCCGCGGCACCCTGCCGGGATGCCGGCTGTCGGTCGCCTCGGTTGCTGCCGTTCGGCGGCGCTCACCCGGTTCATTCCATGCCCCCCGCGCTATCTGACCGCAGATGCGAAGAGATCGCAACGGCGCACGAGGATTGGGCGCCGCCGGGGCGTGGGGTGATCGGCTTTGGAAACTCGGGCTCGCCCGGTCATGACAGCCGTCGCCGGCGGCGCTAGCCTCATCTCGAGGGCAAATGACGGGGGGATTCGATGCCGATGCTGACGGGAGTCCTGGGACTGGCGCTTGCGGTGATTGCGCTGGCGTTGCCGGCGCTCGCGCAGGGGAGAACCCTGGTTTATTGCTCGGAAGCGAGTCCGGAGACCTTCAATCCGATGGTGGGCGCGGCGGACTCCACCATGGACGCGGCGGCGAAGCCGCTCTTCAACCGCCTCGTTGAGTTCAAGCCCGGCACCACGGAGATCGCGCCGGCGCTCGCCGAGAGCTGGGACATCTCGGCGGACGGCACGGTCTACACATTCCACCTCCGCGCGGGCGTCAAGTTCCACGCGAACAAGGATTTCATGCCGACGCGCGGCTTCAC
>DATEGF010000158.1:0-8209 GCA_035280245.1 Allostellaceae bacterium
CGCGGGCCGCTGAGCCCAGCGCCGTCAGGACGATGCCGGTCAGCAGCGCGCGCCGCGCGCCGACGCGTGCGATCAGCAGTGAGCCCGGAAGCACGACGATCGCGAACAGCAGCACCGGCAGACCCGTGAGCGCCGCCACCAGCTTCTCGCTGAGATCGAGATCGCGGTGGACCAGCGGCAGCACCGGCGGCAGTGCCAGGATCGTCAGCCTGAGATTGATGCCCGCGAGCCAGAGGAGGGCGAGGCGCGGCAGCGAGCGCGGCTCTCCGGGCGCGGTCACTCCGCGTCCGGTTGCTTCATTGGATGCGCCGAGGCGAAGGCGGGGATCGCCATGCACGTGTCATAGATGCGCTTGCAAGTGGGATAGGGCGCGAGGTCGCACTTGAAGTTCATCGCCGGAAAGACCTGCGTCGCGAGGCAGATGTCCGCGATGGTCGGGCTGTCGCCGTGGCAGAATGGGCCTTTCGAGCCGTGACTGACGAGGAGCGCCTCCATCGCCTGCAGGCCGAGCCCGAGCCAATGCTGGATCCACGCGAGCTTCTGCGCTTCGCTGACCCTCAGTACCTCGGTGAGGTAATTCCGGATCCGGGGCACGATGAGCGGATGGGAGTCCGCGACATTGATGAGGGCGAAGGCGCGCACCCAGGCGCGCGAGAGCGGATCCTTTGGCAGGAGCGGTGGCTCCGGATGCGTCTCCTCGAGATATTCAAGGATCGCCAATGACTGCGTGAGTTTGATGGGGCCGTCGATCAGCGTCGGCACCATCATCTGCGGATTGAGCGCCTTGTAGTCCGCGGCGTATTGCTGGCCCTTCTCGAGGTGATGATACGCGCTTTCGTGCGGCAAACCCTTGAGGTTGAGCGCGATGCGCACGCGGAAGGTCGCTTGCGAGCGGAAATAGGAATGAAGCTTGATCATGCGGGCGCTGTCCTCTTCCCGGGGCCGCAGGATTTTTCCTGCGATTGCCGTCACTCTCGCACCATTGCGCGGCGCGGGTCTACTCCGGCCAGGCTGGCTCGTGTGTCCCGAGTGGCACGGAGGGACGGGTCCAACGCGTCGGCGTGAGCTCGAGCTCGGCCGAATGCCGCGCGGCCGTGAGCTTGCCGAAGCCCGATGCAGTCTCTTCGAGCCGGTCGCGGACATCGTGGAAGCTGGGATCTGGGCAATCGGGCCCGCCCGCAACTCGGCCGAGCGTGCGGATCCAGCGACCCGTCTGCGCCAGTGAGACGCGCACGTGCCAACTGCCGCCCTCGCCTGCGCGGCGGCCTAGCGCCGTCATGGCGCCGAAGGCCATGAGGTAGCCCGAGGCGTGGTCGAGTGCTTGCGCCGGTAGCGGCCTCGGTCTTTCGACACTCGCGGCCTCGGCTTCCGCGACGTTGAACCCGGTCGCAGTCTGCGCCAACGAATCAAAGCCCCGCCGCCCGGCCCAAGGCCCCTGGTGGCCATAGGCGGAGAGCGACACGTAGACGATGCCAGGCCTCAGGCGTGCCACCTGCGCCGGTCCGAAGCCGAGCGCCTCAAGCGCACCCGGCCGGTAGCCCTGCACGAAGACGTCCGCGTCGCAGATCAATTCCTTCAGCCGCTCTCGGGCGGGCTCGTCACGGAGGTTCAGCTGTGCCGACAATTTTCCGCGTCCAGTGTCGATCACTAGAGGCAGCATGGAGGGTAGGTGCGGCGCGGTGATCAGCAGGACATCAGCACCGTGAGCGGCGAGGCAGCGGCCGCAGACCGGTCCCGCGATCACACGGGTGAGGTCGAGGACGCGGACGCCGCCGAGCGGACGTTCTGACGGCCGCAGATCCTGGGCTGGCGCCTCGCCGATCTTCTCGATCGAGAGGACGGGGAGTGAAGCCACGGCTCGACCCTGGGGATGCGCGTCCCACTCGTCGAAACTCCGCATCGCCGTCACCACCAAACCGGCTTCGGCCGCCGCCGTCTCGAGGGCCTCGGGCCGCCAGCCCTGAAGCGAGCGCTCGACGTCGGCGCGGTCATGCTCGCATTTGAGGAGCGCCAGCACGCCGTAGAGGTGGTGCGGGAAATTCGTATGCAGCCGCACCCAGCGCCCATCGCCGCAGCGATAGGTGCCCGCGATCTTGTCCCAGAGGTCTGGCGGAGGCGCGCCGTCGACCCGGAGGTAGCGCTCGCTGCGGAACTCGATAGCAGCATCGCGCATGGGGACGCGCACCCGCTGGCGCTTGCTTGTCTTCAGGCGCCAGAGCTCGGCCGCCGCGAGCGCCGAGGCCGCGATACTCGCTTGGGCCGCCGTCCCGACCGCGAAGGAGGAAGGCAGTACGGGCTCGGTGCCGGGCAGGTCGATGTGTTCGAACGCGGCCGAGTCATGGCCGAACTCGTGCCAAAGGTTTGCCAGCACGTCACGGCTCTGCAAGGCCAGGGTGTCCGCTCCGATCCTATGCGAAGGGAGGATGCTAGCGGGCAGGCGGGGTCTTCCGACAGTGTTTTCCGCGCGGCTGACCGGCGCGCGGTCCCGATTGACGCCGCCCCTCCGGGCCTGCATTTTTCGGGGCTTCGCGCATCCAGCAATCCCGAATGAGGCTCCCGGCATGTCCCCTAATCGCAAGAAACTTCTGTTGCCCGATTCCATGGGGCGCGTCGGCTGGGATCTGCTGAAAGACCGGGACGATATCGAGCCGATCAAGTTTTCGAACACCATCGGCCCCGAGGCCTTCCATGCCTTGCTGAAGGACGCGAGCGGCGCCGCGCTCGGCGTGACCCCATTTCGCGACCCCGAGCTCGCGGCCGGGCCGCACATTCAGGTGGTGGCGCGCATCGGCGTCGGCTACGACGCGGTCGACGTGCCTGCGCTCACGCGCCGGAAGATCCCGCTGATGGTTGCGGGCACCGCCAACTCCGTCTCGGTCACGGAGAAGGCGATGTACCTGATGATGACGCTCGCCAAGAAGGGCCCGATGATGAACGCGCTGGTGCGCGAGGGCCGCTGGTGGGACAAGCTCAAGAACCTGCCGATGGAGCTGTTCGAGAAGTCGCTGCTGATCGTCGGCTTCGGCCGCATCGGCACGCGCACCGCCAAGCGCGCGCTGGGCATGGAGATGACCGTCCTAGTCTACGATCCCTATGTCGCGGCTGAGAAGATCCGCGCCGCCGGCTGCGAGCCCGTGGCGGATCTTGAGGCGGCGCTCGCGCGAGCGGATTTCGTCACCATCCACTGCCCGAAGACGCCGGAGACTGTCGCGATGTTCAATGCCGCGCGGCTCGCGCGCATGAAGCCCACGGCCTACCTCGTCAACACCGCGCGGGGTGGCATCATCGATGAGCGGGCACTGCACACGGCGCTCACCGAGGGCAAGCTCGCCGGCGCCGGCCTCGACGTCTTCGAGAAGGAGCCGACACCCCTCGACCATCCGCTGCTCAAGCTGCCGAACGTGCTGGTGGCTCCGCACGTCGCGGGCGTGACGCGCGAATCCGTCGATCGCATGGCGATGACCGCCGTCCGCAACCTTCTGAGTGTGCTCGACGGCACGCCCAACCGCGAGAACGCGATCAATCCCGAGGTGTTCGACTGACCGGCGCCCAGCTCAGTAGGGCGACGCTGGCTTGGCGGCAGGCGCGGCGGCCGCCGTGCCCTCGCGCATCTCGCGGATGACCTGCTGGCCCGCCATGGTGAGGAGGCGCGCGTCGCCTAACAAGGTCGTGAACTGGAAGCCCATGGCGATCATCCGCTTGGCGTAAGCGGTGCTGCCGGTATGCAGGCCCGCGTAGACCTTGTGCCGCTTGCAGCCGTCGACGATCTTGTTGAGCGCGGAGATCATGAACTCCTCGCTCTTGTCGAGGCCGGGCGCGTGGCCCAGCGAGATCGAGAGATCGGAAGGTCCGACATAGATGCCGTCGAGACCGGGGGTCGACAGCACGGCGTCGAGGTTCTCGAGCGCCTCTTTCGTCTCGATCATGGCAATCGCGAGCACGGTGTCGTTGGCCTTGGCGTGATAGTCGGGGCCGCCATAGAGCGTGGCGCGGATCGGCCCGGAGCTCCGGTAGCCCCGCGGCGCGTAGCGGCAGGCGCCGACGAAGGCTTCGCACTCCGCGCGTGTGTTCACCATCGGGCAGATGATGCCGTAGGCACCGGCGTCGAGCGCTTTCATGATGTCGGCAGGCGTGTTCCAGGGCACGCGGACCATCGGCGTCACGGCCGTGGTCGAGATGCCCGTCAGCATCGAGACCATCGCCTCGTAGCCGACGATGCCGTGCTGCATGTCGACCACCAGCGAATCCCAGCCCATATGCGCCATGACTTCGGCGGAGAAGCCGCTGGGTATGCCGCACCAGCCATTGATCACGGCGCCGCCTGCCTGCCAGATCTCGCGCACTCGATTGGGCCGCATCGTTCTCTCCTAGGGTCTGAGTCGCGGTCCCGATCCGGCCGCGCCCGCCATCCCGCCGCCGGGTGCCCTCGAAGTCAAGGGCGCCTTGCCCGATGACTGCGCTGTCGTGCCGGCATGCCTCCGCTGTCGCGCTGTTGGCGCTGGCGCTCCTGTTGTCGACGCCGAGGGCTGAACGGCATTGAGCGCCGGGATTTCCGGCCAAGATCCGGATTGTGGATCGCGCCGGTCCATCCGACATTCCCCGGCATGACGACACTCGCGCGCCGCATCGCCGATTCCGACTGGCTGGGTATCGAGGCCTCGCTCGACCGGCTGGGATTTGCCACGCTCCCGGGGCTGCTCACGCGCCCGGAATGCGAGGCCGTCGCAAATCTCTATACGGACGACCAGCGGTTCCGCAGCCGTGTGGTCATGGAGCGCCACGCCTTCGGCCTCGGCGAGTACAAGTATCTCCGCTATCCCCTGCCGCCGCTGGTGGAGGCGCTCCGCCAGGCCTGTTACCCGCGCCTGGTGCCGGTGGCCAACCGCTGGCGCGCGTTGCTGCGCGAGAAGGGGCGCTTTCCGGCGGAGCTCGATGCCTATCTCCGTGACTGTCACGCCGCCGGCCAGACGAAGCCCACGCCGCTGATCCTCAAATACGAGGCAGGCGGCTACAACTGCCTGCACCAAGACCTCTACGGCGAGAAGGTGTTTCCGCTGCAGATGACGGTCCTGCTGCGAGCGCCGGGAACCGATTTCACCGGCGGCGAGTTTCTGCTCGTGGAGCAGCGGCCGCGGGCTCAATCGAAGGGCGAGGTGGTGCCTCTGGACCAAGGCGATGCCGTGATCTTCGCCGTGCGCCAGCGCCCGGCACAAGGCAAGCGCGGCCCTTATCGCGTCGCGCTGCGCCACCGCGTGAGCCGGGTCCATTCCGGACATCGTTCCACGCTCGGCGTCATCTTCCACGACGCCGCGTAAGTATCGCGCGCCACTCAATATCGTGTTTGGCCGACCGCCCGATCGCGGTACAACTGCGCCGCCAGTTCGGGTTTATGGGGGCCGTTTCTGCGGCAAGGGGTGGGGATGGGGGGCTCCGCGAGCAACCGGCGCGCGGTCCGCGCGGCGATATCGGCTCTACTGATGGCGCTTCTCTGGGCCTCTTGCGCCACCGCGCAGGTGCCGGCCGCGCCCGCGAGCGATGCTCAGCCACAGCCGAGCCCGCATGCGAGCGGCTTCTGGGAGCGCGACGTGCTCACGGGCGACTGGGGCGGCGTCCGGACCGATTGGGAGAACCACGGCATCCAGCTCGGCGCCAACTACATCGGCGAAGTGCTCGGCAATACCACCGGCGGCGTGCGCCGTGGCGCGACCTATGACGGGCGGCTGGAGCTCTACCTGACCGTCGATCTCGGGAAGGCCGTCGACTGGTCGGGCGCCACCTTCCACGCGAACGCCTATGAGACCCATGGGCGCGGGCTTTCCACGGACAACCTCGGTAACAACCTCATGACGGTGAGCAGCGTCGAGGCCTCGCGGACGATGCGTCTCTTCGACCTGTGGCTGGAGCAGCAGCTGTGGGACAACCTGGTCGCGGTGCGGATCGGTCAGCTCGCGGCCGACGACGAGTTCATCGTCAGCCAATACGGCAGTCTGTTCATCAACTCCACGTTCGGTTGGCCGGCGATCACGGCGACCGACCTGCCGAGCGGCGGGCCCGCTGATCCGCTGGCGACGCCAGGCGTGCGGATCAAGGTCCAGCCGACGGACCGGATTTCGGTCCTGGCGGCGGTGTTCAACGGCAACCCCGC
The DNA here is from genome assembly GCA_035280245.1 of Allostellaceae bacterium. Classification (GTDB taxonomy): domain Bacteria; phylum Pseudomonadota; class Alphaproteobacteria; order ATCC43930; family CGMCC-115725; genus DASZHJ01. Next base: position 6,146 of record DATEGF010000158.1, read on the forward strand.
GGGGCCCGGGACCGGCAATCCGCAATTGCGCGATGCCGGCGGCACGGCCTTCCGCGTCAACGACGATGCCTTTGCGATCGCCGAGGCCGCCTACGCGCTCAACCAGGAAAAGGACGCGACGGGCCTGCCCGGTACCTACAAGCTCGGCGGCTGGTACCACTCCGGCAAGTTCGCCGATCAGCGCTTCGACAGCCGCGGCCTCTCGCTGGCGAGCCCTGCAAGCTCGGGCGTGCCGGCGCAGCATCGCGGCGACTATGGCCTCTATGCGATGGTCGATCAGATGATCTGGCGCGTGCCCGAGACCAAGGACAACGGGCTCGGCGTCTTCGTGCGGGTGGCCGGCAGCCCCTCCGACCGGAACCAGGTCGACTTCTACGCCGATGGCGGCTTCAACTACAAAGGCCTGCTGCCGGATCGCGGCGATGACGTGCTCGGCCTCGCTCTCGCCTATGCGCGCATCAGCGACGCCGCGAGCGGCCTCGACCGCGACGTCAATTTCTTCAATGGCACAAGCCATCCCGTTCGCGACCGCGAGATGGCGCTGGAGCTCACCTATCGTGCTCAGCTGGCGCCCTGGTGGACCGTGCAGCCCGACCTGCAGGTCATCTTCCATCCCGGCGGCCATGTGGTCGATCCGACGGATCCCACGGGCACGCGCGCGATCCGCGACGCGCTGGTCCTCGGCGTCCGGACGGGCATCGCGTTCTGATCAGGCCTTGGCCGCTCTCGCCAGCATCGCCTGGAAGGCGTCGAACACCTTGCGCATCTGCGGGCCCTTGTAGGGGAAGAGGTCCGGCGGATCCATGGCGTGGACGATCATAGCGACGTCCGCCTCGAAGATCAGCAGTTCGCCCTCGGGCGTCTCGCCGCAGTCGATGCCGAAATACTCGAGTCCCACACGCTCGGCGAGCGCCGCGAAGGCGCGCGCGTGGCGTCGGGCGAAATCCCGGTCAAACTCGGCCATGAAGCGCGCTTCCTCGGCGCGCTTCTCCGCGCTCTCGCGCATGCCGGCGTTCAGGTAGTGGATCATCCAGTGCTGCGACACGCCCATGTGTGAGGCAAACGGGTGGCCATCGATCAGCGCGACGCGGTACTTCCGGAACAGGCCGTCGGCGCTGCGGTAGTCGACGAATCGTGCGACATAGAAGCCGGGCTGCGGATTCTCGTTGAGATAGGCGGCGACAGCGGCGGGTGTCTCGAGCTTGGTCAGGCCCTGGCCCGCGTGCGAGCCGATCGGCCGGGCGATGATCGGGAACTTGAGATCGTCGGGCGCGGGCTTGCCGGCGCCGAGCCGTACCAGGTCCTGGCGATCGAGTCTGAGGGTGCGCGGGATCGCGATGCCGGGTGACGAGCGCAGTAGCTCCCAGGCGCCCTCGCGCGAGAGCCGGACGACCCGCTCGGGCACATTGAGCACGGGGCGCGGCCAGCTCCGGATCACTGGCTCCAGCGCGCGCAGCAAGCCCTCGTTCTCGTCGGACTCGCCGATCGCCACGAAGGCGATGTCGTGGTCGGGTATGCTCTCCAGCGCCGCCGCGCCGGGGCTCAGGTAGAGCATGTCGAGGCGGACGTTGGCGCCTTCGAGCAGGAACTCGAGCGGCGTGTTCGCCATGAAATCGCCCGGCGCCATGAAGGCGAGCAGGCGGATCTCATCCTGGCTGGGTCGCGCCGCGGGCCGGCGGTAGACGCGCTGAAGCTCGAGCGCGCGGTTCTGGAGATCCTGCGCGTCGCCGGTGTTGCCATAGAGATGCTCGATGGTGGCGAGGTCCAGGAGCACGCCGGCGTTCGCGGGCTCGGCGATCATGCGCCGGATCAACTCGGAGCTGACGGGCGACAGGTCGAGCCCATCGAAAGCGCGCTTGGCGAGCGTCGCAAGGCCGATGATTTCCGTCGGCTCGCCGGGGCGTGCCATGGTGGGCGCCGCGAGGGTCATGAATGGGCTCCGAGCCATGCGGCCTTGTCGAGAACGGCCAAGGCGCGCGCGATGATTGCGTCGGCGCCCGATCCGGCGGCGGCCTCGACCGCGAGCCTCGCGCTGGCGCACAGCCTGAGCGCGCTTACGGCCAC
>DATEGF010000159.1:0-8263 GCA_035280245.1 Allostellaceae bacterium
GGCGCTGCTCCAGGGGCTCCTCGGCGCCGCGCGCGGGGCCCAGCAGACCCGTTAGCGCGCCGTTGGCGAGCCGGCCCGAACTCGGCGCGCAGTCGTTCCACTCGTAAAGGCGCCGCTCCCGGTGGAAACCGAAATAATCGAGATTGAGCCGGAACGAGCCATCGGGGCGCGGCCGCAGCACCTGGCGCAGCCGGTCGAGGTAGGCCGGCTCGCCATAGGGCGCGAGGCCCATCACCTTGTACTCGTCGCCATAGTGCGGGAAGCCCAGATGCTGGGTCATCGCCTCGTAGAAGATGCCGAGCGAGTGCGGGAACGGCACCCGGCCCCCGATCTCGATGCGCCCGCCTCGGCCCACGCCCCAGGCGGCGGTCGCGAAATCGCCGGAGCCATCCACCGAGACAACCACCGCCTCGTCGAAGGGCGAGACGTAGAAGCTCGAGGCGAGATGCGCCTGGTGATGCTCCACATGGCGGATCCGGTCGGCGACGGAGACACCCGGGAAGCGCTTGGCGAACTCCTCGGCGAGCGACGACCAGCGGCCGGCATGGCGCAGCCGGTCGAGGATGAAGCGCGGGTCCGGCCGCTGGCGGAGCGTGTAGAGGAGCTTGCTCCCGAGATTCGCCCTCGGGTCGCGGTTGACGGCGATGTGCGCGACGTCGCCGAGCTCGATGCCCGCCTCCTTGAGGCAATAGCGAATCGCGCGCTCCGGGAAGCCCGCCCAGTGCTTGATCCGACGAAAGCGCTCCTCCTCCGCCGCCGCCAGCAGGACGCCATCGCTGAGGATGCAAGCGGACGAGTCCGCGTGATAGGCGTTGATGCCAAGTATGTACACCAGTGCCCCTCCCCGAGGCCCTTCAGATTACCACGCCATTCTTTAGGGGACGTTTGGTTAACCAACCCTCACCCTCCCTCTCCCGCTCCAAGTACGGGAGAGGGGCTCAACTACCCCCTCGCCCACGAAGTGGGAGAGGGAGGGAAGCAGTGGGAGGGTGAGGGTCCACGACAGCGGAGCGAGCGGGCGCGAATCCCGGTATAACTCCGCCCCATGAACATTCTCTGGCTGCCGCACGCGCCGCTCCGGGTCGGCCGGGCCCGGAGCGATCACCTGATCGAGCGGCTCGCGCAGCGCCATCACCTCACGGTCTTGAGCTTCCGCATCCACTCGCCTGACGAGCCCTGGCGCTACGTTGCCGACCTCGTGACCCACCGGACCAGGCGGGGCACGCCCTACGACGAACTCGCACACTGGCGGTTTCCCCGGCTCACGGCGCTCAATGGCGCGATCCTCAACCGAGTCGTCGCGCGCGCGCTTGATGCGCGGCGCTACGATGTCCTGGTGGTGGCCCCCGCGCCCTATATCACCGGCTATCTCGATTTTGACGCCTTGAAGGGCCGACTGCCGATCATCTGCGACTATCTCGACGGCATGGAGTGGGCCCGCGATACCGGGAACAGCGCCTTCGAGCCCATCTACGTACGATCCGCCGACGCCGTGATGTGCGTCTCCAAGGGGCTGCTGCGGCAAGCGCTGACGGTCAACCTGCGCTCTTTCTACGTGCCGAACGGTGTCGAGCTCGCGCGCTACCGCGCCTTCCGCGCTGCCCATACGACACGCGGGTGTAAGCAGGCACTCGGCCTCGATCCCGACGCCTACGTGGTCTCCATCATCGGCATGACCTGCAGCCCGCGGCTTTATTTTGTGGACGCGATCGTCGATCTCGTCCGCAAGGGCCGGAACGTCGTGCTGCTCCTGGTGGGCGCAAGCCCGCTCCTGCCGGAGATCATGCGGCGCGCCGGCGACTGCGCCCGGGCCGTGCGCGCGGTCGGCGCCGTACCCTATGCCGACGTGCTGCCCTATTTCATGGCGACCGACCTCGGCCTCTCGGCGGTCGACGATCACCCCTACTACCATTTGCAATCACCGTTGAAGATCTTCGAGTACGGCGCCATGGGAAAACCGGTGGTGGCCGCCCCCTTTGCCGAGGAGGTCGCCGAGACCGACCTCGCCCACGTCCGGTTCTGCGATGCCGATGCACCATCGCTGGCGCGCGCCATCGAGGAGCAGATGACGGCGGGGGCATCGCTCCCCGAGCCCATGCTCGACGACTACGATTGGGATCGGCTCGCCGCGAAAGTCGAGTGGATCCTCGATTCCGCGCGATCGGGCTCGGCTTGCGACACGCGCTGATAACGCGATGCCCCTCGTCTCCGTTGTAACCGCCCTTTACAACCACAAGCCGTTCCTCGCCGAGCGCGTGCGATCGATTCTTGGCCAGACGCTGCGGGACTTCGAATGGATCGTGGTCGACGACTGCTCGACCGACGGCAGCTACGACGAGATCCAGCGGCTCACCGCGGCCGATACCCGTGTCCGCGTGCTGCGCAACGAGCGAAACCGCGGGCACATGGTCACGAACCAGCGCGGCCTCGACGAGGCGCGTGGAACCTATGTCTATCGCGTCGATAGCGACGACTCATGCGACGGGCGATTCCTGGAGGCGATGACCCGCCTACTGGCGGCACACACGGACGCTGGCCTCGCCTATTGCCGCAGCCTCCGGATGGACGCGCGGAATGGCGTATGGGGCGGGTTTCCCCGACGACCAGGCCGCTATTGGCGCGCACCGGAAGCATTCTCGGAGCTCGCCCTCAACTACACGATCCGCGCGCCCTCGATCCTGTTCCGGCGCGACAAGCTCGAGGAGGTAGGCGGGTTCGATTGCCGGCCGTCGGGCATGACCTCGGAATGGCACGCCGACTGGCATCTCTCGCTGCGCCTGGCGCTGAGCTCTGGCCTGGTGTTCCACCCAGAGGCCCTTGCCTACCACCGGACCCATGGCACGAACCTGAGCCGCGACGCCGAGCTGATGCTCAATAATTTCGCGCTGCTGGAGGACGTGTTTGATCGCTTGCCGCCGAGCTGCGCGCATCTCGCTGCTTTCCGGGCGGGCGCCTATCGGAATGTCGCCAACGGCATCCACTCGGCCACCCAGTCCTTCCCGGCCGAGGGTCTTCACGCCGAGCTCCAGCGAGCCAGCGCGCTGATCGCTCGCTACGTTCCGGGCTTCGTGCCGGAAGAGCCGTCGCGCCTGCGCCGTCTCGCCGACACTGCCGCGCTGGCGGCGGTCAAGCGCCTGACCTATCGGCGCCTGCAGGCAGGCTGAGGGGCTATTCCGCGGGAGATGGCTCGGCGACCGGCTCCAACGGCGCATCTCGCGCGGCAATCAGCTCCCGGCGCGCCCGTCGCTCGGTTCCGATCACGATGCCGAGCGCGAGCCAGAAGAAGATGTTCACGGGGTCAACGTCCAGGGACCACGCCTTGAAGAGCGTCACCAGGGTGAACGCGATGTAGATCGCGAACGGCCCGATGATGTCGATCTCCTTGCGCAACCGGTTGCGCAGCGAGATCAGGGCCGTCCGGAAGGCAACGATCAGCAAGAAGCTGCCGTACACTACGAGACCAATGATCCCGAGCTCGACGGCTATCTTGGCGAAATAGGATTCGAACCCGGTCAGCAGTCCAAAGTCCGCGCCCGCGATGTAGCGCGCTCCATTGGTGTTGGTCCCGATGCCGCGGCCGAACGCGCCAAACTGCAGCGCATGGTCGATCTGCTGGAAGAAGAAGCTCTGGGCGTATTGCTCGGTTAGCGTGGCGCCGTAGCCGAAGAGGCCGCCGAGGTCGACGCCAACAGCGGTCACCGCGGCGAGCACCACCGCGATCGCGACCGGGGCCACCATCAGGAACCCGCTCCGCATCAAGCCGAAGAAGGCGAAGCCGACCACGAACACCGGAAACGTCACGAGTGCGCCCTTGGTGCCGCTCACGATGCTGGCGAACAACGCAAGGAAGACCGAGATGCCTCCAAGCTTGCGATACCATGGATCCGGGTCGGCGTTGGTCGCGATCATGCCGATGGTCAGGAAGAGATAAAGGAACCCGACGTACTGCGAATTGAAGGAGAAGGTCCCGGGGACCCGGAATACTCCGCCGCCCGCGGTAAAGAACGTGAAGCCCTGCGTCACCGCGCCCGCGGCCTCCCCGAAGAAGAGGTTCATGGTCGGCACGTAGCCGATGATCCGGATCATGAAGGACTGCACTAGGCCGATGCCAACCGCGATGAGACCGAGCAGCAGGAAGGTCCGGAAGATCTTGAACATTGCCTCCGGACGCGCGGCGAGGCCGATGCCCACGAACAGGAACGGAATGTAGAACGCCCAGACCTTGAGCCCGATCAGCAGCTGCAGCGTCGAGACGTTGCCGAGGTTGAAAAGGCAGACAGCCAACCAGCCGAAGACCACGGCGAACCCGATGGCGAGCTCACTCGGCAGGCTCGCCAAGGCTTGACGCCCGGTCTTGCCGAGAAAGAACGCCCCATAAACCGGCAGCACGATCGCGATGTCCCGGAAGGCGATCGGCACCGCGCCGCTGCCGAGACGCGCGCCGACCATCCCGCCGAACAGCACCGCGACGATCAGGAGTTGCAGCCCGGAGACCCAGCTCCCGAGGCTCCGGACGACGCAGACGCCGCCGAGCAGGGCGGCGAGCAGAAGGGCTGGCGAGGGGTCGAGCAATCCCGACATGACTATCCGACCCTCGCATGACTCCGGTTAAGCATTAATTTTCGCCTCCGCGTTGTCTCGACCCGTGTCGATTTCAATAAATAAAATCAAGGCGCTAATAAGCTGGTCGTTGGTATTTCGCCGGCCATCCGCCGGCCGTAGCGCCGCAGGAAGATCAGCCCCGAGCCGATGTTGGTAACCAGGAATATCGCCTCCGTGCAAATGGTCATCAGCAGCACCTGCCGTACCGTCGACACACCGATAGCCAGCATCAAGCTCACCTGCGCGGTGAGTCCCAGCGGCATGTTGATCCACACCGGCAGGAACCAGCCTTTGTTGGCGCTGAGGGCCCAGGCGAGGATGCTGACGGACGAGAGCGCGGCGGCCTCCGTTGCGAGCAGCAGCTCGTGCTCGAGATGCGCGTATTGCGATCCCAGCAACCAGAGGACCGGCTCGGGCACTATCCAGACCGCCACCACGATCAGAGATGCCAGCGCTGCACAGCCCGCGAGTACCAGGAGATAAAGCGCCACGAGGCGGCGGGCATTCTGGACGCGGGCGTAACGCGGCACGACGATCCCTTGCATGGTCGCGATAAGGACCCCGAGCACCGCGGAGATCCGTGTGAGCGCGCCCAAATCCGCGACGGTCTCGGCGCTCCCGAAGACGCTGAGAAGCCAGATACCGAGCTGCGACTGGAAAAGGTAATAGATGCCGTTCGGCAACTGACGAGTTACGATCGGCCGCAGCTCGGCCACGATCGCGGGATCGGAGGGTCCGCCGAGTGCGATCCGGCGCCCGACCCAGCACCGAAGCACGCCGAACGGAGCCAAGAAGCTCAGCACCAAGGCAAACAACGCCGTGCTGGAGACGAGGCCGAAAGGCGCCAGTGCCAGGGTTATGACCAGACGAAGCGCTGGCATGAGAAAATTCACCGCTTGCTGGAACCGGGCGTCGCCGAGGAGGCGCGGCACCATGATGTAGATCTGTCCCAGCAGCTGCAGACTGCCGCCGATCAGCACCAACGTCACAAGGAAAAGCGTCGCGGCGGCGCTGGCGCCGTTCTTGACCAGGAGCCAGGCGAGCGCCAGGGCTACTGGCGCCGCCACCAGATTGCGCAACCGGTTCGCGACAGAGACCGTGGACCTCACGGTGCGGCCGAGCCAGTCTGGATCCTGCCAGGCGCGCCCGCCGATGCCGACGGCAGCGCTCGCGATGCCGCTCTCCGCCAGCAGATAGAGCGTCGACATCATCGTGTTGGCGATCGTGTAGAGCGCATATTGATCGACCGCCAACAATCGTACCACCAGGATGCCCGTTACGAAGCCAAGGCCCTGCACCGCCGCCTGCACCAAGCCGAATTCGAGGAACATCGCCGCCAAGCGCCGGAGCCGGCCGAATTCGAGAACTGCGCCGAACGGCATCGGAGGGTCGCCTCTCTAGGCCACAACGGCGCCGAGGCGCGCGCGCATCATCGTCAGAAACACGCTCTCGCGCATGGCCCAGGATCGCTCGCTGGCCTTGCGCAGTGCGGCAGCGCGCATCGCCTCGAGCCGGCCGCGATCCTCGACGAGCTGCGTCACGCGCGCCGCGATCGCGTCAGCATCACGAATCGGCACTATGAAGCCATCCTCGCCGTCATCGATAATCGCGGTGCCGCCGCTGTTCCGCGTGGCGATCACCGGCAGGCCCTGCGCCAGGGCCTCGGGAATCACTTGCGCCAGACCCTCGAAGAGCGACGGAAAGACCAGAACGTCGTGCTCTGCCATGGTCTCGAGCACCCGGTCGTGCGAGACCGCGCCCAGCCAAGTGTGGCGCGCGAGCTCAGCCTCCAGCGCCGGACAATGGCCACCGATCCGAGGACCCACGAGGGTGAGACTCGCCAAGCCCGCAAGCCGCCGCATGGCCGCGAACAAATAGGAGATGCCCTTCCTCTGGCTCAGATGGCCGACGTAAAGCAGGCGGAGCTTCGGCGTGCGCTCGAGGCGCGCTCGAAGGGTGCGGGTCGGCGGCGCCCCATAGGGGATGACGTCCACGCTCGCGGTCATGCCGGGATGCTCGCGGAGTGTGTCTCGCACGAACTCGCTCGGTACGACCACATGCTCCGCAAGGCCGAGCTCTGCGTCCTTGCGCTCATGCTTCAGGTCACTATCCCGAAGCGACTCGATGGTCACCGCCCATTCCGGATTGAGCTCGGCCTCCTCACCAAGGATCCTTTGGGCAGCACGCCAGTAGCCGATCGGAAGCTCGTAAAAGCGTCGCATTCCCGCCTCGGCAGCGGCCTCGAGCGACCACAACGCCGCGTAGTCATAGCCGTAGACCGCCGAAGCTTGCACCTCCCGTCGGCGGATGAGGCGCGCGACAGCCGCGTCGAGCGCGCGGGACACTCCATCCGAGGACGCCCAACCGACTTCGTGCCTACTCAGCAATGGCGCGCCCGTCCTGTGCGCGATCCGGTTCACGATCTCGCGGAATGGGAAGCAGCGCAGACGGCCCTCCTCCACCTCGGGGAACGCGCGTGTCTGCAACAGCTCGCTCAGACCGCGAGGCAGCAGGTCAAGAATCCGGCGATCGCCGCGCCAAGCGACCGTGGTGCAGAAGAGCGCCAGCATTCGGCTCTCCGAAAGTACGCGCAAATTGGAGCGCACGAACTGACTGCCGGACGGAAAGATCAAGACGATGGTGGGGACCTCGCCGGCCCGCATTGGCATCGGGCTCACGAGACTACGGTGCGCAATGCGTGGCGCAGCCCTGCCACGTCTTCCTCGAAGCTCCACCGCGATATGATCTTGCGGCCTTCGAGCCCCATCGCTGTGCTCCGCGCGGGGTCGCCTGTGACTGCGGCGAGTGCATCCGCCAGCGCCTCCACGTTGCCCGCAGGGTAGATCATACCGTTGATCCCCTGCCGCACGAGGTCGCGCGCGCACCCCACCTGGTCGCTCACGATCACGGCCCGGCCGGCGGCCATCACTTCGTTCACCACCAGCCCCCAAGGTTCTCGCACGGATGGCAGCACGAAGGCATCGCAGAGATCATAGAGCGCGGGCAGTTCCGTTTGGTTCTGGAAACCAAGAAACTTGACACCGTCGAGTGCCTTACTTCTAGCCGAGGCCTCAAGTGAGGCGCGGAGCTTGCCGTCTCCGGCAAAGAGCAGATACGGCAGCACCGTTCCACATCGCGCGACCAGCCGCTCATAGGCCAGCAGCAAGTCCAGTGGTCGCTTCCGCGGCTCGAATTTCGATGCATAGAGGATGATTGGCCGCCCGACTTCGAGGCCGAGCTCGCCGCGCAAGTGGTCTCGGTTGCCAGCAGCCTCGCCGGCGCGCCGGGCGAAAAAATCATTGTCCACACAATAGGGCATGCTGAAGATGCGTGCGGCCGGCACGCCATTCGCAATGTAGTATTCGCGATTGGCGGTTCCGATGGCAAGAAACCCGTCGGCGAGCGCGCGGAGGGAAGCAAAGAACGCATTTTTTGCTGCGCGGCGCATTCGGGATCGCTCGGCGCTGAACAGCGTCGCCTCGTCGCGCACCAATATCTTTAGGCCGCGCCTCTTCGCACTGAGCATTGCCGCCCAGTTTGTCGAGCGCGCATACCCATGCACCCAGAGTGCATCGAAGCGCTCGGGCCGGAGGCGCTGCGCGAATCCCCAGCTGACCGGCCGGTGCGCGGTAATCGGACCATGCCGCCAAATCCCCGGCAG
>DATEGF010000160.1:0-5839 GCA_035280245.1 Allostellaceae bacterium
CTGGCGCGTTGCTTTCTCTTGCTGTGCGGGCGTGAGAGGCGGCGGAGCGGCGGTGGCCGGTGCAGCTTCTGGTGCGGGCGATGTCTCCGGGGCAGCGGTCTCGACAGGGGCGACCACGTCGACGCCTGGCTCGGCCGTGGCCGCAACCATGATGGGTTCGGGCGCCTCGGCCGTTGGGATCGGTGCGGCGAGCGCCGAGAGATCGACGGTCTCGGAAGTCTCGGGCGCCGGTGCTGAGGGCTCCGGCGCAATGGGGGCAGCGTCGAGTGAAGATGCGGGCACGGGGACCGGCTCGGACGCGTCGGGCTCCCCCTCCGGCTGCGTGGCCTCGCGGGCCGCGGCTCCGTCGACGATCGGGTCGGCCGAGATCGGTGCCGCGATGACGATGGGCTCCGATATCTCGATGGTCGGATCCGCTGCCGCGAACGCAAATGCACCGATGGTTTCGGAAATCTCGGGCCCTAGGGTCTCGCGTTTCAGCGCAACCGAGGGGGTGTCGAGCGTCGGTGTCGGCGCCGAGATCGGATCGAATACTTCGTGCGCCTGCTCTGGTGGCGCCGTCTCGAGGGGCGCGACGGCGTCGACGACGTGCTCGGTCGAGATCTCCGGGGCGACGATGGTGGGCGCCTCGATCATCGGGCTCGAGGCGGCGAGCGCGGGTGCATCGACCGCTTCGGAGATCTCCGACTCTAGCACCGCGGGCTCCGGCGCAGCCGAGGTGGCATCGAGTGCGGGGGCCGGTGCTCGGACCGACTTGGTTTCGTCGCCTGGCGGTGCAGTCTCGGCATCGATCTCGGGCGCGATGGGTTGTGTCGAGGTCTCCTCGACCGGCGTCGAAACGTCAGCGAGGGTGACGGCCGCTACGCTTTCCGCGGCGATGACGCTGTCGTCGCTCGCATGCCGCATCTCCGGCGGCGCGAGGTCGGCCACGGCATCCAACGTGGGCTCCGTCGGCCCGTCAGCGGCGGCGGCGCTATCTCGCAGGCTTGATACCGCCGTCTCGGCATGCTCGTCGACGCTCGTCAGATCGACGCCGTCCGCCGGTGGCCCAGCGACCTCACCAGAGAGCGCAAGCGTCGTGGCCGTCTCATCACGCAACGCTTCGTCGGCGACGGCCGCTTCAGGCTCGACGAACTCCTCGATATGAACCGGCTCACGCAGCGGAGGGGCCTGTGGAACGCTCTCGAGGTCCAAATCTGGCCCGGGCACGGAAGATTCGAGCAAGGCGACGGTGGCACCGGTGTGCGGTTCGTCCGTGACGTCGGCTGGCTCCGGCACAGTGGCGTCATCCGCCACCGATTCGGGCTCTGCAAATTCGGCCGGCGTGGGGAGCGCGAGCGGCACCTCCATTGCCATCGGCTCGACGGGTAGCTCCGCCGCCGCCGGTGTCTGCGCCTCCGTTGCTCCCGGCGCCACGTCTTCGGTGATCGAGGAAGCGACCATCGACGTGGGTTCGGGAGGCGTGCTGGGTTCGGTCGCTACTCTCGCGGGCTTCGCGGAAAGAGCACGCTCCAGCATCTCGGCGAGACGCGCCAGCGTTGCTTTCCGAACGGAATCGGGCTTCTTGACCTCGGCGACTTGCGGAGCGAGGTCGGTCTGCGAGGCGAGTTGCTCAGTCTGGTCGACGGGATCAGCGGCCGGCTCGGTCTCCACGACCGCCGCGACGGGTGTCCGCGAGCCGGTCTCTAGCTCGTCCGCGCGGCCGAGCTCGTCTGCTGGAGGCACAATCTCGTCGGACGCTTCCAGCGGCGCGGGCGCGGGCGACAGCTCAGCGGACGGCGCTTCCAAGACCGCAGGCGGTTCACTGATCTCGATCGCATCGAGAGGCTCGGCGGGAAGCTCGACGTCCAGTTCCGGCGTTGCCGGGAGGGGCGCCTCGGTCTCGATCGGTCGCTCGTCGACGATGGGGTTGATGGGCTCCGGCTCGGTCCGGTTCAGAGTGGGCGCCTCGATCGACGCATCTGCGCCCGTCTCGATCTCGGCACCGTGACCGCGGTCATCCTGCAGGGCCACGACCTCGACGAGCGTCGTCTGCGGCGCCGCGACCGACGCCACGGGTTGGACGATTGCCGCGAGATCTGCGGCTGGTGCTCCAGCCTCGACGGCGGCGATTGTCGCAGCCGGGCGCTCCTCGGTGATGTCAGAGCTCAAATCAGAGATGGCTTCGGAGGCGATCGGGACTGGTGTCTTTGGTACCGCCGCAGGCTCGTCGATAGACACGGTGGCGGGTGCCGCGTCGACGGTCGGAGTACGTTTCGCGGAGAGCGCCCGCTCCAGCATTTCGGCGAGCCGGGCCAGCATAGCCTTTTTGCCGGGGACTGGATCCTTGATCGCGGGCTCGGAAGCGGTGACCGCTGGCTCTTGGGCCGCCAGAGGCGCAGCGTCATGAGCGGGTTCCGGAGCTTCCACACTGGGCTCCGCATGCACGGCATCGCTCGTCAGATCTGCGAACTCCGTGACCTCCGGTACCGTGGCCGGCTCGTCGGACCATGGCTCGTCTATCGCGATGGCGAGTGGCTCAGGCGCGTTCGCTTCCGTCAGAGCCGGGCTTTGTTCATCGGAAGGAGCGAGCGACGAGGTCGGATCTTCCGGCGGAACGGCAGGCTCGGATCTCTCCAGTTCGGCAGGGGCGGGCGCGACTGTCGTCGGGAGCTTGGGTTCGTCGTCCTCCGCAACAGTGTCTGCGAGGTCGGGCGCATCGATTTCCGGTAGCGGCAATTCGGGCACTGCCGCCGTCACCGGCTCGGCCGTTGGCGCGGTCTCCGCCGCGGGCGCGACCTCGATCGAGAGATCTGCGGTCGACGTCGGCGCCTCGATCTCGATCTCTGCCACCGAGGCCGGCTTCACCTCGATTGCGGGAACCTCCGCGACGACTGTGGGCTCCGGCGCGACCGGTGCCGTCGGGTAGTCGGGCTCGGGAGCGGTCTCGACCAATGCTGGCGCGGCAGGAACCGCTGGCGGCGCGGGTGCTGCACTTTCTGCGAGGGCGACCCGTAATTTCGCGCGGCGGCTCTCGATCGAGTCCAGCAGCGAGGCTATCGGCTTCGTTTCGTACTTGAACCACGATGTCGGCTGCTCGTCGTCGCTGACCGTCTTGACCTGGTCCTTAGGTGCGGGAGGCGCGCTATCGTATTTCTGCCACGAGCCCATCTCCTCGGCGTCTGAAGGCGGGGCGGTGGCGGCCTGCGCCGGCTCGAATGCATCCTTGTGGTCATAGGAACGCCAGCGTGAGGCGGATGCCTGTCCCTTGCGGCACAGGAGGCCGCCAGCGTCGTCGCCTCTGCCAGTGTCGCGCGCCACGCGCAAAAGCAAGTCGGGAGACAGGCTCGCAAACGCGTAGGGCTCCGCGATCGGAGCGACCTCTGGGGTCCCCGCTGTCGCCGGCAGCAGACTCGCTCGTCTCAGTCGATTGCCCAAACGTTCACACTCGATCCCAAAATCCGCCCGCGAGGGCGGACGGACGCGCCCGACTGCTGGCATCTTAGACATTGGGGATTACCGCAGAAGTTAACCGCTCGCGGAAATCGTCAGCGAGTCTAGAGAAATTGCGGATAATTCTCAGAGCTGCCCTGCTGGCACATCAGGGGGTTGGCTGGTTGGGCGGCCTCGTTGATTCAACCAGCGGTCTGGACGTAGCATCACACGAGATTAAGGAAATCAGCCCTGAGACCGGAAAGCAAAGGTCATGCGATCGCAAAACGTCATCCCCTCGCTCTTCCTCGACTTCATGCAAATGCAGCAATTCGCGAAAAACCCGCTGATTTTCGCGGAGGGAAAGGGCATTCACCTGACCGATAGCGAGGGCAAGCGCTACATCGACGGCCTCTCCGGTGTCTTCGTGACCAGCCTCGGTCACGGCAACCAGCCCGTGATCGATGCCATGTCCGATCAGCTGAAGAAGCTCGCCTTCGCGCCGCCGCTCCACAGTACGACGGCGCCCGCGCTCGATCTCACGCAACTCCTGCTCAAGGTGGCGCCACCAGGCGTTACCGCACTCAAGTTCTTGAGCGGCGGCTCGGAGGCGACCGAGGCCGCCATGAAACTGACGCGGCAATACCATCAGCAGAGCGGGAATCCGCGCAAATACAAGATCATCAGCCGCTACGGCGCCTATCACGGCGGCACCATGGGCGCGCTGTCGGCGGGTGGTGGCCGCGAGCGCAAATCCGTCTACGAGCCGCTCGGCGTCGGTTTCATCCACGTGCATCCGCCCTATTGCTATCGCTGTCCCTTCGATCAGACCTATCCCTCCTGCGGACGCACCTGCGTCTCGCTTATCGAGAAGACCATCGAGGCCGAGGATCCCGCGACCGTCGCGGGAGTGATCGTCGAGCCAATCTCGATCTCCTCGGCGGGGTTCATGGTGCCGCCGCCCGACTATCTGCCGCGGCTTCGCGAGATCTGCGACCGGCACAATGTCGTGCTGATCTACGACGAGATCATCACGGGCTTCGGCCGGCTCGGCACGATGTTCGGATCCGAGTACTTCAAGGCGTCGCCCGACATCACCTGTTGCGGCAAGGGCATGAGCGGCGGCTATGCGCCGCTGGCGGCGATCCTGATCCGCGACCGCATCGCAGCGACCTTCTACGGCGAGGACGACGAGAACGTGCAGTTCCACCACGGCCACACCTATGCCGGCAATCCCGTCGCCTGTGCCGCGGGTGTCGCCGCCATGACGCAGCTCATCGAGAGCAATCTGGTGGAGAACGCGCGCAAGCAGGGCGAGCGGCTACGCCAACGCCTCCTCGAGATCGCCGAGCGCCACAAGATGATCGGCGACGTGCGCGGCGCCGGCCTGCTGCAAGGGGTGGAATTCACGAAGAATCGCGACACCAGGGAGCGCTTTCCCGCGAAGGTCAAGCCCGGCAAGGTGGTCGAACGCGAAGCGAGGGCGCGCGGCCTTCTGTTTCGGTGCGGCAACGACTTCGCGGCGTTCGCGCCGCCGCTCATCGTGACTCCGGCGGAGATCGACGAGATGACGGGCATTCTTGGCGAGAGCCTGGCTGCGGCGGAGCGCGAGCTCGGCATCGCGCGTTGACCGCTCCTCAGCGACCGACGGCCGAGCATCTGGCGCTCGCGATCGAGCTCGCCGACGAGGCTCGTGCGTTCGTGCGCCCGCATTTCCGCTCCCGCGTCTCGATCGAGGAGAAAGCCGACGGCTCGCCCGTGACCGAGATCGATACCGTGCTCGAGGCGCGGCTTCGCGGGCGAATTCACGCGCGCTTTCCCGAGCACGGGATCATCGGAGAGGAGAGCGGCGCCGAGCGCCGCAATGCCGATTGGGTCTGGGTGCTTGATCCCATCGACGGGACCCAGTCCTTCATCCTGGGTAAGCCGACCTTCGCCACGCTGATCGGGCTCACGTTCCAGGGCAGGCCGGTGCTCGGCGTGATCGAGCATCCCGCGCTGGGGGATCGTTGGGTCGGTGCCGCCGGTAGGGCGACAGAGTTCAACGGCGCGCCGGCGCAGGTGCGGTCCTGCACAAGCGTTGCCGACGCCGCGCTCAGCACCACGGGTCCCAACTGGTTTTCCCGAGACGAGCTCGTGGCCTTCGACCGCGTGCGCGGAACCGCCAAGGTGCAGCACTGGGGCGGCGACTGCCATTCCTTCGGACTGCTCGCGAGTGGCTTCATCGATCTCGTCATCGAATCGAGCCACCACCTGCACGATTTCTGCGCGCTCGTGCCGGTGATCGAGGGCGCCGGCGGCATCATGACGGACTGGGCGGGCCGCGCGCTGGGCTCAAGAAGCGGACCGCGGGTGATCGCGGCGGGCGATCGGCGCGCCCATGCGGCAGCTCTTGCCTTGCTCGGCGAGGGCAAACCCTGGTAAGTCC
>DATEGF010000161.1:0-15624 GCA_035280245.1 Allostellaceae bacterium
CGATCTCGGCGCCGCCGTCGGTCACATCGGCCGCGACCGCGCACCAGACGAGGCCGCCGGCCCAATCGACAAAGAAGCGCGCGTCGAGCGCCCGCGTGATGGCCGCAGCGACGCCGGGACCGCTCTGCGGTGCGACGGAGATCCGCCAGACTGCGCGATCGTGCTCGGCGGCGAACGGGCCGACATCGGCGAGCACGCGCCAGGGCGTGATCGCCGCCGCGTCGAGCAGCAGCTCCGCGGCGCCGAAGTCGCCCAGTTCCTGCCCGAGTGCCGCCGCGCGCGCCTCGACCGAAGGACGCGGGCCCTCCAGACGGATGAGCGTGGTGGGCCGAGCGGCGGCCGGCAGCACGCCGCCCGTGGTCGCGTTCGGCAGGTGCGCGGCGCCAGAGACCTCGTGGGGGCTATTGAGCGCCTGGGTCATCGCGGCGACCGCACGCTCGTGATCGAGACTCGAGAGCAGCAGTGTGCCGGTGGCTTCGGGCTTCGGCAGCACCTTGACGGTGACCTCGGTCAGCACGGCGAGCGTGCCGTAGGAGCCTGCCATGAGCTTCGAGAGGTCGTAGCCGGTGACGTTCTTCACCACGCGGCCGCCGGCCTTGAAGGCCTCGCCGCGGCCGCTCACCGCATGAAATCCGAGCAGGTGATCGCGCGCGGCCCCCTGCTTGATCCGGCGCGGTCCCGCGAGATTGCAGGCGAGCATGCCGCCCAAGGTTTGCCGCCCCGGAGCTTCGCCGAGCAGCGGCCCCCAGTCGCCGGGCTCGAAGGCCAGCATCTGTTCGGCACGATCGAGCATCGCTTCGATCTCCCGGAGCAGCGTGCCTGGCTTCGCGGTGAGCACGAGCTCCTCGGGCTCGTAGGCCTCGATGCCCGTGAAGCCCGTCACGTCGAGGATGTGCGGCGCCTCCACCGGCCGGCCGAGACCGCGCTTGCTGCCGCCCGTGATCACCTCGAGCGCCTGGCCCTCGCCCGCGGCCCAGGAGATCAGCTTTGCGAGTTCCGGCCCATCCTCGGGGCGAAAGCGCGGCATGAGGGCGGCGGCTCAGAAGCGCGGAATATCCGGGAAGGCGAGCTTGCCGCCGTGCACGTGCACGCGGCCAAGCTCGGCGCAGCGATGGAGCTGCGGAAACACCTTGCCGGGATTGAGCAGGCCCTCAGGATCGAAGGCGCATTTGAGCCGCATCTGGTGATCGAGATCGACCTGATTGAACATCGTGTCCATGAGGTCGCGCTTCTCGACACCCACGCCATGCTCGCCCGTCAGCACGCCACCGACCTCGACGCAAAGCCGCAGGATGTCGGCACCCAGCGCCTCCGCCCGATCGAGCTCGCCCTCCTTGTTGGCGTCATAGAGGATGAGCGGGTGCAGGTTGCCGTCGCCGGCATGGAACACATTGGCGATGCGCAGCCCGTGCTTCTCGCCGAGTTGCGCCATCCGGGTCAGCACCTCGGGCAGGCGCTTCCTCGGGATGGTGCCGTCGACGCAGTAGTAGTCGGGCGAGATACGGCCGACGGCGGGAAAGGCCGCCTTGCGGCCGGCCCAAAATGCGAGCCGCTCCTGCTCGTTTTGACTGACCTTGAGCGACTGGGCGCGGTGCTGGCGCGCGATCGCCTCGACGCGGCCGATCAGGTGATCGACCTCGGCCTGGGGTCCGTCGAGTTCGACGATCAGCAGCGCCTCGGCGTCAAGCGGATAGCCCACGCGGACGAACTCTTCGGCCGCGTGGATCGCGGGCTTGTCCATCATCTCCATGCCGCCGGGAATGATGCCGGCGGCGATGATAGCGGCGACGCAGTTGCCCGCGCTCTCGTTGCTGGGGAAGCCGATCAGTACGGCTCGAGCGGTCGTGGGCTTCGGCAGGATCCGCACGGTGACCTCGGTCACCACGCCGAGCAATCCTTCGGACCCCACGGTGACGCCGAGGAGATCATAGCCCTCGGAATCCAGGTGCTTGCCGCCGAGCCGGACGATTTCGCCGTCGATGGTGACGAGTTCGACGCCGAGCACGTTGTTGGTGGTGAGACCGTATTTGAGGCAATGCACGCCGCCAGAGTTCTCCGCGACATTGCCGCCGATCGTGCAGGCGATCTGGCTCGAGGGATCGGGCGCGTAATAGAAGCCGGCGTGCTGTACCGCGAGCGTCACGCCGAGGTTCGTCACGCCGGGTTGCGCTACCACGCAGCGGTTGGCGAAATCCACCTCGAGCACGCGATTGAACTTTCCCATACCGAGGATGATGCCGTCGGCGAGCGGCAGTGCGCCGCCCGAGAGCGAGGTGCCGGCACCGCGCGGCACCACCTTGATCTTGTGGTCGCGGCAGTAGCGCAGGACCCGCGCCACCTGCTGCGTGGTGGAGGGCAGCACCACCAGCAGCGGCAGGGTCCGATAGGCCGTGAGGCCGTCGCTCTCGTAGGGGCGTCGCGCCTCTTCCTCGACGATGACGCCCTCGCCCGGCACGATCTCGCGGAGCGCCACCGCGATCTCGACGCGGCGCGCGATCACCCCGGTATCTGGCTCGGGCATCCGCATGGGCGGCTCCTCCGGAGCCCTATCTAGGCCCCCAGGGTCGAGCGGTGCAAACAACAAAAAACCGCGCCCCAGGGCGCGGTTTCCCGCCGCTTGAGATCGAAGAAGACTTAGCCCTGGCGCGCCTTGTAGCGGGGGTTCGTCTTGTTGATCACGTAGACACGACCCTTCCGCCGCACGATGCGGCAGTTCTTGTCGCGCTTCTTCAGCGACTTGAGGGAATTCGCGATCTTCATGGCGGCGCTCTCGATGAAGGCATGCGCGGCGAACCCCGCGCGAGGGGCGGACCATAAGGGCGGACCATGCAGGCTGTCAATCGCGGACGCCGCCTAGCGGCTTCGACCAGAAGAACCGTCAAACCATGTGCGGATGTCTTCGCCGGTTCGGCGAGGGATCAGGTGCCGACGGTCGTCGCGATGTAATTGTCGGTGGCGTTGATCGTGGTTCCGACTGACGTGAGGCCAGCGATGGTCGCCACCGCGATCAGCGCGGCGATCAGGCCGTACTCGATGGCCGTGGGACCCGAGCGGTCGTCCCAGAGTTTACGCAAGATGAGGCGCAGCATAGTGATCTCCTGGTGCTTCCCCCGGGAGATCGTGGCCTCTGTTCATGAAAGGAATGTAAAGAAGGGGGCCTCAAGCCCCCCTTTTAGTGGTCAATTTGGCGAGATTTTAGCGACCCTCGCACGTAAGGAGGGCTTGCTGGACGCCATTTACCGCACCTCCGGTCCCGAGGCCAGCGCATAGAAGCGGTAGATGCGGAGCGCGCCGGCATCCATCGCCGCGAGGGTGCGTACCCAGCGCTCCGCCTCGTCGACGATCGTCAGCAGATGCGGCTTCGGCAGGCCCGGCAGGTCGATGGTGGCGATCATCTGCGCCCAGCCGTTGAGGATCAGCTGCCGGACCTTGGCCGTGGTGTCCTCGGCAACCCTGATATCGAGGCCGAGACGGGCGAGGCAGTCGCTGTACTGCTGAGCGGTCCAGAGGGGAGGCCGGCCTCGCCGCTGGCGCTGCCACGCCTCAAGCGCGCCGCCGGTGGCGCCTGGTGCCAAAACATAGTCCGTGATCAACAGATGCCCGTGGGGCTTGAGCGCCGCCACCAGCAACTTCAGGAAGCGCTCCTTCTCGGCGAGTATGTAGGTGCACTGCCGGGCCAGGATGCAATCGAAGGAATGGCTGCGCAGCTCGAGGGTCGCGGGATCGTAGACGGTGACCGGCGCCCGCTTCTGCATGCCTTGCAACGTCGACATCTCCATGCCGCGCCGGACCAGCGCCTCGTCGGCCTCGAGCGCCGTCACATAGGTCGCGTATTTCGTCGCGATCGCGCGCGCGCCGCCGCCGAGTCCGGCGCCGATGTAGAGCATGCTCATGGCGGGGTTGAGCGCGAACGGCTTCACCAGGCCGAGTACGTGCTCCTCGTCGCCGGGGATGTGGAAGCCCGCGCCCCAGAGCCACTGGGCAAGGGTCGCGGTGTCGAGGGGCGGCTGGTCGCGAGCCGCCAGCGCCACGACGCGCGGAGCGTCTCCGCCCGCCGCGGGGGTGACCTCCTTCGTCCCTCGCAACCAAGCCATCAGCTTGGCGAAGGGAGCGAGATGGGCCGGCTGGGTCCGGCTCTGAACCGCTTCTCCTGCCGCCACTGTTCAACTCCGGGATGCTTCGTGCACCCTTCGCGCCCGACTCGCAACGCAGTCACGAGGTCGGCCGCTCAGCTTAGACTCGACCAGAATTGGGTTACCAGAGCCTTGTCTGGGCGCCAGCGCTCAGCGGCTTGCCGCGCTCCGATCGTTAATCCATGGTCTCGGCGGCGAAGCACAGAGAACGCGAGGACGACCGAGATGAAAGGCGACGAATTGCGGGCGCTGCAGGCGCCCTTCAAGCAGCGCTATCGCGAGGCCCCCGACTCTGCGGTGATTACGCTGAAGGCCAAGGGGGAAATCGGCGACGAGACCCTGACTTGCAAGGTCGAGACCGGTCGCGCCCTGGTGGAGGCGGGCCTCCACCCCGCGACTGGCGGCGACGGCATCGCCGCCTGCTCAGGCGACATGCTCCTGGAGGCGCTGGTGGCCTGCGCCGGCGTCACCCTCAAGGCGGTCGCCACCGCGCTCGACATTGCGCTCAAGCGCGGCACGGTCAGTGCCGAAGGGGATCTCGACTTTCGCGGGACCCTCGGCGTCGCGAAGGATGCCGCGGTGGGGTTCCGCGCAATCCGCCTGCGCTTCGATCTCGATACGGATGCCAGCCCTGACCAGCTTGCAACGCTCCTCAAGCTGACCGAGCGCTATTGCGTGGTGTTTCAAACGCTTAACGGCAAGCCCCTACTCTCGGTCGAGCACCGCCTGACCCAACCTTGACACCACCGCCAGGGGGATGCGCGGGCGCTTTTTGGTCATATCTACAACACAGAGCACCCTGCGGGAGCCGAAGCGGCGACCGCGTCCCCATGGTGGTGGAGGGCCCGATGATCCGTACGCGCCCCTCTCGAGAGCCTCTCAATTGGCGGGAGCGGCTCCTTGCGACCGCGATTTTCGCGAGCCTCGCTCTGCCATTCATCCCTGTGCCCGGCGACGGCATGGCGCACATGAAAGCCGTGCGCCGCGACGAGGCTACGGCGCAGCCGGTCAAGGTCGTCGCGCAGGCGCCGAAAAGCGTCTGCGAGGTGATGGCCTTCTCGCTCGCCTACGAGAACCCCGATACCGGTGCCTATACGCGGGTCGCTTGCAAAGAGCCGCGGTGACCCCGCGGCTCAGGCTGCCTCTTGCACCGATAAGCTGACGTTTCCGCTGCCGGAGGACTGGCCATAGGCGCCGTAGCTCGCGCCCAGGAGCCGCGGATAGGCGTCGTCGATCGTGCCCAGCATGGTCGCGACATTGCGTCCGCCCATCTCCGCCACGACCGCTTTCGCGTACTCGGGGAGCCAGCGCTTCGCCGCCTTGATCTCGCCCGCGCGGATCATCTCGATGAAGCGGCGGTCGTTCTCCATGTGCTCCTTGGGCGGCCACTGGTCAGGGCCGCGGATGATGCGATGGGCGAGCGCGGTGCTCGAGATGAAGATCGCGCGGCGGCCAGTCTCCTCGACAGTCGCGCGGATCAGCGCGCCCACCCGAAGGCATTCGTCGAGATCCGACATCAGACAGGTGCCGACCAGCACCGCCGGGATCTTCTGCTCGGGATCGAAGTAGCGCAGCGGCACATAGGAACCGTAGTCCCAGTGATAGTGCGAGCTGGTGTTACGGCCGCTCGGCACGTTGGCGCCTTTGAGCTTCGCCAGCAACGCCTCCGCGAAGACGGGATCGCCCGGCCGGTCGTAGGGCAGGCCCGGGATCATGTCCGGCGCTTCATCGGCGACGCAGTGGCCGCGATGGCGCTCGTGAGATGTCACGTACCAATTGAACGAGCACACCCAATGCGTCGAGTGCACGATCAGGAGATCGGGCTTCGCCGCGCGCACCGTGGCACCCAGCGCATGCGACCCCTCGATCACGCCCTTCAAGAACGGCGGCGCCGTCTCCTCCACCGCCATGCGCGGCGAGTGCGGCGTGATCACGCTATAGAGCAGCTTTCCCGGCATATCCGTCTCCGTGGGTCTCGCAGGGCATTGTCGCGGGAATGATCGAGGGCGTAAAGCCGACGCGGGACATATCGCTTGGACGGGATCGGTGCGTCCTTCGACGCGCTCGCAACGCTCGCTTGCTTAGGATGAGGTTTTTCTTCTTGCCATAACCATTGCCCCTCATCTTGAGCAAGCGACCGAAGGAAGCGCGTCGAAGGACGCACGCAATCTTTGCGGGCAGGATCCGTACCTACAGCTGAATACAGATGTTCCTGAGCTCGGAATAGAACTCGAGCGAGTGCAGGCCGCCCTCGCGGCCGATGCCCGACTGCTTGGAGCCGCCGAAGGGCGTGCGGAGGTCGCGCAGGAACCAGCTGTTGACCCAGACCATGCCGACCTCGAGCTTCGCCGCGACGCGCTGGGCGCGCGAGATGTCGCGGGTGAAGAGCGTGGCGCAGAGGCCGTAGCGCGTATCGTTGGCGCGCTCGACTGCCTCCTCTTCGCGGTCGAAGGGCGCCACGTGACAGCAGGGCCCGAAGATCTCCTCGCGGACCACCGCGGAGTCCTCGGGAAGCCCGGTCCAGATCGTGGGCTTGACCCAGGCGCCACCCTTGAGCTCACCGGGCATGTCGAAGGCGCCGCCGCCTGCCACGACCCGCGCGCCCTCCGCCACCGCGCGCTGATAAAAGGAAAGAATCTTCTCGCGGTGCTGCAGGCTGATCACCGGGCCCATCGTGGTGGCGGCGTCGTGGGGCTCGCCGGGCTTCAGCGCCTCGGCCTTCGCTTTGAGCGCGTCCACGAACTTCTCGAAGATCGGCCGCTCCACATAGACCCGCTCGGTCTGCAGGCAGACTTGGCCGGCGTTGTCGAAGACCGAGCGGGCGGTTTCCCGGACGGCGCGCTCGAAGTCGCAATCGGCGAAGATCACCGCCGGGTTCTTGCCGCCGAGCTCGAAGGAGACCGGGCGGATGCCGTCGGCCGCCGCCTTCATGATGGCGGTGCCGGTCGCGGTCTCGCCGGTGAATGTGATGGCGTTGACACCGGGATGCCGCGTCACGAACTCGCCGGCGGAGCCGGGACCGAAGCCGTTCACGACGTTGTAGACGCCCTTGGGCACGCCCGCGGCATTCATGACCTCGCCGAGGAGGCTCGCCGTGGTCGGCGTCTCCTCCGAGGGCTTCACCACCACCGCGTTGCCGCAGGCGAGCGCCGGCGCCACCTTCCAGGTCATCAGCAGGAACGGCAGGTTCCACGGGCACACCACGCCCACCACGCCGCGGGGCACGCGGAGCGCGTAGTTGACGGCCTGGCGCCCGTCGGGGAATTGCGTGGTGAAGGATTCGGTGGAGGCATTCTTCACGAGGTCCGCGAACACCGTGAAGTTCGCGCCGCCGCGGGGAATGTCGAGATGCGAGGCAACCGAGCGCGGCTTCCCGGTATCGGCGATCTCCGCTTCGAGGAAATCGTCGAACCGCTTGGTGATCCCCGCGGCCACCGCGCGCAGCATCTCGCCGCGCTCGTTGGATGACATCTTGCCCCACGGGCCCTTGAGGGCGGCCCGTGCCGCCTTGACCGCGGCGTCGACATCGGCGGCGCTCGCCTCGTGCACCTCGCTCACCAGCGCGCCGGTGACCGGCGACCGATTCTCGAAGGTGCGGCCCTCCGAAGAAGGCCGATACTCGCCGTCGATGAAATTCAGCACCTGCGCGTTCGATCGCATCGCATGCTCCTGCTAATCGCGGCGACCGTAGGAGGCGCCGCGCGGAGGGTCAATCGCACCCGCGGTCGCCCCCAAAAATTGGCTTCGCCGCCTGATGCCCCGGATTTCGTGCGTGCAGTTCGGTGGCAATCTCTGCCGTTTTCGGCGATTTTCGCGGCGAATTTGCCTTTCTCAGCGAAAGCCAAACCGCTCATGCCGTTGAACGCACGAGGAAGTCTGGCTTCGTTTCGTAATTTCGATGTCCATGCACGTGTTGCTCCAGCAGGAATCGCCGCGCTCCCGCCAAGCTCATATAATAAACGCTCGATGCGTTCACGTCAAGTATGCCGCCGTGGCGGAATCCATCTCACCCTAAGCCATATATTACTGCGACATGAGTCCAGGACGCACTGGATTAGCCAACCCGCTAAACGCAAATTGCTCGATCCACGAGACCGCGCAGCGACAGGCCCCTGATTCCCTCACACGCCAGTCCGCTCGGAGGTGACAAGCGGATGGTGATTGCAGTTCACACTCGCCACGGTTTTTGATATCATGATATCAAATGACGCTGTGAGCAGAAATGGCGCAATTGATCGTTCGCAAGCTTGGCGAGGACATTAAGGCGAAGCTGCGAGAGCGCGCGCGAAGGCACGGGCGCAGCACCGAGGCCGAGGTTCGCGACATCTTGCGGCGTGCCGTCAAGGAGGGGAGCGCGCCCGCGCGGCCGCTTGGCACGCGCCTCCGGGCGCGGTTCTCGCGCATCGGGCTCGAGGAGCCTATCCCGGAGCTGAGAGGCCAACCGGCCCGGCGGGCCGACTTTTCTTCGTGATCCTGCTCGATACCAATGTGCTCTCGGCCCTGATGCTCAGGGAGCCGGACCCGATCGTGATCGGATGGCTGGACGCCCAACCCCCGGAGTCGATCTGGACGACGGCGGTCACGGTATTCGAGATTCGTTTCGGCTTGGAGGTCCTGGCGCTCGGCCGTCGTCGCCGGCGTCTGGAGGATGCCTTTGCTCAGGCCCTCAGCGAGGATTTCGACGGCCGTGTGCTGCCTTTCGACCAGGCGGCAGCCGAAGCCGCCGCAACTATTGCCGCGCGCCAACGGCAAGCCGGCCGCCCGGTCGAGATTCGCGATGTCCAGATCGCCGGCATCGCCGCGGCGCGAAAGGCGCGTCTTGCCACCCGGAATGCCCGGCATTTTGCGGGGTTGGGCATCGCCTTGATTGATCCCTGGGAGAGCTGATCGCGTCCCTTGAACTACGGTGACAGTGCACTCAATTGCAGGGTTGCCGGAGTGGCAGATCAACAGTACGGACCCGAAGATCATGCTCGCTTGCGGTCGAGTGTCTTGGCGCGACCGGTCTTTGCCGAAAGAGTGAGCGGTAAGTCGAGCGCCACTCGATCGTGAGTCACCTTGGGCTTAATACGCCCGCGCTCGCCGCGCTCCAGGCGGATGAATCCGTAGCCTTCCATCGCCCTGAGGGTCCGCGACAGATTTGATTTGGCTCTGCCGGTGATCCGCGCCAGCTCGTCGAAACCCACCAGCCGCTCGCCGTCCGGTCCGTGCAGCGACGCGAGTCATCGATGCCGTGCGGCTTTTCCGCCGAGATCGGCACCCGACGAACCGCGAACCGGACCCAATAACCGCCGTCGAAAGAAAAGGGGTCAGAGGCACCCTCACCCTCCCACTGCGTCGCAGTGGGTCCCTCCCTCTCCCATTGCGTGGGCGAGGGCCTGAACTGCGCCGAGCCTAGCTCTCGCGCTTCGTGGCGGAAGGCCTCAGCCGCGCCGGGCCTCGCTTGGCTGGCGCCACTCAGACCGCGATCGAGCAGACCGCGTCCTCGTAGCGGCCGGCGCCCATCTCGCCCTCAGGGAAGATGTGGTGCTGGGCGATCCACTCGAAGGATTCCTCGAAGGCTTCCTTCGTATAGGGCTCGAACACGATGCGCTCGCCGGGGCCCCAGCGGCGGGTGTCCATGCTCTCGTGGAAGCGGGTCGGGAATTCTTTCCTGTAGTGATGCGTATGAAGGTCCGGCCTCAGGTCGATATCGGCTTGAGCCCTGCGCAGCGCACGAAGATATTTCCGGATGTCGCCGGGGTCCGGCTCGCCCGTGATCATCGTGGCCATCATGAAGGTGGTGTCGATGATCTTGCGGAAGCCGAGCTGCTCCATGAAGTAGTAGGGACCGCTGAAGAGCGCTGCCGCCGGCACCTTGCGGTCGACCAGCAGCTCCATGCGGCGGAACAGCAGACCGTCCGCGAAGGAGAGCTTGATCTCCTCGAGCTTCATGTACTGCTCGAGCGCCTGGATGGTGGAGTAGTGGCTGCCGCTCTGGTAGCCCACGGAGATCGGCACGCCCGCGAGCTCGGAGGGATGCGTGATCTTGGATTCCGGCGGCACGAAGATCGCGCAGGGCGAGACCGAATAAGCGTCGCGATAGAGCTTGCCGTGGCCGACCGAGGCCGCGACGTTGACGGTCCAGTGGCAGGCGCAGCTCACGTCGGCGGTGCGGCCGCGCTCGAAGGTCTGGAACGCGCCGACCCTGTCGCCGAGGTCGTGCTGCTTGCCCTCCTGCGATCTCAACTGCTCGCGGAACTCATAGTCGAGTCCCTCGGCGGCGAAATAGCCCTTCTCCTCCGCAACCCACTCGTGAAGACGCATATGCGGCGCGATGACGAACTTGGTCATGATCTCTCCTTCACGAGCACGTGAGCGCGGGGTCGAGCCCGCCAGCCATGATTGCAGTATCGGACCGCCATGGCCCCACTTCAAGAGCACGTGGGATGCCTCACGGCTTGCCCCCACCGGGCAGGCTTGCTCCGTCGCCTGTGGCCGCGCGACAATCGCGGGCGCGTTATCAGCCTACGATAGGAGCCGTTTGGCATGTCAGGGATCACGCCGTTCCTGTGGTTCGACGACAAGGCCGAGGAGGCCGTTCGGTTCTATATGTCGGTCTTCAAGGACTCGAAGCTCCTGACCATCGCCCGATATGGCGAGGCCGGGCCCGGACCGGCGGGCTCGGTGATGACGGTTGCCTTCGAGCTTCAGGGCCAGAAATTCATCGCGCTCAACGGCGGACCGCACTACAGCTTCACGCCTGCTGTATCGTTCGCGGTCAATTGCGAGACGCAGCGGGAGATCGACCACTATTGGGAGAGACTGCTCGAGGGCGGCGAGGCGAGCCGCTGCGGCTGGCTCACGGACAAATACGGCCTCTCCTGGCAGATCGTGCCGACGGCCCTGCCCGAGCTGCTGCAGGACAGCGACCCCGCGAAGCGCAAAAGGGTCATGGAGGCCATGCTGAAAATGGTGAAGCTCGATATCGACGCGTTGAAGCGTGCCTAGCGCGCAAGCGAAGCCAAGCAGATGGAGGCAGCTCCTGTTGCCTGGCTTGCGTTCGGGTCAAGTCCGGCGTGCTGCTACGGCCTCGGCGACGGCATCCCTCAACGCGCGGCGCAAGATCTTGCCATTGGCATTTCGGGGAATGCGGGGCAGCTTGACCGCGCGAACCGGGCCATAGGCGTATCCGGTGAAGGCCCGAGCCAGACGGCGGTAGAGCTCGGCCTCATCGCCGTCGGCTCCCGCCAAGGCGACGTACATCTCCTCGACCGCTTCCGGGTTCGCCAAGCTGCAGACGCCGACGTCTGCCGTCTCCAGATGCCGCGCGACCAACGCCTCGACGGCGCCGGGAGAGAGCTTTCTGCCGCCGATGTTCAGGAGCTCGTCGCCGCGTCCCATGACATCGAGCCGTCGGCCCCGCAGTTGACCCACGTCGCCCGGATGGAACCAGCCGTCACGGAACATGCGGCGCGTGGTCTCGGGATCATCGAGATATCCGCCTGGCATGGTGTCCGACCGGAGCCGGATCCAGCCGGTGGCACCGTCGGGCAGTAGCCTGCCGTCGTCATCGACGATCTCGGCCTCGACCCACGGGAATACGGTCATGAGCCGGTCCTTGGCCGGCAGGCGCATCTCCGCGATGAAGGGAATCTCGTTGCTGCCGTAGTAAGACACCACGTCGGTTGCGAGCAGATCGACTGCTTTCTCGACCAGAGCATCCGCAATCGCGGCGCCGATCGTCGCCACCGTCAATTCTGCGGGCTTGGGGACGTCCATGGGGAACGCATCGAGCACCTGTTTGAGTTGGATCGGCAGGAGTGTGATCAGGTTGATGGCGTGACGCGCGATCGCCTGAACGATTGCAGCCAGGGAATCGAAAGGCACCGCGACGACCGTTCCACCCGCGCGCAGCACGGCATTGGTCAGTGTGTGGCGGCCCGTCGAGACGAAGGACATCGTGAGCAGGTAGCGAGACCGACGCGTGATGCCCAGCGACCAAATCCAGCGCTCGATCCAGGCGTCGTACATGCGCCGCTTCAGGACAATCCGCTTGGAAGCCCCGGTCGTCCCGGAGGTCCGGATGATGCGCGCAGAATCTTCCGGCTCGCCCTCGGGACTGCCGACCTCTGCGCCCGGGCGCGCGAGGACCTGGTCGATCCACTGCGACGTGACGAGGTGGGACCGGCGCGCAGCCCCGATCGCGAAGCCGGGCCCAGCAAGAACCAGGTCCATGCCCGATAGCAGCGCCGAGGGCGCAGTAGCACCTTCGTCCTTGTCATAGGAAGCGGTCGCAATCCCCAAGCGCTCGCAAGCCGCCAGCAGCAGCCAATGGACATAGGTCCCCTCGCAGCCGATGCCGATGCGCCCGCCCCGCTCGACCCCGAGCTCGTGCACGGCCGAAGTAAATTTCGCGAGGTCGCGACTCATCTCCGCATACGAGATGGCACGGCCGCTGTCGATCATCGCCACGGCATCCGGACGCCCCGCCGCGTGGAAGGCGATGTAGTCCGAGCTATCGGCTAAGGGCGGCAAACCGGCCATCGGAACCCGCTGGCATATTCCTGGCGCCCGAGAAGCTGGGTCAACGCCATCGAGATTGCAACGCCTAAAGCGAGCGAAGCCCGCGCCCTTGCTCCCGCACGGGCGTCGGCGCGACAATCTTGCCGTCCGGTACATTACGGCGATGGAATTGCAGAGCGTGCTCGAGATCACGCAGAATCCAACCAGAAAGCCAGAGGATACCCCCATGAACAAAACCATCCCCGACGTTCCCGTCGCGTCCGCCGCGATCCGCAAGATGGGCGTGCCGCTTTCGCCGGTCGTGAAGGCGGGCGGCTTCGTCTACGTGTCGGGCATGCCACCCTTGGATCTCGAGACCGGCGCCATCGTGCGCGGGGATATCGCGGTGCAGACCGAGCTCGCGCTCAAGAACGTGAAGCGCGCGCTCGAGAGCGCGGGCTCCTCGCTGGAGAAGGTCGTGAAGGTGCACATCTACTGCGCCAACGCGGCCTATTACCGGATCATCAACGAGATCTACGGAAGGTATTTCACCAGCAACTTCCCGGCGCGCACCTTCGTGCCGGTAGCCTCCTGGCCGATGGAGTTCGACATCGAGATCGACTGCATCGCGATCGAATGAGCACCGCCCCGACCCGCCCGACGCGCGGCATCGACCACCTCGTCATCGCGGTCCGCGATCTCGATCGGGCCGAGGCGCAGTATCGGCGCCTCGGCTTTGCGCTGACGCCGCGGGGCCACCACATCAAGCTCGGCTCCTACAACCACTGCGCCATGTTCGGCGCGGATTATCTGGAGCTGCTGGCGCAGGGCACGCAGACCCGGCCCGCGCTCGAGCGGTTTTTGCGGGTGCGCGAGGGCATCGCTGGGATCGCGCTCCGCACCGCCGACGCGCGACAGACCTTCGCGGAGCTGCGGCGGCAAGGCATCGCCATCGCGGACCCCGTGGATTTCGGCCGGCCGGTCGACACTCCCGAGGGGAAGCGCGAGGCGCGCTTCACCACCACGGAGATCGACAACGACATCACGGCGGGCCATCGCGTGTTCTTCTGCGAGCACAAGACGCCGGAGTTGGTCTGGCTGCCGCAATACCAGGCTCAGCCGAACGGCGTCACTGCGCTGGCGGGGCTCGTGGTCGTCGACGGCGACGGCGGGCTCGAGGGCGCGCTCGAGCGGGCGCTCGGCGATGTCTCGGGTGCGGTCGAGTATCTCTCACCTGCGGCCGCTGCTCGGCGCTTCGTCGGCGATCCGATCCTCGCGGTGGCGCCACCCTACGTCGCGGCGATCCGGCTTGGCGTGAAGGATCGCGCCGCGACAGCTCGGTTTCTGGAAACGGCCGGCGTACCGAGGCGCTCAATCGCGGGTGACGCGCTCCAGGTCTCGTCGCGCGATGCCATGGGTGCCATTCTCGAATTCGTGTAAGCGGCCGGCTCAGGCCGGCATCAGCGCGGGGGAAGCATGGACCGTTTGATCGAGCGCACGCTGATCGCGGCGCGGTGGCTGCTCGCACCGATCTATCTCGGGCTGGCGCTGCTGCTGATCCTCTTCGTGGTGCAATTCTTCGAGGATCTGTGGCATGCAGCACGCGGCGTGATCGAGGCCGGCCGCGCTCAGCTGATCATCGAGGCGCTGGGCATGGTCGACCTCGCTCTGGTCGCGAGCCTCGTGGTGATGGTGATGCTGAGCAGCTACGAGAATTATCTCTCGCGGCTCGACCTCGCGAGCGTCTCCAAGCAGCTTGGCTGGCTCGCGAAGCTCGACGCGGGCTCGGTCAAGGTGAAGGTCGCCGTTGCCATCGTGGTGATCTCGGCGATCGACCTGCTGCAGGCATTCCTCGGGATTGACGACATCCCCAACGACAAGCTGCTCTGGCGCGTGATCGTCGTCCTCACCTTCGTCGCGTCCGCGCTGGCGCTGGCCTGGCTCGACCGCCTGACCGCGAAGGCACACGAGCCGTGACTCGCCGATGACGCGGCGCCGGCTCGGCTTCATCGGCATCGGCCTCATGGGCGAGGCGATGAGCTTGCGCCTCATGGAGCGCGGCTGGCCCGTGACCGTGTGGAACCTGACGGAGGACCGCTACGTGCGTGTGGTGCCCGCGGGTGCTGTTCGCGCCGAGACGCCGGCCGATGTCGCGGCCGCGAGCGAGATCCTCCTGATGTGCGTACTGGATGCGGCCGCGGTCCGGAATTGCGTCTTCGGGGAGCACGGCCTCGCGAGCGCTCCTCGCTCAGGGAAGATCGTCATCGATCTCTCGACCATCAATCCCGACGTCGCCCGGGACGTCGCGACGAGACTCGCAGCGACGAACGGCATGCGCTGGATCGATGC
This sequence comes from Allostellaceae bacterium, assembly GCA_035280245.1. GTDB lineage: Bacteria > Pseudomonadota > Alphaproteobacteria > ATCC43930 > CGMCC-115725 > DASZHJ01. The sequence goes on from DATEGF010000161.1 coordinate 14,967, forward strand.
GCCGGTCTCCGGCGGCCCGGCGGCCGCCCGCGACGGCACCATGACGGTGATGGCGGGCGGTTCGACCGCGGATATCGCGGAGATCGCGCCGGTCATGGCGGACCTCGCGGCGAATTTCACCCATGTGGGTCCGGTCGGCGCGGGACAGACGGCGAAGATCCTCAATCAGGCGATCGTGGGCACGGGCTATGTGCTGATGGCGGAGGCGTTGGCCCTCGCCGAAGCCGCGGGCATCGACGCCGCCAAGCTGCCGCAGTGTCTCGCGGGCGGGCACGCCGACAGCAATCTCCTGCGCAAGATCTATCCGCAGATGGCGGCGCGCGACTTCGAGCCACCCCGCGCCTACGCGCGCCAGCTCCTCAAGGACATGAAGAACGTGATGGCTTTCGCGCGCGCCGCCGGCAGTGAGCTTCCGGTGATCGAGCAGGCCGTCGACCAGTACGAGCGCTACGTCAGAGAGGGCAACGAGATGGCAGATGCCGCCTCGATCGCGCGGCTCTACGACCGGCGGACCTGACGGCATGGACGATTTCGCCATCATCGACGCGCACCAGCATTTCTGGGATCTGCGGCGCGGCCGCTATCCCTGGCTGCAGGGCGCGCCGCCGGCCGCCTTCCGATACGGCGACACGCGAATCCTCCGGCAGAATTACCTGCC
>DATEGF010000162.1:0-7310 GCA_035280245.1 Allostellaceae bacterium
CCCGATAGCGTGCGATCGGGCACTGTGTGACCGCATCCCGCAAGCGTCAGGCCAAGGACCACGACGGCTGCGCTGGCTCGGTTAATCATGGTCGTCACCCCTCGGTGTTGGATTTCTGGTTATGACAGGGTCAACCGGAGATATAAGCCCTGCCGCCGCCAGCGGCGTGGTCCGAAGGCGGCAGAAAGAGTGACAAATATCGGGACAACCACCCGCATCAGGTGCGTGGAGCCCGCGCCGACGCTCGGTTTCCGTGACCTCGCCGCTTGTCCCCCGCGACCGAGCGCCGGGCGTAGCGGTCGACCTGCCGCAGCTCGGCGGAGCATTGTGCGTCCGATGTCGCGGCCTTCGCCACCTCGAGATGGCGCTCGGCGGCGCGCGTGTTCGGGCCGGGCCGCAGCTTCTGGACGAAGCTCTCGGCCATCGGCAGGTCGGAGCACGGAATGGCCTTCGCCACGGCGAGGCTCGGCAGCAGAAACGCCAGCAGGGCGGTGGGCAGGACCAGGGTGCGCATGGACTTTTCTCCGTCGCGTTTTGCCGTCACCCTACCGCGTCCATCGCGCCTCCGTGGATGACAAATCTGCGCCGGCGGCGCGGCCCCCCTCTCGGCGCGGGTCCACGCTATGATGGCAGCGTGCGAAGGCTTGGCTGCGCTCTCCGCCGACGGCGTCTTCACCGACCGCGTCGAGGTGACGGCGGTGATCGCGACGCGGCCCTCTCGATCTTGGACACACGACCACGCGAGGCGGCAATGCGGCATAACTTACGGAGACTCGGCGGCGCAGGAGCGACGGCGCTCGCCCTCGGCCTGATCCTGACATCGTGCGGAGAGACGCCGTCGGGCGGTGTCTCCGCACCCATCGGCCCCGACGCGCCCGGGCGGCTCTGCGCGCAGCTCGGCTTCGCCCCGGGAAGCGCGGGCCTCGGTGCATGCATGACGAAGATCGACGGCCTCGACCGACAGCAGGCCTCGAACCAGCGGCAATGCGAGGGCATCCGCCAGCGCGCGATCTCGACGCCCTTCCCCTCCGGCGGCACGGGCAACACCATCGCCACCGCCGACGCCGACTACCAGAGTTGCATGAGCGGCCAACTCATCCCGCCGGCGCAGCTGCAGCTGCCGAACGGGCGCACCGCTACTTGCCGCGTGATCCGGCAGGAGATTGCCTGCAACTGACCGACCGCGCGCCCCGCTCACTCGTTCTTGAGATAGACCGGCACGCGCCATTCCGGGTGCTCGGCGGTCTCGCCGCGCACGATCGCGAAGTACTTCTGCTGGAGCGCGCGGGTGAGCTCGCCGGGCTTGCCGGTGCCCACGGCCTGGCGGTCGATCGTGAGGATCGGCTGGATCTCGTAGCCGGAGCCGCAGAAGAACGTCTCCTGGGCGGCGTAGAGCTCGGTGCGGCCGATGTCGCGCTCCGCCGTCTCGCGCCCGAGATACTGCTTGAAGATGTGCATCACGGTGGCGCGCGTGACGCTCTCGAGGATGTCGCTGGTGACGCCGGGCGTCACCGGCACGCCATCGCGCACCATGAAGAAGCACGAGCCCGGCGATTCCGAGACGTAGCCTTCCTGCGTCAGGATGATCGCGTTGTCGTAGCCATCGGCATGGGCCTGCAGCGTCGCGAGCCGGCCGTTGTTGTAGTTGGCGACCGCCTTGACGCGTGCCGGCATGGAGTTGTCGTTGATCCGGCGCCAGGACGAGACCCCGCAGTGCACGCCGTCGCGCACCTCTCTGCTGGGCGGGCGCGGCAGCGCCGCGAGCGACCAGCCGATCGGCCCCCGCGCGTTCATGTCGCCCTCGCCGTCGACCCAGACCAGGAGGCGGATGTGGATGTCCTCGCGGATCTCGTTCGCCTTGATGAGCTCGATGAGCGCCTCGCGCATCTGGCGGTTCTCGAGGTGATGATCGAAGCGCATCACCTTCATCGAGAAGTGGAGGCGATTGAGATGCTCCTCCAGGCGGAAGAGGTACATGTCCTTCCGCTTGTCGTTCCAGTAGCCGCGAATGCCCTCGAAGACCGCGGTGCCGTATTTCACGGCGGGGGTCAGCGAATGGATCGTCGCCTCGGCGAACGGCACGATCTTGCCGTTCATCGAGAGGTATTTTGGATTTTGCATGGGATGCCTTCGGAGGTGTCGCGGACACCGGTCAATCAGCCACGGCCGCTCCGCCGGAGCAAGACCGCACGCGCACCGTCCTGGGATGCGTTCCGTGCAGAGATGCGCGTCGCCGCGCCGACACCAGGATCAATTCGATGAAACGCCGCGACGGCGGCGGCCTCGAATGCCGCTCGCCAGGAGAGGCTCGAGCCCTACTTCGGTGACGATGCAAGCCAGGACTGGCTCATGCTCTCCTCGGCCTCGATCACCGCCAGCTCGGACCTTGCCCGCGCGAGCAGATGCTCGAACATCTTGCGCGCCTTCGGTCCAAGGCTGTTCCGCAGCAGCTCCTCGTACTGCTCGATATCCAGATTGAGGCGCGCCGCGACAGATGCCTGCGCGACCTCGAAGGATCGACCGACTCCCAATATTTGCTTGCCCATCAGGATCCCCGTGAACGTGAGTGTCCCCAACCGCAAAACGACACAGGTGCGCACGGGTACAATTTTCCGAAAAATTTGCTAAAAGCTTGGTTAAACCAAGCATCCTAAATGCCCCTCGGAGGGGTGAGGGCGCGTCTACTTCCTTACCCATTGAATCGCGGCACGCCTGCCGAGCCGCTCGAGCGGCGCGTCGGCGGGTCAGAAGTCGTCTTTCGGCTCCGGCGAGGGGACGGCCGCGTAGGGCCAGCCAGCGGGGGTCAGCGGGAATTGGCCCTCGGGCCCCTTGACCCAGATCGCGAGCCAGATGGCGCCGCTTCCCTTGGCGCCCGGCGGAAAATTGAAGTTCGCGGAGAAACCGAACCGGCCGGGCCCGAGCAGGTGCAGCGGCCCATAGAAATTCTTCGGCGGCCAGCGGTTCACGATGTCGAGCGTCTTGTCGTTCGTGCCGCCGCTCAAGTCCTTGGAGACGACGACGCAGCCCACCGCGCCATTGACCTCGGGCCGCGGGGATTTCGTGTCGCCGTTGCCGAAAGGGGCCGCCGTCAGCGTGCTGCCATCGGGGTTGGTGATGCTCCAGCTCTGCTCCAGCGGGGCGTAGAGCTCCACGAACCACCGGTCCGGCACCAGGTGCGCAGCGTAGACGTGATCCTTCTGGCAGGGCACGCGCTTCCAGTAGATGCCCTTTGAGACCATCGCGTCGTCGGCGCGGATAATTGTGGGCGCCGCGACCATGCCGGCCGCGGCGAGGCCGCTTCCGATGAGACGCCGGCGCGAGATCAAGGCCATCGGCACCCCCCTCAAAGCCTGAGCCAGGCGTGCTTAGCACATCAGGGGGTCGCGGACGAGTGTGAGCGGCCGGATCCGCGGCCGAGAGGCGCGGGTCAGGCCACCATTGCGAGCGGCAGCTGCCGGCCGATGGTGTCCGCGACGCGATCGATCGACTCCAGGAAACGCAGGCCCGACATCCGGTTCTTGGTCCAGATCACCTCGGCCTGGAACGTCCCGAAACGGCTGAGCGCGATCGCAAGCGGCCCCTTCGGGAGCGCGCTGTCGTCGTCCAGGCGCACGCGAGCGCCCTGGAGAGAGACGTCGACGACCGCGCAATTGATGAGGTGGTTGTCGGCCTCGACCTGCCCCGACCACAGCACGTTCTTGCGCACGGCTTGGCGCCGCTCGGGGTTGCCCGTCTGGCCGGGTGAGCTCCCGAACCGGTTTCTTGCTTTTGTCATCTTGACCCTCCCGATCTCGGTATTGCTCCAGTCTCAGGAATAGTCGCAATTAATGGTTAACGCCGATCTAATAAATCTCAGGATTTATGTAGTACACCTGCAAACATTAGGGAATGGTTATTCTAGGTTAACGACGTCGTTCCATTGCACAGCCGTGACGCCAATCCTGCGCCGAACTCGACTCTCCTTGCAATTTATTAAAAACCTGCCAATGCCTCTCAGCCGGCGCCGAGCGGCTCCGTGCCAGGCGACCGCGCTCGATCGACCCCGATGCGGGTGTAAATGATGACAGCAAACACCAGCGTGCCGATCAGCGAGAGGATCGAGCCCGCGGCCGCAACCGGCCCGAAGCTCTCCTCGTGTCCCGCCATGATGCCGGCAACGCCGATCAGCAGCACCAGTGTCCCGAGATTGGCGATCCAGAAATGCCAGGCCGCGAGCGGCGAGCGCGCGGCCTCGGGCCAGACGCGGTAGACCACCGCATAGAGCGCCATCGACGCCCAACCCAAGAGATTCATGTGCGCGTGGGTCGGCGTCTGCGAGTGATCCTCGGAGATCGCCATGAAGATGCCGAGCGCCATGCCCGCGATCACGTAGACGACCGCGGTGCGCAGGAACAATCCGTCGATTCCCCTCATGATGGGCACCTCCGATGAGCGTGATTGAGCCGGTCGCGCAGCCGCGCTAGCGCCAGGCTCGCGAGCTCATAGATCACCGCGAACGGCACCAGCACCTCGGCGAGCATGCCGGGAAGCGCGGGCTCGCGCAACCAGCGGCCTTGATGCGCCGCGTCGTGCGCCGTCATGACGACACCATCTCGGCCGCGAAATCGCCTGCGGCCGCCCGGAGCGCCCGCAGATGGCGCGCCTCACTCGCGGGATCATTGCATTGCCGTGTGCGAGGGACCATCGGCCACCGCCTCGATGCGTGCTACGTCCTCGGCACGGCTCCTGCGGTAGGCGAGGCGGGCGGCCTCGAGGTCGGCGAGGTGGCGCTCGACGACGTCAGGCGTCAGCCGCACGCCGAAGTCCGCGGGCTCGGCACCGCCGGTGATGCGCGCAATGATGAGCCGGCCGATCTCAGGCCGGAAATGATTCGCGTCGAAATGGGTGCGGTAGCCGTCCGCGAGCGGCGTCGTGGTATAGGCGTTATAGCCGGAGAAATCCCATAGGGGCACACCCGCCTCCGCCGATACCTCGGCCAGGCGTCGCTCCCAGGCCCGGTAGAGCGGCCACAGCCCGTTGCGGTCCACCACCACCAGCAGCGACGCGTGCTCCGGCGCGATGAATGTCACGACATCGATACCCCTCGCGTTCAGCTCCGCGAGCAGTGCTCGATACTGCGCCATCGGAGCCTCGAAGCTCTGAGGCGCCCCGTAGGGACCGCCCACATGGGCGAACTGATCGACCACTTTCAGGAACGCGGCGGTCGGGTCCTTCGCAAGGTCGAGATGGAAATAGGCGAACCCGTCACTCCGGTCGAAAGGCCCCGCGCCCCTGCGGGAGTCTGCGATTGTCCGCGCACTGCGGTTGAGCGCCTCCTGGGAAAACAGCACGATCGGCAGCGCGCGCAGCAGCGCCGCGCGCCCGAGCATCGCGTGGTCATAGTTGGGTGTCGCGCTTTGCGGCCTATTGAACTGGAAGAAGCCAAGCTCGATCACGATTTTCCTCACGGGCGCTTCCGCCAGAATGTGCTCGCCGTAGCCCCGCATCTCCGTCGCCGACAGCGCCGGTATGCCGAAATCGTAGGTTCGCGCGGGATCCGGGAAATCCTGGGGATCGAGACCGTAGAGCGAGCGCGAGCTGCCGAGGATCACCGTCTCGGGTCGGCGCATCTCGAGCTGGAGCGGCTTCGCGAAGCGGATATTGCCGACCGATTTTACGGTGTTGATCCGCTCGAGGCGCGGCGCGCTAAAGAGGTCGAACGGATCGATCGCGTAGTTGACGCCGCCGATCAGCGCCATCGCGGTCACGGCGGTCGCGAGGAACACTCGGAGGAATCGCGCGGCCGCCATCAGAACCGAAAATAGAGGAATTCGGTGATGCGTCCGAGCCAGAGGATTCCGGCGCAGGCGACGGCGGCGCTCGCATAGGCCCACGGCACGGACAATCGCCAGCGTGCGACGAGCCCCGGCAGCGGCGCCCGCAGCAGCGCGCGGTCGATGGGGAGACTCGGCGTGTAACGCGCCATGATCTGCTGCGTGTTGGGCGCGAGCCACACGATGAGGAGGCCAACCACGATGCGCAGATGGAGCTCTGTCCAGTGGGTTGGTGTGAGCCGCCCCGCCATGCCCGCGGCGCCGCTCATGCCGGCGAGTACGCGCGAGGCGCTCGCGAGCGTGTCCGCGCGGAACACGACCCACCCCACGGCCACCGCAAGGAAGGTCACCAAGCGCGCGAGGCTGCGCGTCCAGGCCGTGCTCCGCGCTCTGATCCCGAGGCGATCCCTGACCGCGCGCCAGGCGTGGTTCACCACGAGATAGAGGCCGTGCAGCGTCCCCCAGGCGGCAAAGGTCCAGCCGGCGCCGTGCCAGAGCCCGCCCAGCGCCATGGTAATCATCAGGTTGAGGTAGCGCCGGGGCTTGCCTTTGCGGTTGCCGCCCAGGGGTATGTAGAGGTAGTCGCGCAGGAAGCGCGACAGCGTCATGTGCCAGCGGCGCCAGAAATCGATGATGTCGGCGGCCTTGTAGGGCGAGAGGAAATTGAGCGGCATCTTGATGCCGAGGATGCGCGCAAGCCCGATCGCCATGTCCGAATAACCGGAGAAATCGAAATAGAGCTGCAGCGTGTAGCCGAGCGCGCCGCCCCAGGCCTCGGCAAGCCCGGGCGTGGTGCCTCGTTGCGCGGCATCGAAGACGTGCGCCACGAACGGCGAGAAGCCATCGGCGAGCACGGTCTTCTTGGCGAGACCGATGAAGAAGATGCTAAGACCGACCGCCAGATTGGCGGCGCTCAGGCGGTAGGTCCGGGGCCGCGCGAACTGCGGCATGATCTCCTTGTGGTGCAGGATCGGGCCTGCGATCAGGTGCGGGAAGAACGTGACGAAGAGCAGGTAGTGCACCGCCCGGTATTCGGCGGCCCTGCGCCGGTACACGTCGACCAGGAAGGCGATCTGCGTGAAGGTGAAGAACGAGATGCCGAGCGGCAGGTAGATCTCGGGCACGGGAACGCTCGTGCCGAGGATCCCGTTTGCCGCCTCGACGAGGAAGCCCGCGTATTTGTAATAGCCGAGGAGCCCGAGATCGAAGGCGAGGCCCGCGATCAACACGGCGCGGCGGGGTCCCTCCGCCGCGCTCGCCGCGATGAGCCGACCGGCGCCGAAATTCACCGCGACGGAGACCAGCAGGAGCGGCAGGTAGGCCGGGTTCCAATAACCGTAGAAGAACAGCGACGCCAGCGCGAGCCAGAGCGCCGCCAGGTCGTGGCTCCGCCGGCCGATCAGGAAATAGAGCGCGGCCGCGACCGGCAGAAACAGAAAAATAAACTCGTAGGAGTTGAACAGCATCGCCCCTGCCTCCGTCTCTTATGGAGGCGGC
>DATEGF010000163.1:0-5751 GCA_035280245.1 Allostellaceae bacterium
ACAGCCAAGCATTACCTTCCAGCCTGAAGGTGAATGACCCTCACGCGGGAGCGCCCATGATCCGGCTCTACAATTTCCAGGAGTCCGGGAACTCCTACAAGATCCGGCTGCTGCTGACCCAGTTGCAGGTGCCGTTCGAGCGCGTCGACATCGACCTGCTGGGCGGCGAGACCGGCACGCCACGCTTCCGGGCGCGCAACCCGCTGGGGCAAACGCCTTTCGTCGAGTTCGACGACGGCCGCGTGCTCGCGGAATCGAACGCGATCCTCTGGCATTTCGCGGAGGGCACGCCGTTCCTGCCCGAAGACCGCTGGACCCGCGCGCAAATCCTGCAATGGATGAACTTCGAGCAGTACCGGCTCGAGCCCAACATCGGCACGCCGCGCTTCTGGATTACGGAGCTGAAGGTGGGCGACGAGCGCCGGACGCAGATCGCCGAGAAGCTCAAGTCTGGCAATACCGCGCTCGCGATCGTCGACGCGCACCTCGCGAAGACACCCTTCCTCGCGGGCAGCCGCTATTCGATCGCCGACATCTGCCTCTTCGCCTACGGCCACGTGGCGGAAGAAGCGGGCTACGACCTCGCGCCTTATCCGGCGCTCCGGCAATGGTTCGCCCGGGTTCAAGCGGAGCCACGCCACGTCGCGATCACGGCGGAGCTCGGCCGCGTCATCCCTTGGCCGGAGCCGAGGGCGTCATGACCCGCGCCTTCGCCCACATCGCCTTCACCGACTCCGTGAAGGAGGCTCAGCGCCACAACGGTGCTCGCGCCAACGGCGAGCGCCTCGAGAACCATCCGGCCGCGCGTGACGCGCTCACGCCGGAGCTCGTGCACTACATCGCGGAGCGCGACAGCTTCTTCATGGCCACATCGAGCCGCGAGGGCTGGCCCTATGTCCAGCACCGCGGCGGTCCACCGGGGTTCCTCCGCGTGCTCGACGAGCGCACCCTCGCCTTCGCCGACTTCTCCGGCAACCGCCAGTACCTCAGCATCGGCAACCTCGCGGAGAACAACCGCGTGCATCTCTTCCTGATGGACTGGGCGCACGCGCGGCGCCTCAAGATCTGGGGCAGCGCCGAGGTGGTCGAGGACCGCGCGGTGATCGAAGCCCTCATGCCCGAGGGCTACGACGCAAAGCCCGAGCGCGTGGTTCGCATCCACGTCGAAGCCTGGGACATGAATTGCAACCAGCATATCACCCCCCGCTTCACGGAGCGGGAGCTCTCGCCGGGCCTCGACGCGCTGGCGCGGCGGATCGCGATGTTGGAGGGGCGGTTGAAGGAGGCGGGGATCGAGCTGCCGTATACATTGGCCGGAATGGCTGCACCATCCCCCTCACCCAGCTCCGGCTAAGCTCGCTACGCTCGCTACGCCTACGCAACCCTCTCCCCGTTGGGGCGAGGGAAAATGAGAGCGCGCCAATCTTCCCCTCTCCCCGGCCGGGAGAGGGAGGGGTGAGGGGGTGCTGCAACACTCGCGTCGCGCTGACTAGCCATAGTGCTTGAAGCTCGGCCAGCCCTGGTCGAGCGGCACTTTGCGGCCGCGGCAGAGCCAGAGCGTCAACCCCCGCTCGTCGGGCATCGCCCAGGGATTGTCGACCGTGCCGGCGGGCTCGACGGTCGCGTAGGCCTTGAGGAGCTGGTCGCGGTCGCCGCCGAGGCGGATCACGACGCTGCCGTCGTAGCCGCGCGGACCCCAGAGGAAGTAGTTGTTGTGGCCGCTGACCGAGGGCGGCAGCGGCATGGTCTCGCCGGACACGTCGATCGCCGCGGCCTCGCCGTAGTTGCGCGCGAGGAAGACGGCCTTGGCCTGCTCCTCCGGCGGCAGCGCGGCGTAGACGCGGCCGACCTCCGCCGCGAGCTCGCGCCAGCCGAACATATCGGCGTAGTACCGTGGCAGCCCTGGGCCCATCGATCCCCGCCGATGAGCCGTGCTGTCTCCGCGGCGAGCGCCACGGTCGCGGCATGAGCGAGCGCCGGCACCAGACGGAGCATCACCAGCGAATCCGGGAACAGCCGATGCATCACGGCGGCGATCAGCGGGATCAGCGGCGGTTGGTCGACATAGCCCCAGGCGAGCTGCTCGCCGCAGACGATGAAGTAGAGCTCGTCGCGGAAATAATCGTAGCCGCCGCTGGCATAGAGGTGCGCCAGGAGCGCGACCGCCGCCAGCAGCCAGCCGGGTCGGCCAATCCGCACTCCCCTGGGGCGGCGCATGGGCGCCGAGCCTATCGGCAAAGGATGAATTCCGCTATCGTGCCGCGCCCCAGAGCATGTCCCGATTTTAATCGGAACATGCTCTGGGCTTTTCTGGTTTGGTCGCATTTTCTGCGCCGAACCGGTGTCCACTTCGGCGGAAAATGCTCCAGGGAATCCCGTCATGCTGAGATCGGTCCTGGCTCCCATCCACTCGGACGGATGGCGCTTCATCGCGGTCGCCGTCGTGGCGGCCGTGCTGCTGTTCTGGCTCGGCTGGACGCCGCTCGGCTGGCTCGCCCTGGTGATCGCGGCCTGGATCACCTATTTCTTCCGTGACCCCTGGCGGATGACGCCGAGCCGGGCCGGGCTCGTGGTGAGCGCCGCCGACGGCGTCGTGGTCGCTGCCGACCGCGTGCCGCCACCCAAGGAGCTCGACATGGGCGAGGCACCGATGACGCGCATTGGCGTGTTCCTCAACGTGTTCGACGTGCACGTGAACCGGATCCCCCTCGGCGGCCGCATCAGGAAGCTCGCGTACACCAAAGGTAAATTTCTCAATGCGAGTCTCGACAAGGCCTCCGAGGAGAACGAGCGCATGGCGATCCGGATCGCCTCGACCGACGGACCTGACGTGGCGGTGGTGCAGATCGCGGGGCTCATCGCGCGCCGCATCGTCTGCACGCTCATCGAGGGCCAGGAGGTCGCCACCGGCGAGCGCCTGGGCCTGATCCGCTTCGGCAGCCGGACCGATGTATACTTGCCGGTGGACTGGGCGCCGCTGGTGGTGAAGGGCCAGCGCGTGATCGGTGGCGAGACGGTGCTCGCCGACGCCACGTCGCGCGAGACGCAACGGGAAGGGAGATCGCACTGATGCTGAGACGACCGCAGATGCGCGTCCGGGTCCGGGTGCAGCCGATGCACTTCTCGTTCAACCGGATGATCCCGAATGTACTCACCGTACTCGCGCTCTGCGCGGGCATGACCGGCATCCGGCTGGCGATCGTCGGCAAGTTCGAGACCGCGGTCGCCGCGATCATCGTGGCGGGCATCCTCGACGGGCTCGATGGGAGGATCGCGCGGCTCCTCAAGGGCACCTCGACCTTCGGCGCGCAACTCGACTCGCTCTCGGATTTCGTCAGCTTCGGCGTGGCGCCTGCGGTCATGCTCTACATCTGGACCATGGAGCAGTTCCACGGCTTCGGCTGGGCGGTGGTGCTGATTTTCGCGGTCTGCTGCGGCCTCCGGCTCGCGCGGTTCAACACCCAGCTCGGCCAGGAGCTGCCGCCCTACGCTTACAACTTCTTCACGGGCGTGCCGGCGCCGGCGGGCGCGGGGCTGGTGATGGTCCCGATGTTCGCAGCCTTCGAATTCGGCGACACCTTCTTCCGCTCGCCAACGCTCAATACGCTCTGGATCCTCGCGGTGGCGGGCCTGATGGTGAGCCGGCTCCCCACCTTCGCACTCAAGCGTTTCCACGTGCCGGGCGAGTGGGTATTGCCGACGCTCCTGGGCGTCGGGGCGATGGCGGCGTTCCTCACGACCGAGCCCTGGGCCACGCTCCTGATCGTCGGCGTTGTCTATATCGGCTCCTTCCCGTTCAGCGTGGGCTATTACCGCAAGCTCAAGCGCACCGCCGACGAGATGCGCGCGGCAACGCTTCGGGTCGCGAGCGAAGCCGGCGCCGGCGCGGTGCCGCCGGGGAAGTGATCTCGCTGCCGCGCGTGTTGATTCTATGATTAGAGAGTTGATTCTATGATTAGAGACTCGCTGGCCGCGCTGCTCGCGCTCGCACTCGTGAGCACGCCAGCGCACGCCCAATCGGGCAAGCTCACGCTCTACACCTCGCAGCCCGACCGGATCGCGGCGGAGACGGTGGCGGCGTTCAACAGGCTGCATCCGGACGTGACGGTCGAGACCTTCCGCTCCGGCACCACCGAGGTCATGAACAAGCTTGCGGCGGAGCTTCTGGCGGGCGACCCCAAGCCCGACGTGCTCTTCATCGCGGACGCCGTCACCATGGAGGGCCTCAAGGCCGAGGGCCGGCTCCTGCCCTACCTCGAGGCCGACGTCTCGGCTTTTCCCTCGGCAGCCTATGACCGCGACAAGACCTATTTCGGCTCGAAGCTGATCACCACGGGGATCGTCTACAACACTACGGCGCCGAAGCCGCAATCCTGGCTCGACCTGCTGGCGCCGGCGGCGAAGGGCCAGGTGGTGCTGCCGAGCCCGCTCTATTCCGGCGCGGCGGTGATCCAGATGGCCGCGGTGAGTGCCGCGCCTGCGCTCGGACCCGACTACTACGCGAAGCTTGCCGAGAACCGCGCCATCGCCGTGCAAGGGAATGGCGCCGTGGTGACGCAGGTTGCCGGCGGCCAGAAAATGTACGGCATGCTGGTCGAGTTCATGGCGCTCAACGCCAAGGCCAAAGGGTCGCCGGTGGACTTCGTCTTCCCCAAGGAAGGCGTGAGCGCGGTCACCGAGCCGGTCGCAATCCTCAAGACCGCGAGGAACCCAGCGGCGGCCAGAGCCTTCGTCGATTTCATCCTCTCCAAGCAAGGGCAGGAGCTTGCGGCGAGCCAGGGGTTCTTGCCGGCGCGGACAGACGTGGCGCCGCCGGCGGGCTTCCCGAAACCGGCCGACCTCACCATCCTGCCCCTCGACATGGCGGCCGCGACGCGCGAGACCCGAGCGCTCAAGGAGCGCTTCAGCCAGCTATTCGGCGGCTGAGCCTTTGCGGCTGCGGCTAGGCGCCACGGCGAGCGAGCGAACGCTCCTCCTCGGCCTGATCGTCTTCGTCGGCGCGGTCTCGGTGGTGCCCTTGACGCGCCTGCTGCTCGAGGGCGTGGCGCCCGGGGGAACGCTCGATCTCCGCGTGCTCGCGAGCGTGCTGGGTGCGCCACGCACCTGGCTCGCGGCCGAGCGGACCCTCGCCACGGCGATCACGTCGACGGCAATCGCGACCGCGCTCGGCACGGCCTTCGCGCTGCTGGTCGGCGCCACCGATCTCCGGGGCAAGGCGGCGCTGGGCTTCGTCTTCCTGCTGCCACTGATGATCCCGTCCCAGGTGACGGCAATCGCCTGGATCAATCTGCTGGGGCCCGCGAGCCCGCTCCTGAAGACGCTGGGCCTGGCACCCGCGCCAGGCACGCCGCATCCGCTCTACGGCTTCGGCGGGATCTCCGGGATCATGGGACTCGAGCACGCGCCGCTGGTGTTCCTGACGCTCCGCGCAGGACTCGCAGCGCTGCCGGGAGAGGCGATCGAGGCGGCCGAGACCGCCGGCGCCGGGCGCTGGCGGATCATCGCCACCATCGTGCTGCCGATGTGCCTGCCGGCGCTCGCGGCCGGCAGCGCTCTCGCCTTCGTCTCGGCAATCGGCAATTTCGGGACACCCGCGCTGCTCGGCATTCCCGCGGGCTACTCGGTGCTGACGGTGCTGATCTATCAGCAGCTGGCGGGCTTCGGGCCGCAGGCGATCTCAGAGGTCTCGGTGCTCTCGCTGGTCCTGGGCCTGCTCGCGCTCCTGGGCATCGCGGCCGAGCGTTGGGCAAG
>DATEGF010000164.1:0-42190 GCA_035280245.1 Allostellaceae bacterium
CGCTCCCCCGCCGCTGCCCGCGGCGCAGCCGGCGCCGCCGCCGCCGAGCCAAGCGCAGACCTTCGTGGTCTACTTCGACTTCGACAAGTCGGACCTGACGCCGGAGGCGCGCAGCATCATCCTGCAGGCGGCCACCGTCTACAAACAGACCGGCTCGGTCAACCTCAAGGTGGATGGCTACACCGACCTCGCAGGCACGGCGAAATACAACATCGGCCTCTCCAAGCGGCGCGCCGATGTGGTCCGGGCCGAGCTGGTGAAGGACGGGGTGCCGAACAACTCGGTGGCCGAGGCCTGGCACGGCAAGGACAACCCGGCGGTGCCCACGCCCGATGGCGTGCGCGAGCCCCGGAACCGCCGCGCCACGATCATGCTGCCCTAAGGCGGGTCGCGATCTCCAACCACGACGGCCGGAGGGCACGCCCTCCGGCCGTTCTCTTTTCCGCGGCGTCTAGCGCAGTGCCGAGTCGGCTCGGTCGGGATACGCTCCAGGATTGATCCGACAATGCTCCGCCGGACGCTTCAGCTCGTCGCGGCGCTCTCTCCCTCGCGCGGGAGCTCCTTGATGAGCGGCTCCAAGAGATCCTTGTAGGCGAGCCAGCGGCCGATCGAGCTCTTGAAGATCGGCCGGCGGACCTGGCTTGCGCTGGCCGTGCGCACCGGGCGCTTGGTCTCGTGGAACGCGAGGCAGGCGTCGTCCCACTCGAGCCCGCAATAGTCGACGATCCGCCGCGCCCAGGGCTCGAAATCCTCCACCAGGGCCTCGTAGGGCACCTCGAGCATGGCGCCCGCCGGCAGCACGCGCCGCCAGTGCGCCATCAGCTCGTCGTAGCGGCGGTAGTAGCGGCCCAGCTCGCTGAGCTCGTAGGCATAGTTCTGGGCGCCCACGAACAGCTTCGTGAAGCAGGACACGCAGGTGTCGATCGGATTGCGGCGCGTGTGAATGATCCGCGCGCCCGGCAGCGCCAAGTGGATGAGGCCCACGTAGAAGAAGCTCGAGGGCATCTTGTTTGTGATCCGCTCGGCCGTCGTGGAATAGGCGCCGAGGCGCTTCACATAGCGCGCGCCCATCTCGCGGAGCTGCTCCGGCCCGAGGGCCGGCAGGTAGTCGGGATAGGACATATCGGGCGCGCCATTGGGGCGCACGACCCGGCCCACGGTGTCGAAATCCTTGATCTCGCCGGCGCCATTCACCTTGCGGTGACTCGCCAGGATCTGCTCGACCAATGTGGTGCCCGAGCGCGGCATGCCCAGGATGAAGATCGGGAGCCGCGAGGGATCGCCCTGGCTCTTGCGCGCCGCGATCAGCTCGGGTGTGAAGACGGCCCGGATTCGCTCGAAGAACCCCACGGTCCCCGCCTCGTCGTAATCGATCGCGCGGCGTTTGAGCCCGTTGCCCTGCAGCAGGTGCCGGAACGACGCGCCCTGGTCTCCGAGATCCGCATAGGCCTTGCCGAGCGCGAAATGGAGCTGCATCTGCTCCTCTTCCGTGAGGGCGCCGATGTCGGTCGCGAGCTCCCGCATGGTCTCGAGGTGCGGATCGCCGGCGACGAATTTCTTTCCGTCGGCGAGGTTCAAGAGCACGCTGACCGACCTGGGATCGAGCTCGAGCGATTTCAAATACGCCTGCCTCGCCTCGTCGAACCGGCCCAGCTCCTTGAACACATTCCCCATATTGTTGTAGGCGTCCTTGAGATCCGGTTTGATCGCGACGGCCCGCTGGTAGCTCGCGAGCGCAGCCTCGGGCTGGCCAAGATCCGACAGGATCTGCCCCATGACGTTGAGCGCCTCGGGATGGTCGGGCTTGAGGACGAGCGCGCGCTCGCAGGCGATGCGCGCCTCCTCGAACATCTCTTTGTCGACATAGGCGCTGGCGAAATAAGTGAACGTGGCGTGGTTGCGGGGCTCCATGGCAATCGACTGCTGCAATAGCGCAAGCGCCTCGTCCGCGCGATCGAGGTCCAGCATCGTCAACGCGAGGTTGTTCAGGATCGAGGGATCCCGCGGCTTCAGCGCCATCGCCTTGCGATAGGGCTCCTCTGCCTCCTTCGACTTCCTCTGGTCGCGGATCGCGGTGCCGAGGTTGTTGTAGGCGTCGGCATAGCCGGGCTTCAGCTGGATCGCGCGGTGATAGGCCGGGACCGCCTCGGCGAATTTCCTCTGGGCGCGGAAAGCATTCCCCAAATTGTTGTGAGCCTCGGCAAAGCCGGGGTCGATCGCGAGCGCGCGCTTGTAGTTGCCGATCGCCGCGTCATAGTCGCCGCAGTCGTAATAAGCGATGCCGAGATTGTTGAGCGCGGGTGGAAAGCTCGGTTGCAGTGCCACGGAGCGCAATCCCGCCGCCACCGCCTCCTCCGGCCGCCCGGCGAGGCGGAGCATCTCGCCGAGGTTCGAGTGATAGAGCGGCATCGAGGGATTCGCCGCGATCGCGCGCTGGACCACGTCGATCGCCGCGGCGTGCTGGCCCGCCTGATGCAGCGTCACGCCGAGGAGATGGAGCGCGTCGCCGTTTCGCGGCTGCGCGCGCAGGATCTGCTGGCAAATATTCTGCGCCAGGTCGAGGCGTCCGGCGGCGCGATGCTGCTCGGCGAGAAGCAGGGCCTGCGGGACGGACAGGCCTTGCTGTCGAGCCGGGGTGCCCGGAGGCGACTGCGAGCCGAGGTCGGCGGTCATGGGCGATCTTTCACGCGCTACGGCTGCGTGCCGGCAGGAGGCGGCTGCGATCCGTCACCGCCGCCGCCAGCTCCTGCGCGACCTGGGTCAGCACGGGCTCCCACTCGAAGATCGCAGCTTGCCGGGACAGCCGAACGGTCGGGTACCAAGGATTGTCGTCCCGGTCCCGGAGCCAGCGCCAATCCGGAACGGTCGGGATCAGGATCCAGGTCGGCCTGGCAAGCGCGCCGGCGAGGTGCACGACCGAGGTGTCCACGGAGATTACGAGGTCGAGCTGCGCGACCGCGGCCGCGGTCTCCGCGTAGTCGGTCAGCAGTGGCGACAGATCCGTCACCTTCTGCCCGGGCACCTCGGCCAGCTGCCGGGCCTCATCGCCGACCTGCAGGCTGAAGAACCGCACGCCCTCGACGGCGAGCAGCGGCGCCCAGGTGGCGAGCGGGATCGAGCGGTTGAGGTCGTTGACGTGGAGCTTGCTGCCGGCCCAGACGATCCCGACCTTGAGCTCGCCGGGTGTCGCCGGAATCCGCTCTGCCCATCGCTTGAGCGCCGCCTCGGGCGGGCGGAGATAAGGCACCGTCGCCGGGATGCTCTCCATCCGCGTCTCGAACCGGTGCGGCAGGCTCAGCAGCGCGCAGTGGCAATCATAGGCGGGGAGTGGCGCCTTCGCCTCGCTCGAGATCTGCAACCACGGCATGCTCTCCGCTAGCAGCGCGTTGAGCGCCGGCGGCACGCGCAGGAACACCGTGGCGCCGCGCTCGCGCAGCAGCGGCAGGTACCGGCAGAACTGCAGCGCGTCGCCGAAACCCTGCTCGGAGTAGACCAGGATCCGGCGGTTCTGGAGGCTCTCGCCGCCCCAGACCACTCCAGGCAGGGTCGGCGCGCTAGCCTCCGACGATCGGAAGCGCCACTCGTATTCGTACCACCCCTCGGCGAAATCGCCGTTCATCAGATAGAGCAATCCAATGCCCGAATGCGCGTTGGCGTGCATCGGCTGCACGGCGATCGCCTTGCGATAGGCCGCGATCGCGTCGTCGATCCGGCCGCTCAGGTGCAGCGCCGAGGCTTGGTTGGCGACGGCGTCGACGTAACCCGGCTTGAGGCGGAGCGCGCGGTCGTAGCTCGCGATCGACTCGTCGAGCTTGAGCTGCGAGCGGTAGGCGTTGCCGAGGTTGTTATGCGCCTCGGCGAAGGTGGGGTCTCGCGCCAGGGCGCGGCGATAGGACTCGGCTGCTCGCTCGTATTCCCGACGGTCATAGTATGCGATACCGAGGTTGTTGAGGGCGTGCGCGTAGCCGGGGTGGAGCGCCACTGCCCGCTCGCCTGCCGCGACCGCCTCGTCCAAACGGCGTGCAAGCCGGAGCATCTCGCCGAGGTTCGAGTAGTAGAGCGGCACGTCCGGCCTCGCCGCCACCGCGCGCTGCAGCATCTCGATGGCACCCGCGGAGTCTCCGCCCTGGTGGAGCACGATCCCGAGCAGGTGCAGCGCCTCGGCATGCCGCGGCTGGGCAGTGACCACCTGCCGGCAAAGATCCCTCGCCTGCGTGAAGTGGCCCAATTGGCGCAGCTGCTCCACCCGCGCCAGGACCTGCTGGACCGTGGTCCAATGACGCTCGGGCTCCGGTCCCGCGCTCATGCCGGCACCTGGCTCCGGAAAATCGGGGGCAACCGGTCAGTCCCCGCGGCCGGCCGCGCCACACCCTCGCGCCCCCCGCGTCGAAGCGCCGTAAGCTCCTCCGCGACGCGCGCGATGGTCGAGGTCCAATCGCCCCGGGATGGCTGGCGGAAGAGCCGCAGGGTCGGATACCAGGGCGTGTCCTCGCGATCGAGAAGCCAGCGCCAGTCGGGAATCCAGGGCAGCATCACCCAGGCGGGCTTCCCCATCGCTCCCGCGAGATGCGCCACCGAGGAGTCGACGGAGATGACGAGATCGCAGCTCTCGATCACCGCGGCGGTGTCGGCAAAATCGCCGAGCTCGGCGGAGATATCGAGCGCACCGAGCCCACCCGGGAACTCCGCGCGATCGGTGGCGGGAATCTCCTTCTGCAAGGCGATGAGCGCCACGCCGGGGATCCGGGTGAGCGGCAGCAGCTGCGACCAGCGCAGGGTTCGGGCGCGATCGTTGGGGTGCGAGGCGCGGCCCGCCCAGGCGATGCCGACCCTGAGCGCACCATCCCCGACCGCCGCCCGTATGCGCTCGGACCACTGGGCCACCCTCTGGGGATCGGCCTTGAGATAGGGCGCCGATGCCGGGATCGTATCGAGCTCGGTACCGAACACGTAAGGCAGGCTGGACAAGGGACAGAAGACGCTGAATCCCGGAATGTCCTCCCAGCGCACGAAAGAGCTGTGGATGCCCGGAAGCTGGGAGATCAGCGGCAGCAGCTCCTGGCAGCAGCCCAGGACCACCTCGCCGACCCGCTCGCTCACCCGGGGGATGTAGCGGGCGAATTGAATGGTGTCGCCGTAGCCCTGGTCCCCGATCAGCAGGACGCGGCCGCGCGGCAACCGCATGCCGTTCCACTGCGGCGCATTGATCTTGGGGAGTGCTTCGCGGGTATGCTCGAGGCGGAATCGCCACTCGTATTCGACCCATCCGGCCTTGAACTCGCCCTGGCGAAGGAGCGTGTGGCCGAGCTCGAGCCGAGCCGGTGCGAAGTTGGCATCGAGCGCGAGCGCGTGGAGCAGGCACGTCGTCGCGTCGTCGAATTCGCGAGCGTCCACATGCACCATCGCCAGATTGAACGCCGAGCGCGCACCGTGGCCGCTACGGCGGAGCGCCTCTCGTCCGGCCTTGCGCGCCAGGTCCTGCCGGCCGGTGATGCGGTAGAGCTGACAGAGGAAGCCGAAAACCTCGGCCGAGGGATTGGGCGTTCCGGCCGCGCGCTCCAGAAGGCCGATAGCTCGCGCGTGCTCGCCCCGCTGCGCCGCGACCTGTCCGAGCACGTGCAGGACGTCGGCGTGATCCGGCGCGGCCTGGAGAGCCTCACGGCAGAGCGCGTCCGCCTGATCGAGCTGCCCCGCCGCCAAGAGTTGGCGCGCTTGCTGAAGCGTCTCTGGCAGCGTCGCCGGGCGAGCCGGGTCGGAGACGGGATGATCCATGATCTCTTGCTATTACCTTACATCAAGCTCAGCCGGCGGCGGCCACGAGCAGGGCGCCGTCTCCGCTGCGGCGCTAACCTAGGGCGAATGGCGGAGCCCGGACAAGGCTTCTCACCATCGGGCATTTATCTTTTCCAATCAATATCTTGATGGCTGACCAGTCGGCGTGGCGGCGTCCGGCGCATGGCCCCCGCCGGAGGCTCAGCGCTGCTCGAGCTTGTGCAGATCGCCGGCGTATTCGTAACGCCCGACGTGGTTCAGCAGCACCTTCATATGGGCGAAGATCTTGCCACCGAGTCGCGACCAGCGCCGGCAAAACGTCCAGTCCTCGCTGAGATAATGCCCGCGCTGGTCGATCTCGCAATCGAAGAGCGCATACATGTACGGCTCGTATTGCTTGCCGAACTCCGTGTCGTCGACGTACTTGGTCTCCGGATAGGCCGCGATCATGCGCTCGATGGCGGCGCGCTTCATCAGCAGAAACCCGGTGCCGATCGTGTCGACCTCGTGCAGGTCGCCGGCCCGGCCACCCGCTCGAGCGTTCACCACGTAGGAGACCGGCAGCTTTTTGAGTGGATAGAGCCCGCCTATCACGTCCTTGTCGGCCGCCAACAGATTGAGGATGCCTTCAGGATCGAAGCGGATGTCCGCGTCGATGAACATGAAGTGCGTCGCCCGCGTGTTGTAGAGCATCTTCGCCATCAGGTTGTTCCGCGCGCGGGTCACCAGGCTGTCGTTGGGCTGGGTATCGATCGCCCAGGTGAGGCCGACCTTCTGTGCCGCGAGCACGAAGCGCACGAAGCTCGTGAAGAACGCCTCGGTGAACTGGCCGCCGTAGCAGGGCAAGCCGAAATGCACGAAGCACTTTGTGAAATCGAACGCCATTTTGGTCGACTCTCGAAGGAAACGCGCCGAACGCGAGCCGTGCGACCATAGCACGGGGAGGTACGCTGCCGAGAGCCGGCAGGTGCCTGCGCGATCGTCCCGTCCGGGGCAGCCGAGGTCAGGCCCGCGTGGAAGAGCCGCTTGTGGTGTTGTCCGGATCATTAGGATTTTCATCTCCAGCGGTAACTCGGAAGCGCTGTTGACAGCAGGCTCAGCAAAGGACCACGCTGTAAGCGCGTCGCGAGCGCTTGTCCGGACAACTGCGCTTAAGGTACCCGCCAATGACCGTTGCCGCCGCCCGCGCCATGCTTGATCCGAGCGAGGAGGCCCAGCTGCTGGACACGATCGAGCGCTGGGTCGCCCGAGAGCTCAAGCCGATCGTCAGGGAGTACGACCACGCGGATCGCTATCCCGCGGAGGTCGTCGAGCAGATGAAGGAGCTTGGCCTGTTCGGCGCCACCGTGGGCACGGAGTACGGCGGGCTGGGCTTGCCGGCGGTCACCTACGCCAAGATCGTGATGAGCATCTCGGCGGTCTGGATGTCGATCACCGGCATCATCAACTCGCACCTGATGCTGGCGCTGGCGGTCGAGAGGTTCGGCACGGCTGACCAGAAGCGCCGCTGGCTGCCGCCGCTCGCCTCGGGTGAGATCCGCGGCGGCCTCGCGCTCACCGAGCCCGACGCGGGCACCGATCTGCAGGGCATCCGCATGCACGCACGGCGCGACGGCGACCACTATGTGATCAACGGCACGAAGACGTGGATCACCAATGGCGCCGAGGGCTCGTGCATGGCGCTGCTGGTCAAGACGGATCCCGCAGCCGAGCCGCGCCACAAGGGCATGAGCCTCTTCATCGCCCCGAAGATGAAAGGCTTCACCGTCGGTCGTCGACTCAAGAAGCTCGGCTACAAGGCGATCGATACCGCGGAGCTCATCTTCGAGGACTATTGCGTGCCCGCCGATCACTTGATCGGCGCGGTCGAAGGCCAGGGTTTCTACCAGACCACCGGCGGCCTCGAGCTCGGGCGGATCAACGTGGCGGCGCGCGGGGTCGGCATCGCCGAGGGCGCGTTGCACCTTGCGAGCGATTACGCGCAGACCCGCAAGACCTTCGGCAAGCCGATCGCGGAGCACCAGGCGATCCAGCTCAAGCTCGGCGAGATGGCGACCCGCGCGCGGGCGGCGCGGCTCCTCACGCTCGACGCCGCGGGCGCCTTCGACCGCGGCGAGCGCTGCGACATGGAGGCCGGGATGGCGAAGTACTTCGCGAGCGAGGCCGCAATGGAGAACGCCACCGAGAGCATGCGCATCCACGGCGCCTACGGCTATTCCCAGGAGTTCGACATCGAGCGGCTCTATCGCGACGCGCCCCTCACCTGCATCGGCGAGGGCACCAACGAGATGCAGCGCATCATCATCTCCAAACAGTGGGTGAGGCGGAATCCGGTCGCATGAAGCCGCTCCACGGCCTGCGCATCGTCTCCGTCGAGCAGTTCGGCGCGGCACCCTATGGCACGATGTTCCTCGCCGATCTCGGCGCCGAGGTGATCAAGGTGGAGAACGCCGCCATCGGCGGCGACCCCGCGCGCCGGACCGGCCCTTATCTGCTGGGCGAGAACGACAGCGAGTACTTCCAGGTCTTCAACATCAACAAGAAGAGCGTCGCCCTCGACCTCCGGAGCGAGGCGGGCAGGACGGCGCTGTACGGGCTGATCCGAGGCGCCGACGCGGTCATCAACAATCTCCGCGGCGACTTGCCTGCGAAGATGGGCCTCGACTATCGCGGCCTCTCGGCGGTGAAGCCGTCGATCGTTTGCGTGCACCTCTCGGCTTATGGGCGTGACAACGAGCGCGCCTCCTGGCCGGGCTACGACTACCTGATGCAAGCGGAATCGGGGCTCATGCATCTGACGGGCGAGCCCGATGGGCCGCCCTCGCGCCTCGGCGCGCCCTCGATCATCGATCACGCGACCGGCCTCACGGCTGCGGTCGGCCTGCTCGCCGCGATCATCCAGGCGCGCGCCGCCGGCAAGGGTTGCGACGTCGACACCTGCCTCCTCGACGTAGCGCTGCATCAACTCGGCTATGTCGCGAGCTGGTACCTGAACGACGAACATCACTCGATGCGCCAACACCGCAGCGCGCATTATGCCGTGGCGCCGGTTCAGACCTTTCCGACCGCCGATGGCTGGATCTTCATCATGTGCATGACGGACAGGTTCTGGACTGAGCTCGCGGGCGCGTTGGGCCGCCCGGACCTCAAGCAGGACGCGCGCTTCGCCACGTCATCCTCCCGCCAGTCGAACCGGGAGGCGCTCACCGCGATACTCGATGCCGAGTTTCGCAAGCACAGCACTCGCCAATGGCTGAAGATGCTCGGCGGCGTCCTGCCCGTGGCGCCGGTGCTCGATCTCGCCGAGGCACTCGACAATCCGTTCCTTCGCGCAACGGGCATGATCCGTGGCTTGCCGCATCCGGCAAAGCCGGGCCTGCGCACGCTCGCCAATCCAATCAAGATCAACGGTGAGCGGCTGGAGCAAGTCCCTTGCGCGCCGATGGGTGCCGACAATGCCACATACCTCGTCGATCCACCCGTGGTGAGCCGCGGAGGCGTTGCATGAAGCTCCAGGGCATCCGCGTGCTCGATCTCTCGGTGTTCCTGCCGGGGCCCTATCTCACGCTCGCCATGGCCGATCACGGCGCCGAGGTGATCAAGGTCGAGGCGCCGGGCGAGGGCGATCCCGCGCGCCATATTGGCCTCTCCGATGGGCCGAGCACGGTGCTCTTCCGCAATCTCAATCGCGGCAAGAAAAGCATCGTGCTCGATCTCAAGAGCCCGGCCGGCCGCGACGCGCTGCTGGCGCTTGCGGACACGGCCGACGTCTTCGTCGAATCGTTCCGACCCGGCGTCGTCGAACGGCTGGGCGTCGGCTACCGCGCCATCCGCGAGCGCAACCCGCGCATCGTCTATTGCTCGATCAGTGCCTTCGGCCAGGACGGTCCGTTCCGCGACCGGCCCGCCCACGACCTGGCGCTCGAGGCGGAAAGCGGAGCCCTCGGCATGACGCTCGGGACCGACGGCAAGCCCGCGATCCCCGGCATCCCTATTGCTGATGTGCTTGCGGCCCTGCAGGGGCTGTCGGGCATCTTGATGGCGCTCCTCCGTCGTCGCGACACCGGCGTGGGCGACTTCATCGACATCGGCATGCACGACGTCACCGTGGGTGCGATGCTGAACATCCTGGGACCCACCTTTGCGGAGGGCCGGCATCCCATTGCCACGCACGAGCGCACCACGGGCGGCTCAGCTTTCTACCGTATCTATGAGACGAGCGACGGCCGGCATCTGGTGTTGGCGGGACAGGAGCCCAAGTTCGTCCACGCCCTGCTCGGCGCGCTCGGGCGCCCGGACCTGGCGGCCTTGTGCTTGCGCGGGCCCGGGCCGCATCAGAAGCCCGTGATCGACTTCCTCGTGCAGCAGTTCAAGGGCAAGACGCTGGCGGAGTGGGATGCCTATCTGGCGACGCTCGACGTCTGCTATGGCCGCGTCAACACGCTGCCCGAGGCGCTCGCGCACCAGAATCTGCGTGCGCACGGCATGCTGCTCTGCGATGAGCTCGGCCGCGCGCAGGTCGGGCCGCCGATCCGCTTCCGTGACGAGCCCGCGGTACCGCGGCTCGACGAGCCACGCCTCGGTGAGCATACCGATGCCTTCGTTGACGGCATTGGCGCGAGCGAGGGGAGAGTTTCATGACCAGGACGGCGGAGCCGATCGGCGAGCACCGCTACCGGGAAGACATCGGGCGGTATTACGAGGACTTCACGGTCGGCGACGTCTACGAGCACCGTCCCGGGCGCACCATCACCGAGGCCGACAACGTCTGGTTCACGCTGCTCACGATGAACACGCATCCGCTGCACTTCGACAGGGCCTATGCCGCGAAAACGGAGTTCAAGCAGCCGCTGGTCAACAGCTGCCTCACCTTGTCGATCGTCGTGGGCATGAGCGTCAGCGACGTGAGCCAGCGGGCCGTGGGCAATCTCGGTTGGAACGACATCAAGCTCACCGCGCCGGTCTTCGTCGGCGATACGATCTATGCGGCGTCCGAGGTGCTCTCGAAGCGCGAGTCCGCCTCGCGTCCGACCCAGGGCGTCGTCACCGTCCGCACCATCGGCGTGAAGGCCGACGGCACTGAGTTCATGAGCTTCGAGCGGACGGTGCTGGTGCCGAAGCGGGGCCATGGCATCGCATACTGACGCGGCGCCGCGGCGACGGGGCGCGCCGAAGGCGGTGCGCCGCGGCCGTGACGGGCTCGACCGGACCCGATCCGCGGCGCCGCTCTACGCCCAGCTCGTGCATGCCTTGAAGGACGAGATCGTACGCGGCGTCTATCCCGTGGGCTCGCAGCTTCCGACCGAGGGAGAGCTCTGCTCCCGTTTCGCGGTGAGCCGCCATACGGTTCGCGAGGCACTGCGTCGCTTGCGCGAGGATCAGCTCGTGTCCCCGCGGCGGGGAGCCGGCACCACCGTGGTCCCGCCGCGTAGTTCCGACCCCTACATCCACGAGGTGACCGAGATCAACGACCTCGTCACCTTCGCGGCGGGTGCGCGCTTCGCCATCGACACCATGGAGATGATCGCCGCCGACGCCGAGCTGGCGCATCGGATCGGCGGCACGGCTGGAGACCGCTGGTTCGCCGTGCGCGGTTTCCGCTATTCCGAGGAGAGTGCGCTGCCGATCTGCCGCGCCGACGTCTTCATCGCCGAGGAATTCGCGGCGGTCGGCCGGCTGCTGCCGCGGCATCGCGGGGCCATCTTCCATCTGATCGAGGATCTGTTCGGTCAGCGCATCGGCGAGGTGCAGCAGCAGATCTCCGCGAGCCTCGCCGCGCCCGACCTTGCCGCCGGGCTCCAGGTGAGCGCTGGCGCCATGCTCCTCGAGGTGCAACGGACCTATCGCCTGACCTCGGGGAAGATTGCTCAGGTCGCGATCAATGCGCATCCCGCCGAGCGCTTCCGCCACTCGATGACCATGCGGCGTGTCAAAGGCTGATCGCGCTAGCGCCCGGCCTCGCGCAAGTATCTCAGGCGCTCTTGGTGGTTCAGATCATTTGGGCTCATCACGTAGAACGCGCTCGGCTCGCCGGTGCAGACCCAGCGCCGGCCCTTGAGCGCGTCGAATACCCGGCGGTCGCTCGACCAGTTCTGGCCCCGGAACGGGAACACCGCGGACCAGCAGCGCAACACCGGGTCGCAATTGACCTTGTCGATCATGAGGCAGTTGGGATCAACCCAGCCGCCGAGTCCCACCTGGTAAACACCTTGGCCGGGGCCGATTGACTCGAACGTGTCGATGCCGACGGGGCGTCGGGTCGCCTCGTCGACGAACCAGCGCAGGCTGAAGGCCCAATCGTGGCCAGGAATCGCGGCGAGCAGTGTTTCGATGTGGCGCTCGCCATACCAGTTGTCATCGTCGAGATAGGCAACGTAGCGGGTATTCGCCATGTAGCTCAGGATCGTCCGCATCGTGCCGCCGATGCCGTCCCGATGCACGCCGCCGTTGCGGAGAGAGACCGAGTAGCCGGGATCGAGGAGCGTGACCGCGTGCCGCGGGGGACGCTGGGCCAGGATATCGTCGAGGACTCCGGGATCGCCCTGCGAGCGATCGATTCCGATCAGGATCTGCAGCCGGCCGGGATACGACTGCCGAAACACAGAGAGGACCGCGTCCTTGAGGGTGGGGCGCAGGACGGTCGGGATGACGACCGCGGCGTCGAACGGTTGCTGCGCCGAGTCCGTCTCCTGGTGAAAAGTGCCGATGAGCCGCATTGCTCTCCCATCGCGCGGGCCAGGGTTGGCTGAAGCTAGCTCAAGGCCGGGAACGAGACGAGGCCTTCGCCGTCGACCGCCCGCCTCCGGCAATTGTGAGGCCGCAAGTGACATCGTAAGATCGATGGGTGATGGCACAGAGCACGGGCAGATCCGCGGCATCCCCGCGCGGCGCGGCAGACGAGGCATTCGCCACCGCGGTGGCACATCATCGCGCCAGGCGCCCGGCCGAGGCGGAGCGGATCTGCCGCGAGATTCTTGGTCGGAATCCGGCCCACGCTCCCGCGCTGAACCTCTACGGGCGTATCGCCATGGCGGCGCGAAATCCCAAAGCCGCCATCGAGCTGCATCGTCGCGCCGTCGCGGCCGACCCTAGAAACGCGCTCTATCACGCAATGCTCGGCGACGCTCACCTCTTTCTGGGGGAGAGCGACCAGGCGGAGGCGTGCTATCGGCGGGCGCTGATCGAGGATCCGCAAAGCTATACCAGCCACAATTCGCTGGGCCTCGTGCAGCGCGCCCGACGCGAGAACGAGAGTGCCGTCACGTCGTTTCGCGAGGCTCTGCTGATCCGGCCCGACGAGCCGGTGATCTGGTGCAATCTCGCGGACGCGCTCTTTTCCTTGGGCCATGTCGAGGACGCGATGGAATGCCTGCGCCGCGCGCTTGCGATCGCGCCCGAGCTGCCGCGGCCGCACAACGACCTGGGTTGCATGCACGCACGCGCCGGCAACCACGCAGAGGCCGAGGCCTGTTTCGGCCGGGCGATCGGCCTGGAGCCGAATTTCGCGGTCGCGTGGCGCAACCTCGGGGATGCCCTCTCGGCCATGGGCCGCAAGGCCGAGGCCGAAGCCCATTATCGGCGGGCACGAGAGCTCGATCCCGCCGCGATGTCGGGGAAGCCCGCATGATCGATCCCATCCGGATCACCGGCTCCGGGCTTCCCATCGTCATGATCCATGGCCTGTTCGGCGTGGTGGCGATACCGCGGCAGCTGGCGGACGCGTTCGGGTCCGAGCATCCGTTCTTCGCGGTGCACGCCCGCGCCCTCGTGGGAGAGCCCCACGACAGCGTCGAGAGCATGGCCCGCGACTATCTCGCCGCGTTCCGCGGCCATTGCCCGCGCGGGCCCTACATCCTCGCCGGCATGTGTGCTGGCGCGTTGGTCGCGCTGGAGATGGCGCGGCTGCTCCGCCTTGAGGGCGAGACCGTAGCCTCCGTCGTCATGATGGAGCCCAATCCGGTGCTGAACCTGAGTCCGCCCCAGCGCCATCTCGAGCCGGGCCTCGAGAAGGCCGCCACCGAGCAACTGAAGCGAGCGGCGAGAAACTGGTTCAGCCAGTTCGCCCCGGCACTCCAGGACGTCCCCATCGACGTGCGGACTCCGCAGGGCCTGGAGCGAGCCGCCGAGGGGGGCGCAAAGCTGATCTTCGCCTATGAGCGCCACCGCGTGCAGCCCTACTCCGGGCAAGTCGACATCATCGCTAGCGAGCCCTTTGGGAAGCTGATCACCAATGCGAGCCTCCCCTGGCGCAAGGAGATCCTGGTGGGAAACTGGGCGGTCCATACTGTGCCCGGGAGCCACGAGGACGTGTTCCTGAAGAGCGCGCCCGCCCTGATGGCCGGCGTCCGCAAGGTGATCCGGAGCCTCGATCAGACGATGCCGGTGGCGCCAGCCTCAGGCTAATTCCGGAACCCGGCTGCACCGGAGGCGGGGCTTCCCTTCGACCGTGCGCCCGTCTAAGGTTCGGCGCGATTGCCCGCCTCGCTCCTTAGGGTTAGGCAAGCTATCGACGGGGGATCGATACGTTGGCGTTGGATCTCGGGATACTGAGAAGAGACGATTTCGGTCTGACGGAGGCGTATATAGGACCCCGGACGTCGACCGAATCCGACCTTGCCGGCGTGTGGCAGAGGGCCATGGGCATCGACCGAGTCGGGATCAACGACAGTTTCTTCGCGCTGGGCGGGAAGTCGTTCTCGGCCGCCGTGATCTTCGGCGAGATCGAGCAGAGGTACGGCGTCCGCTTGCCGATGGCCGTGCTGCTGGAGCTGCAAACCGTCGCGCAGTTGTCTGGCAAGATCGACGAGCTCTCTCGCCAGTAGGCTGGCCGGACGGTGTTTGGGCGAACGTTCACGTGCTTCGCGCTCTCGCCCGGTGAATTGGCGACGCCAAGCGTGGCGATCGCGGCGGCGCGCGCGGGTGGCGTCGGCATACTCGACGCGACGCGATGCTCGACCGACGAGTTCTCCGCTCTCGAGGCTCGCCTGGGCGAGCTTCTGGCCAACACGCCCACGGACTCCACGGTCGGGCTTCGGCTCGGCGTCGCGCAACTGCGTCGCGCGAAGACGTTGCTCTCAGCTTTTCAATCGAGGCCCCATGTCCTGATCCTGCGCGGTCGTCCGGGCGCGCCCGCCACCCTCGATGAGCTTTCGGTCGATGGTCGGACCGTGCTGGCCGAGATCGACTCCGTTGCGTCGGCGGTGGAGTGGCAGGCGGCCTCGCCGGGCATCGGCGGCTTTGTCGCGGATGGTGGCGAGGCTGGTGGCTGGAGCAGCGCCTCCGGTGGCTTCGTATTGATCCAGGCCCTGCTGAGCGCGGGCATCGCGCCGGTCTACCTGCGCGGCGGCATTGGCGAGCATGGCGCGGCGGCCTGCCGGGTCGCGGGCTGTGCCGGCGTCGTGCTCGACGACCAGCTCCTGCTGATGCCCGAGGCCGAATACCCGGCCGGCTGGCGCGCGCTCCTCGAGCGAGCCGAGGCCCACGACGCGGTCCTCCTGGGCGAGCATCTCGATCTCCGTTGCCGCGTGCTCGGCCACCCGGCCTTCCCGCAAGTGAAGGAGCTCGCGGCGCGCGAGGCGGCGCTCGAGATCGCGGACGAGCCCTTGGCCAAGCGTCAGCGCGCGTGGCGGACCGCGGTCGAGGAGGTCCTGCGATTCGGACCGCCGGAGACCTGCGTGTGGCCCGTGGGCCAGGCGATCGGCCTCGCGGCCGGGTATCGCGCACGCTACCGCACGACCGGCCGCCTCGTGCAGGCGGTTCTGAGAACTTCCGCGGCGAGCATCGAGCTCGCGACCCGGCTGCGGCCACTCGCCGAGAGCAGCGCGCTTGCGAGCGCGCAGCGGACCGCGTTCCCGATCGTCCAGGGGCCGATGACGCGGGTGAGCGACACGCCGGGTTTCGCCTCGGCGGTCGCCGGCGCTGGGGCGCTCCCGATGCTCGCGCTCGGCGTCATGGACGGCGCGCAATCCCGCAAGCTCTTGGACGCGACGAAGACGGCGCTCGGCGATCTCTCCTGGGGCGCAGGAATTCTGGGCTTCATGGACCCGGAGGTGCGCAAGGCGCAGCTCGCGGCCGTGCAGGCGGTCAAGCCGCCCTTCGCGCTGGTGGCGGGCGGCCGGGCGGATGTTGCCGAAGAGCTCGAGGCCGCGGGCATCACGACCTATCTCCACATTCCCTCGGTGGCCCTGCTGCGCAGCGTGATCCGGCGCGGGCTCCGGCGCTTCGTCTTCGAGGGCCGCGAATGCGGCGGCCACGTGGGTCCTCTGGGCTCCGCGGCGCTCTGGGAGACGATGGTGCGGGCGCTCCTCGCCGACCTCACCGACAAGACCGCCGGCGAGTACCACTTGCTGTTCGCGGGTGGAGTCCACGATGCGCGCTCCGCTGCGATGGTGGCGGCGCTCGCGGCGCCGCTCGCGGCACTCGGCGCCAAGATCGGCGTGCTGATGGGCACGGCCTATCTCTTTACGGGCGAATGCGTGGAGACCGGCGCGGTCGGACCGGTATTCCAGCAGGAAGCGCTCACCTGCGAGCGCACGGTCCTGGTGGAGAGTGCGCCTGGCCACGCGAACCGCTGCGTCGATACAAGCTTCTGCCGCGACTTCGGCGTTCGCCGCCGCGAGCTCCGTCGGAAGAACGCCGGGCTCGACGAGCAGCGGGACGCGCTCGACGATCTCCTGCTCGGGCGGCTCCGCATGGCTTCGAAGGGGCTCTGGCGCGAGCGTGGTGGCGCCCTGGTCGGCATCGATGCCGCGCGCCAGCAGCGCGAGGGCATGTTCATGATCGGCGAGGCCGCAACCCTGCGCTCGGCCCGCACGACGCTCGCGCAGCTGCATCGCGACGTGAGCGACGGTGCCGAGGAGCTCCTCGCGCGCGCCGCCGGCGCTCTGCCGCAACCGGCATCGCCCCGACCGGCGCCGGTCAACGTCGCCATCGTCGGCATGTCGCTGGCGCTCCCCGGCGCGGCGTCGCTCCAGACCTTCTGGGCTAACCTTCAGCGCAAGGTGCCGGCAACCACGGAGATCCCGGCTCGCCGATGGGATTGGCGGGCCTATTACGATGCGACCGGAAAAGCGCCCGACGGGATGGTCTCGCGCTGGGGCGGCTTCATCGATCCCCTGCGCTTCGATCCGATGGCGTTCGGGATCCCGCCGAGCTCCCTCGCGCACATCGCGGTGGCGCAGCCGATCGTGCTGGAGCTGGCGCGGCGCGCGATTGCCGATGCCGGCTACGATCTCGGTGACCTCGATCGCGAGAACGCCGCGGTGATCCTGGGGGCCGGAGACCCCGTCGGCGTATCCGGAAAGATCCTGGGTTTCCGAGCCATGGCGCCGGCTCTGCTGGGCGCCCTGCCCGAGAGCCTGGAAGCGACGCTGCCGGGGTGGAGCGAGGACAGCCTCGCCGGTCACATCACCAATGTGATCGCCGGCCGGGTCGCCAATCGCTTCGACTTCGGCGGCAGCAATCTCACAGTCGACGCCGCCTGCGCCTCGTCGCTCGCGGCGCTCGAGGCGGCGTGCCGCGAGCTCACCAGCGGGCACGCGAGCGTCGTCTTGGCCGGCGGCGTCGAGACCTGGCAGACGCCCGAGGCCTTCATCTCCTTCAGCAAGACGGGCGCGTTGTCGCCCCGCGGACAGTCCCGCCCCTTCGACGCCGGCGCGGACGGCATCGTCATCAGCGAGGGCGCGGTGGTGCTGGTGCTCAAGCGCCTCGCCGACGCCGAGCGCGACGGCGACCGCATCTACGCGGTGATCCGGTCGATCGCGGGCTCGAGCGACGGCAAGGCGCTCAGCATGACGGCGCCGCGTCCGATCGGGCAGCTGCGCGCCATGCGGCGCGCCTATGAGGCCGCGGGCTTCTCGCCGGCGACCCTCGGCTTCTACGAGGCGCATGCCACCGGCACCGCCGTCGGCGACCGCGCCGAGCTCAGCTCGGCGAGCCTGCTGCTGGCGGGTGCCGGCATGCGGCCGAGGTCCTGCGCGCTGGGCTCGGTCAAGGCCTACACCGGCCACACCGGCTCGACCGCGGGCTCGACGAGCCTCGTGAAAGCGGCACTCGCCTTGTACCACCGCACGCTCCCGCCCCAGCCCGGCGTGGAGAAGCCCGCGGACGTTCTGGCGGCGCCCGATTGTCCGATGTACCTGCTCGACGAGCCGCGCCCATGGCTCCCGCGGCCCGGAATACCGCGCCGCGCCGCCGTCAGCGCCTTCGGCTTCGGCGGCACGAATTTTCACGCGGTACTGGAGGAGCACCGGAGCGCCACCGGCGCCGCGCCAGCGGGCGGCGAGACCTGGCCCGCGGAGCTCGTCGTGCTCGCTGCGGCCGATCGTGCGGGGCTTGCCGCCGTCGTCAAGCGGCTCCTCGATCTGCTCGACCGCGAGGAGCCGCCGAGCTTGCGCGAGGTTGGCTATACCTGCGCCCGCGCGTTCGCCTCCCCTGCAGCGGGCTCTCACGTCGCCACCATTGTGGCGCGAGATGCCGCCGAGTGCCGGTTTGCGCTGGGCCGGCTCGTGGAGCTGCTCGTGGGGGAGGGGCGCGATTCGGGCGACCCGCGCGTGCGGTGTGCCGTCCTACCAGCCGAGGCGCCCCCCGTGTCGCTGCTCTTCCCGGGCCAAGGGTCGCCCTATCCGAACATGGCGCGGGAAGCCGCGGTTCATATTCGCGAGCTGCGCGACGCCCTCGAGCTCGGCGACCGCGTCCTCACCGAGGATCTGCAGGGGCTCCTCAGCGACATCATCTATCCGCCGCGGGCCTTCTCCGAGGTCGAGCGCGAGGCGCAGCGCACCCGACTACGCGCCACCGCGGTGGCGCAGCCCGCGATCGGCGCCCTCTCGATCGGATTCCTCGGGCTGCTTCGCAGGCTCGGCATCGCACCCGCGATGCTCGCGGGCCACAGCTATGGCGAATGGGTGGCGCTCCACGCCGCCGGCGTGTTCGGCGCCGAGGATCTCCTGCGCCACTCCGCGCGGCGCGGCCAACTCATGGCGAGCGTCAGAGACGACGGCGCCATGGCGGCCGTGCTTGCGCCGCGCGATGCGGTGGAGCGGCTGCTGCCGAAAGACGGCCGCACGGTGATCGCGAATCACAACGCGCCGTCGCAGACCGTGATCTCGGGTCCGTCCACGGCAGTCGATGCCCTTGTCACCGAGCTCGGCCGCCAGGGTGTCCGGGCCCTGCGGCTGCCGGTCGCCGGCGCCTTTCATTCGCCGCTCATGGCGGATGCGCAGGCGGAGCTTAGCGCCTACATCGACAAGCTCTCCTTCGCAGCGCCGACATTGCCGGTCTATGGCAATGCCGACGCCACCCTCTATGAGCCGAGACGGCTCGCGGCGCGCCTCAAGTCGCACCTTCTGAGCCCGGTCGAGTTCTGCGCGCAAGTGCGAGCGATGCACGCGGCCGGCGCACGTGCCTTCATCGAAGTGGGGCCGGGGTCGGTGCTGACCAATCTCGTGAACGAGATCCTGCCGGACGGGGACCGTCTGGCGGTCGCCCTCGACGGCTCGTCGGGCAATCTCACCGGACTTCTCCAGTCCTTGGCGGCTCTGTGGCGGGCCGGCGTTCCGATCGATCTGCCGCGCCTGTTCGACCGCCGCGTCGACTCGGCGCTGACGCTCGATCGCTGCCTGGCGGCGGAGACCGCCGCGAGTGGAGGCTGGCTCGTCGACGGACAGGCGGTATGGCGCGTCGATGGCCCTGAGCCCACGCCACTGCCACGCGCCGCGGAGACCATCCAGGCGGGAGCGCCCGCGAGCGGCGGCGCGCTGGAGGCTTACGCCGCCTACCAGGAAACCATGCGTCAGTTCATCGCGACGCAGGAGCGCGTGCTGATGCAGGTCCTGGGCGGCGCCGATCACGTCGTCGTCGGCGAGTACCAAGCGGCCGCGCCGGTGCCCATGCCGGCGTTGATCGCTGCTGCGCCGAGTGTGACCGAGCCACTGAAGCTGCCACAACCAGCGCCAGCGCCGGTGGTCGAGATCGCGGCACGCGCGGACGCCGATCTCGACCGCGGGCAGATCGCCGCTCTCATTGTCGAGCTCGCGGCCGCCCGCACGGGCTACCCGCCGGAGATGCTGGGGGCACAGCAGGACGTCGAGGCGGAACTCGGCATCGGCTCGATCAAGCGGCTCGAGATCCTCGAAGCGCTCGGGCAGCGTCTGCCGCCGCGGATCGCGCAGCGCCTCAAGGCTGCGATGGATCGGGTCGCGCGCCTCAAGACCTTCGCGGAATGGGCAGAGATCCTGAGCCGATCCGATGGCGACGCCGGCGACGGCGCCGTGGCGCCGGCTCAAAGGGAGACAGCCGCCACCGCTCCGCCGCGGCTCGCCAAGTGCGCTCGCTCGGTCATGCGAGGAAAGCGCCGCCCGCTCAAGGCCGCACGAGGGCGTACGGTGCAAGGGCCTATCGTCATCACCGAGGATGCGCTCGGGATCGCGGCAGAGGTCGAGCGCCTCCTGCGGGGCCAGGGGATCGCGTCGGTCGTCTTGCCGCGCGCGTGCCTGACGGATGGCACCCTGTCGGCGGCCCTGCGGAAGGCGAGGCAGGCCGTGGGACCATTCCGGGCTGTCCTCCACCTCGCGGGCATGGAGGCACGGCTGATGCCCACCGGCATCGCCGAGTGGCGCCATTATACCGAGCGAGACTCGAAAGGCCTGCTTCGCCTGCTGCGATTGCTGGCGGAGGACCTCGGTTCGGCGATCGGTCCGGGCGCCGCGCGGGTGATCGCAGCGTCCCTGCTCGGCGGGCAGTTCGGGCGCGATAAATCGGCACCGCCGGGGATGCCGACCGCCGGCGGCGCGGTCGGCGTCTTGCGCAGCCTCGAGCTGGAGCTGCCTGGCGTGCGCTGCAAGGCGATCGATTTCGATCATGCTCGGCCGCCGGGCGACATCGCGTCCGTCCTGGTGCGGGAGCTCTCGGCTGAACCGGACGGCTTCGAGATCGGTTATCACGGGGGCGAGCGCACCGTCTTCGTTCCCGCGCTCGCGTCGCGAACGCCACCCGATCCATCGACTGCCGCGCTGCCGAACGACGCGATCGTGCTGGCGACCGGCGGCGCGCGGGGTATCACTGCCGAATTGCTGCGGAGTGTGGCGAAGCCGGGAATGACCTTCGTCCTGGTCGGCCGATCCCCGCTCGAAGTGAACGGCTCGGCAACGCCCGAGGGGTCGTCTGACCCTGCCGCGCTCCGCGCTCAGTTGATCGAGCGCAGCCGAGCCAATGGAGCACAACGGCGTCCGGCCGAAATCGAGCAAGCGGTCGCGACCGAGATGCATCGTCGGGAAGCGACGCGGACGATCGCCTCGCTGCGCGCGCTCGGCGTGACGGTCGAGTATCGCGCGGTCAATGTCGGCGACTTCGATCGATTCAGCGCCGTGATCGCCGACATCTACAAACGGCACAGCCGCATCGACGTGGTGCTGCACGGCGCGGGGGTGATCGAGGACAAGGCGCTCATCGACAAGACAGACCCGTCGATCGATCGCGTCTTCGACACCAAGGTGGATTCCGCCTTCGCGCTCTACCGCTCGCTCGACCCGGCGACGCTGAAGACCGTCGTCTTCTTCACGTCCCTCGCCGGCCGCTGCGGTAATCGCGGGCAGACGGACTATGCGGCGGCCAACGAGGTGCTCAATCGCCTGGCTTGGCGGATGGCGGCGGAATGGCCGCGCGTGCGCGTGCTCTCGATCAATTGGGGACCATGGGCGCGGGTCGGCATGGCCGTGGATGCGTTGGGGACGCTGGCGCGCCGGCTCGCGCCGATCGAGCCGGAAGCCGGCTCGGCCTTCTTCCGCGATGAGCTCGCATGCGCCGGGTCGGATGAGGTCGAGGTGCTCGCCGGCGACGTCGTCGCGGGCGAGGAGGAGGCCTCCATCGATGCTCAACCGGGCGTCCGAGGGCGAGAAACGAGCGAACTCGTTGGCGCCGTCGGCGATTCCTGAGGTCGTGCTGGCGCCAGCATCGCCGCTCGCGGTGATCGACGTTGCCGTGCGCACCGCGGGGTCACCAACCCGAGAGTCGTTCTGGCTCGCCGCACTGGGCTATCCCGAGACCCCGTCCGCGGATCGCGACGGCCTATCGAATTTGGTGGAGCGCTGGTGCACCGGCCAGGTCGCCCTTGCGGCGTGTTGCGTGGGGTCTGAGGGGCTGAGCGAGGCGGCACGAGATCGTTTCTCGGAGACATGGACCGGCGGCCTCGGCGCTGCGGATGCGCGTACCGCTCTGCAGTGGGTACTTGCGGGGCTCAGCGAGGGGCGATTCGAGCGGGCGGTCCTCGGTGCGATCTCGCCGTCCGCGGAGACTTGGCTGGTCCTCACGCCTCTCGATGCCGCGCGTATTACTGGATTGCGGGTGCTGGCGAGCTGGGGCGAGCCGCTCGAGCCTGCGGCGATCTCGCTCGTGACGGGCGTAGGTGAACCGCGGCGCGAGATAGAGGCCGGCATCTCCGCTGTGCTGCCGGCGGAGCCGCCGAGCCTTCCCGCTCGCACCCTCTGGATGCCGCCGGTCGCCATCGCTGCCGAGGCCCTTGGCGCCTTCACCGCGTGCGCCGCCGCGGTGTTGGCCGTGGCGCACCGGACGCTGCCGCCGTCTCGTGGGCCCGATGATTGGCACGGACCGCGCGAGCGGGGATTCGGCCAGTTTCCGCGGCCGCGACCGTGGCTGTTCGAGCCCGGCCGAACCCCACGCACCGCTCTGGCGCTGATTGCAGGCGAGGGTGGTGTGCGCGCTCTGTCCTTCAGCGATGCCGATGGCGACCGGCCCGACCCTCTGGAATTGGCGCCGCAGGCGCATCTCTTCGTCCTGTCGGCGCCGAGCGAAGCGGGTCTCCGCGCGGAGGTCGAAGCCCTGCGCAAGCATGTCACGGGAGCGCCGCCGGACATGGGCGCGGTCGCCGCGGCGAATTGGTCGAAGCCCCGACATCGGCATCGCTGCGCGATCGTGGCGAGCCGCGCCGCGGACCTGACGCGGGGCCTCGAAACCGCCTTGGCGCGTCTCGGTGGTGTCGCGGCGCAACCCTCTCCGCGCGAGCGCGTCCTGATCGGCGCCTCCGAGTACGCGGGAGCGCCGGTGGCGTTCGTGATCCCGGGTCAGGGTCCACAATATGCGGGCATGCTACGCGAGCTGGCGCTCGCGTCTCCCGCCGTTCGGCGGGCCCTCGAGCGCGTGGGCGGCGTGTTCGCGGAGGAGGGGACATCGCTGGCGCCGCGCCTCTACCCGGCGAAAGATGTGATCGGCACGGCGCTGGGCGGCGAGCTCGAGGGGTTCTGGCGCGATGTCACCGGTGGCGGACTCGTGGGGTGCGCCGCGAGCCAGGCCCTCCTGGAGTTCCTCGCGACCTACGGCGTACGGCCGGCGATGCTCGTCGGGCACAGCATCGGCGAGACCACGGTGCTCACTCTGGCCGGGGCCCTCGGCCCCATGCCGCCCGAACACATCGAGGGGCTCGCGCGTGCCGTCGGCGGGCTGCGTGCCGACTTGCGGCGTCTGAGCCAATGGGGCGGTGACGCCGGGGTCGCCGTCAGTGGCGTCGATCGGGCGCGGGTCGAGCGCGCGCTCGCTGCGCAGAAAGACCGGGCCTTCCTCGCGCTCGACAATTGCCCGCATCAGGTCGTCTTGCTGGGCGAGCGATCGGCCATCGAGGCCATCGCAGCGGAGCTGCGCGCCGAGGGCGCCGCCTTGCTCGCCGTCTCGCTCGGCGCGCCCTTTCATACGCCGCTCTTCGCGCGTGCCTCCGCGAGCATGTCGGCTTTCTATGACCGACTCGGCGTCCGCGCGCCGCAGGTGCCCGTGTGGAGTGGCGCCGCCAATGCGCCGTTCCCGGACGCTCCATCCGAGGTCAAATCGCTTCTGCTGCGGCAATGGGCCGAGACGGTGCGGTTCTCGGCGTCGGTGCGCGCTCTCTATGACCGCGGCATCCGCGTCTTCGTCGAGGTCGGTCCCGGTGAGACCCTGAGCGGATTCATCGACGACACGCTCAGCGATCGCGATCATCTCGCCGTCGCCTGCGATTCACCGTGGTTCGGCGGCGTCGAGCATCTCCTGGCCGTGCTCGGGCGGCTGTTCGTTGCCGGGATTGAGGTGAGCCCGATTGCGGGGGCCGAGGCTCGGCCGATCGGTCGCACGCTGCCTCCGGCGCGCGACGCGGTCGCGGCCATTCGGGCGGGCCACGCCGCCTTGATGCGCGAGCTCGAGGCGAGTCGCGCCCGGGTGCTCGGCATCTTGCCGGCCACGGGGAGAGCGGAGCATGGCCGATCCCGCGCGGGCGGTTCCGCGTTTCCGGCCTTGGGTCCGCGACGCGATGTCGGCGACGGCTCCGTCACGTTCGAGCGTCGCCTCACCCTCGGCAGCGATCCCTATCTCCGGGACCACCTCTTCGGCCGGATCCGCCCGCCCTATGCCGGCGATCTTACGGGGCTGCCCGTCGTGCCCATGGCCATGACGCTGGAGATGCTGGCCGAGGCGGGACTCGCGGCCGCGAGCCCCGCCCGTCGTGCGTGGGTCACGAAGGTCGAGCGCGTGCGCCTTCATCGCTGGCTGACGCTCGATCGCGGCTACCTCGACGTGCGTCTGGTGGCGCGGCTTCGGCCAGACAACGAGGCCGGCCGATGGAGGGCCGACGTGGAGCTGTTCGAGCTACACGAGGCAGCGCCGGCGGGACGCTGGTCCGCGGCGGAGGCGACCGTCGTGGTCGCGGCGGCGCTCCCTCCCGCACTGCCAGGCCGGCGGCTTGCTGGTCAGCCCAGCGAGTCCGGTCAATCGCCGGAGCGGTATCGGCGCGAGCTGGTGTTCCAGGGTCCGTCATTCCGCGGCTTCGAGCGCGCGCTCCGCCTCACGAGCGAGGGCATCGAGGCCTCGGTCGTCACGCCGCCGCGGGATCGGCTCTTCGCCGGCGATGCCGCGCCCGCCCTCGCCACGGCGGCCAATCTGATGGATGCCTCCGGCCAGGCGATCGCACGCTGGGCGGTCGACTACCAGACCCGCTGGGATGGGATCTATCCGTTCTTCACGGAGTACGAGCAATTCGCGCCCCTGCCGGCGCCCGGCGAGCGCCTGCACTGCGTGGCGCTGGTGCAGGACGACGGCAGCGTGGTCGCCGGGGACGTCGAGTTCCAGCGCGCGGACGGCACGGTCTTGTTTCGCTATCTAGACTTCCGGCAGCGCCGGTTCTCGATGACGGCCGAGATTGCCGCCTGCGTCCGAACCTATGACGTAGACTACGAGTTCTCGCGACCCTTCGACGCCGGCGTGGGCTTGCACGGACGACTTCTCGACGGCGGGTATCACGACATCGTGCGGCCGGAGCGCGCCATCTTCCTGCTGGCCATCGCGCACACGGTGCTGACCGCGCGCGAGCGCGAGACGTGGCGGACGCTTCCGCCGATCGGCCCCCGACGCGCCCGCTGGCTCATGGGCCGTGTCGCCGCCAAGGAAGCGATTCAACGCTGGGTGGAGGAGCGGCACGGGCGATCGCTGAGCCCGATCGAGGTAGAGATCGGAACCGATCAGCGCGGCAAGCCGGCGGTCTCCTTCTTCAACGGCGCCGGCTCGATCGAGGCGCCGGAGCTGTCGATCAGCCACGGCGACACCATGGCCATCGCTGTTGTGGCGGCGGATGTTTCGGTCGGCGTCGACATCGAGGAGGAGCGCGACGGGAGCCCACGCACGGTGCCAGAGCTTGCCTTCGTCGAGGGCGAGCTCGCCACTGCCGCCCGCGCGGGCGCTCCGCCAATCGCGCTCTGGTGCGCCAAGGAAGCGGCGGCGAAGGCGCTCGGCGTCGGCCTCCTGGGCGAGCCGCGACGGTGGCGCGTGCGGGAACTCGCGCCCGATGGACGCACGGCGGTCGTGCAGATCGAGGACCTGCGCGTGCCCGTGACCCTGCATCGGACGGAGCATGCGATCGTCGCGGTCGCCCAGGTGCCGCGTCCCGTTGCCGCCGCGGCGCGCGAGACCTTGCGCGTCGCCAAGGCCACCGCGGCGAAGCCCGCGTGATTGCCCCACGGGGCTTGCTTCCAGGGCCGGGCGTCGCGATCATGGTCGGCGAAACCCGCGCGTCGGAGGAGCCGTCATGAGCAATCTCGCTGCCCTCAAGGTGAAGCCTGTCCGCGCCGCCGTATCACCGGCGGAGTGGCAGGCGCGGGTCGATCTCGCCGCTTGCTTCCGGCTCGTCGACCTCTACGGCATGTCCGACATGATCTACACCCACGCGACCGCGCGGGTGCCCGGCGAGCCCGAGCATTTCCTGATCAATCCGCACGGCATGCTGTTCCGCGAGGTCACGGCCTCGAGCCTCCTCAAGGTGCATCTCGACGGCCGCGTGGTGCTCAAGTCCGAGCTCGAGTACGGGCTTCAGCAGGCGGGTTACGTCATCCACAGCGCGATCTACATCGCCCGTCCCGACGTGAATGCCGTAATCCACACTCACACGACCGCGGGGATGGCGATCTCGTCGCTCAAGTGCGGCTTCCTGCCGCTGACGCAGACATCAATGCGCTTCTACAAGCGGCTCGCCTATCACGACTTCACCGGCCCCGAGCGCGATCCCGGCGAGCGCGAGAAGCTCGCGACGGATCTCGGAAAGCAGGACGTGATGATCCTGCGCAACCACGGCCTGCTCTCGGTGGGGCCGAGCACGCCGGAGGCCTTCAACCGCATCTACGGCCTCGAGCGATCCTGTCAGGCGCAGGCCGCGGCGATGGCGTGCAACGCCGAGCTCAATCACCTCTCGCCGCAGGTGA
Source organism: Allostellaceae bacterium (assembly GCA_035280245.1). Classification (GTDB taxonomy): domain Bacteria; phylum Pseudomonadota; class Alphaproteobacteria; order ATCC43930; family CGMCC-115725; genus DASZHJ01. Next base: position 26,499 of record DATEGF010000164.1, read on the forward strand.
TCGACCACGCGACCCACATGTACAGCCCCGAGGTGGTGCGGCCCTACGGGCTCCTCGAATGGCCGGCGCTGCTGCGCCAGCTCGACGCCCGCGACGACGGCTATCGCAATTAGTTAACTTCGGCCCCAGAGCGCTTTCGAGGCGAGCCGCGCGCCTTCGGCGAGGGCCTCGAGCTTCGCCCAGGCAATTTCGGCGCTGCCGACGCGGGGGCCGAGGCCGCAGTCGGTGCCGGCCATCACGTTCTCGCGGCCGACGAGCTTCGCGTAGCGGACGAGACGCTCCGCCACCAGCTCGGGGTGCTCTATGAAATCGGTGCAGTGGCCAACCACGCCGGGGATCAGCACCGCGCCCTCGGGCAGCTTCACGTCATCGAAGACCCGCCACTCGTGCTCGTGGCGTGGGTTCGAGGCCTCGATCGAATAGCTGCTCGCGCGCACCTTGAAGATGATGTCGATGATGTCGCGGAGCGGAATGTCGCTCTGGTGCGGTCCGTGGAAGCTGCCCCAGCAGACGTGGAGCCGGATCTTCTCGCGGGGGATGTCGCGGAGCGCGTGATTGAGCGCGTCGACCCGAAGCTCCGCATAGCCCCGATACTCCGCGACGCTCATCGCCGGATACATCTGCCAGCCGTCGGGCAGGTCGGGATCGTCGATCTGCAGGAGGAAGCCCGCGTCGACGATCGCCCGGTACTCCTCGCGCATGGCGTCGGCGATGGCGAAAAGAAATGCTTCGTCGCTGGGGTAATGCGCATTGCGGAGCCAGTGCTCGATGGTGCCGGGCGTGTTGGCGGGGAGGAAGGCCTCCGCGACGGAGACGCCCGCGAGCGCCGCTTTGAAGGTCGCGAGGTCTTCCTGGAGCGCCGCGTGCCCCACGTACTCGAGCGGTGCCACGCAGTAGACTTGCGCGCGGCTCGGTCCCGAGCCCGCAAACGCACCGAAGCCACGGCCGCCCGCCGAGAAATACTCCGGGAATTTCTCGAGATCGCGGCCAGCGATGCTGAGCGGCTTGGGACCCGTGCCGGCGGGGCGTGGCTCGAAGCCCGAGAGCCGCTCGCGCACATAGTTGGTGAAATTGGTCTTGCCGATCTCGCCGTCGTTCACGCTGTCGAGTCCGCAGGCGACTTGGCGACGCACGACATCGCGCACGCCCGCGCGAAGCTCGGCCGCAAGTTGCTGCTGATCGTAAGGCTTGCCGTCGGCGCGCGCGAACACGAGGTCCCGCAGCGTCTCCGAGCGCGGCAGGCTGCCGGCGTGGGTGGTCAGGATTCGTCCGGCGTTGCCCGTCATCCATGCCTCCTCGCGTGTGCGTCGCGTGAACGGTTATTGGCACGCGGCCAAGAGCGCTTCAAGACCGCGAACTCCCGAAGGCTGCGGGATTTATTCCACTGCGCTCGAGCGCCCCGATCGTACGGCGCGGTTCTTGGCACCTCCCGTCGGCCCATGGCAGGATGCCGCGGCGGCGCGCTCAGGCGCCGCCGAACAAGCGCTGGCGCGCTCAACGACGCCCGCGAGATCGGGGAGGCACATGGCTCAGGAAAATACGCTCGACGTCTCGCGGCTGATCGACGAGCGGCCGATGAACGCGTTCAATGCGTCGCTGGTCATCCTGTCATTTTTCGTGATCTTGTTCGACGGCTACGATATCGCCGCCGTGGCCTATGCCGGCCCATTCCTGGTCAAGGAGTGGGGCCTGACCAACATGGCAGGACTCGGCCTGGCGTTCAGTTCCGGCCTTATCGGGATCCTGTTCGGCGCCCCATTGTTTGGGCTGATCGGTGACCGATATGGCCGGAAGAAAGCCATCATCGGCTCGTGCCTTACCTTCGGAATCTTCACCCTGGCGGCGGCGAAGGCGGGCTCTGTCCAGAGCCTCGCGATCTTGCGTTTCTTCGCGGGCATCGGCATCGGTGGCCTGCTGCCGAACATCATCGCGATCAATGCCGAGTTCGCGCCGAAGCGCGTGCGCGCCACCATGATCATCATCATGTTCACCGGCATTACCTTCGGCGGCGCGGTGCCTTGGGGCATCTCCTACTGGCTTGCGCCGCTGTACGGCTGGCAGCTCCTGTTCTGGGTCGGCGGCATCACACCGCTCCTGACCTCGATCGCCGCGCTGCTGTGGATGCCGGAGTCCATCAAATTCCTGGTGGTGCGGGGGCAGAACCAGGACGTCGCGCGAATGGTCTCGCGCCTCGCTCCCTCGCTCAACCTCGCGCCGAACACCACGTTCGTCATTCGCGACGAGCAGAATTACGCGGGCTTCGCGCCGAAGCTGCTGTTCGCGGACGGTCTGCACTACCTGACGCCGCTGCTATGGGTGCTGTTCGTCTGCAACCTGATGGTCTTCTATTTCACGAGCCAGTGGCTGCCGACCGTCTTGCCGTCCGTGGGCATCTCGCGCGAGACCGGCGCCGGCGCGCTGGCGCTATTCCAGCTCGGCGGCACGATCGGCGGGCTGATCCTCAGCCGGCAGCTCGACAAGAAGGGGCTGATGCCCGTCATGATCCTCTTCCTTCTGTCGATGCCGATCGTGGCAGCGATCGGATATTCCATGAGCTCGGTGCCGGTCTTGCTGGTCGTGACGTTCTTCGCGGGCTTCTGTCTCTTGGGTCTGCAGTTCGGCATCAATGCCACCTCGGCCATGCTCTATCCGACCTCGATCCGGTCCAACGGCTCGGGCTGGGCGTTTGGCGTCGGTCGCTTCGGCTCGATCGCCGGGCCTCTCCTCGCGGGATTCCTGCTCGACATGCATCTCCCGATCCAACAGGTGTTCCTGGTGCTCCTGATCCCGCTTGCGATCGGCACGGTCGCGAGCTTCGTGATGGCGCGGCTCTATTACGAGAGGTTCGAAGGACATGGTCTCGGGCAGCGCGAGGCCCTGAGCGGGGACTAGGGGACCGATCCCGGTGAAAGCGGACGCACTCTTCGACGTTTGCGGTCGCGTCACCGTCGTAACGGGCGCGGCGAGCGGGCTCGGCCTCGCGATGGCCGAAGTCATGGCCGAGAATGGCGCCATCGTGGCGATGCTCGACATCGATCAGGTTGGTCTCGACGCGGCGGTGACGCGCCTTGCGGCCGCGGGGCATGCCGTCGAAGGCATCGCGATCGACGTCAGCGACATCGCGCGGCTCCGCGCCGGCATCGACGCCGTCGCGGAGAAGCGGGGCCGGCTCGACGTGGTCTTCGCCAATGCCGGGATCAGCGCTGGGCGGAGCTTCGAGTTCCCGGAGGGCGAGGTCGACGCGGTCGACATGGCTCGCTGGAACCAAGTGCTGCAGGTGAACCTCACCAGCGTCTTCGTGACGATCCAGGTGGCGGCTGAGCGTATGAAGGCCCGGCGCAGCGGACGCATCATCGTGACCTCGTCGATCGCGGGCATCCGCGCCGAGCGCATGGTGGGTTACGCCTATGCGGCCACCAAGGCCGCGGTGAACAACCTCGTGCGCCAAGCCGCCCTCGAGCTCGCGCCCTACAACGTCATGATCAACGCAATCGCGCCCGGTCCCTTCTTCACGAACATCGCCGGCGGTCGCCTGCACCGGGAGCCCGAGTTCGTGCAGAAGTTCGCGGCGATGGTGCCGCTCGGCCGCATCGCCAAGCCCGACGAACTCAAGGGTCTGGCGCTCCTCCTGGCATCGCCGGCCTCGAGCTACATCACAGGCACGGTGATCCCGATCGACGGCGGCATCACCGCCGGCTGATCACCACCGTCGGTGGGTGATTTCATGGGCACTGGCCCATAAGAAACGAGCGCGCTTACAATAAGTAGCATCTATGTGGCCAGCATCGATGGGATCGATGCGCAGAAAGCGCCCGATTTTCGGCCGGAAGCAAGCGGAGGTGGGCTATTTCCCATAAGACAGCCCACTTATAGCGTGGGATCGGTCGTGCTTGACGACACCCTAAACGGTACTCAGAATTTTCGGGATCAATTCCGATCGCATGAACGGGAACCGCCTGCGATGGATGCCGAAACGCTGCTGCGCGAGATCGCTGAGTACTGCCGCCGGGCGAACTTGGCGGAGTCCACCTTCGGGCGGCTCGCGATCAATGACGGCAAGCTGGTGCGCCGGCTGCGCGACGGCGGGCGTATCACCACGGACACCTTCGACCGGATCCAGGCCTTCATGGCGAAGGGCCCCGGGCATGCCGGCAATGGCGGCGTCCTCGTGGCGGAACGCCCACGTACGGACGCCGCGGCACTCGCGGAGCTGCCGCGCAGCCTCGCGCCGATTCCCGCTCCCGTCGGCGCCGTCAACGGCTTCCGTTTCTACGACAACCGGCAGAAGTACCTGTTGTTCGTCAATACCTGCAGCGAGAAATGGGTGGTGGCACAGCGCGTGAGCCTCGAGCTCGCGAACGTGCATCCGCGTCCGCCGTCGCTCCGCGTGTTCGATGCCGGCGTCGGCGACGGAACCGTGCTCGCGCGCGTGATGCGCGCCATGCACGACCGTTTCCCGACCATGCCGCACTACATCGTCGGCAAAGAAATCAGTCTCGAGGACGTGCGCCTCACGCTCGACAAGATGCCCGACCGGTTCTTCGAGCATCCCGCGACCGTGCTGGTGATGACCAATCTCTATTACTCCGAGGCGCCGTGGCTCGCGCCGAATTCGGTGACCGCCGCGACCAGCCTGGTCTGGCACGAGCTCGCGCTCACCGGCAACACCGCGCACCACTTCGAGGAGCAGATCATCGATCTGCAATCCTTCCTCTCGGAGCATTGGCGCGCCCGGGTGAGCCAGACCTCCGGCAATCCCGTCTACGAGCGCCCGGTGGTCCTGGTGGTCTACCGCGACGACCACAAGTTCCTGCTGGATTCCGTGATGCCCCGGCGCGGCGTCACCCGTGCCGACTACGACCTCGTGATCGCCTCGCAGCCCTATCGCGCCCGCGCCCCGGCGGAGTTCAAGGTGCGCAAGGTCATCGCGCCCCTGGCGCGCAGCCTGGCGCCCGGCGGCCGGCTCCTCACCATCCATTCCTATGGCCGGGATCCCGGCCTCGAGATCGTGCAGGAGATCTGGCCGGGCGAAAACCCGTTCAGGACCGACCGGCACGAGCTCCTGAAGATCGCCAAGACGGAGCTGGGGGGTGCCGGCCGCGATCTCAACTTCAATGCCCATTCCGACAATCGCTCGATCTTCCGCTACGACATGCACACGCTCCCCAGCGAGATCAGCGACACCATCGGCACCTCGACGCTGTTCGCGGCGTGGAACGCCGCGATCTACGTGGCGCAGATCGAGGACCAGCGCCTGGCGGAGGTGATCAGCGACCGCCGCTACCTCGACGCCACCCGCACCGTCCTGCAGCGGCACGGCGGGCTCTGGTTCTTCGACGAGTCCTACGTGATCTCGCGCAAGCGGGATTGATCCGCTATACCTCGGCCTTCGCGAACCGAGGAGGCTGACCCATGACCGCACCCGCCCAGAGCGCCGCGCAACTCGCGGCTGTCGAGGAGCCGCAGCCCTGGCAGTGGCCGGAAACGCGCTGGCGTGGCGCCGTCGAGCACGTACGCGCCGGGCGCCCGCTGCGGCCAAACGTCTGGAAGAACGGCGCCCGCTGTGCGGTGGCCATCTCCTTCGACAGCGATCACGAGAGCGGCGAGCTCCGCGAGGGCGGGACGTCACCGGGCCGATTCTCCCAAGGCCAATACGGCGCTCGCGTGGCGGTGCCGCGCCTCCTGAAGCTCCTCGCCAAGTACCGCGTTCCCGCGAGCTTCTACGTTCCAGCGGTGATCGCGCAGCTCTATCCCGAGGAGCAGCGGCGCGTGGTGGGCGAGGGGCACGAGATCGGCATCCACGGCTGGATCCACGAGCGCAACAGCATCTTGCCGCCGGCGGCCGAGCGCGACCTGCAGACGCGCTCCTGCGACATGCTGGAGAAGATCGCGGGCGTCCGGCCCGTCGGCATCCGCACGCCCTCGTGGGACTTCAGTCCGCACACGCTCGCGATCACGCGCGATATGGGCTTGCTCTATGACTCCTCGCTGATGGCCGACGACGATTGCTACGAGCTCCTGCTCGACAACGAGCCCACAGGCGTGGTGGAGCTGCCGGTGGAGTGGATCCGGGACGACGCGGTCTACTTCAACATGAACCGCTACCTGTCGCTCCGGCCCTACACGGCGCCGTCAGCGGTGATCGAGATCTTCCGGCGAGAGTTCGACGCGGCCTATGCCGAGGGTGGGCTGTTCCAGCTCACCATGCACCCGCACATCACCGGCCACCGCTCGCGCATCTGGCTGCTCGAGGAGCTGATCCGGCACATCTCAGGCCATCCGGGCATCTGGTTCGCGACTCACGCCGAGATCGCGCGCTACGCGCGGGATCACGCGGCCTGATTGGGCGGCACAGCCTCAGGTCTCGACTTCCGTGGATGCGGCGGGGTCGGTGGGCGCCGGCGCCTGGATCCGGAACAACGCGATCGCCGGTATCGCCAGCATGGCGAGCAGGATCAGCACGAGAAAGGCCGTGTAATAGCCCGTAACACCGCCGGCGCCGATCAACCGGGCTGGCGCCATGGTCGCGACGACAGCGGTGACGCCGGCGACGCCGAGGGCGCTGCCGAGCTGGCGGGCGAGGTTGTAGAGGCCGGCGGCCTCGGTCCGCGACGCCGGCAGGACGGTCAGGAAGGTCAGCACGCTCAGCGGCGTGATGAGGCAACCCGCGCCGATGCCGAGCACCAGGCTCGCCGCCACCAGCCAAACGATGCCGCTCTCGGTGTCGGTCGCCGCGAACATCGCGAGCGCCGCCATGGTGACCAGCAGCCCCAGCAGCACGAAAAGGCGGGGATCGATCCTCTTCAGGAGCTGACCCGCGAGCAGCATCGCCGCCATGGTCGCGAGGCCGCGCGGCGCCATCAGCGCGCCCGCCATCATGGCGTCGTGACCGAGCGGACCCTCGACCAGCGATGGCACGAGCGTGATGGTCGCGAAGAAGATCGCGCCGACGACCACGTTGATCAGCACGGCACCCGCGAAGTTGCGGTCGCGGAACAGGTGAAGATCGATGACGGGACTGGCCGAGCGCTCGAGATGGCGGAGCAGCAGGACCACGCCAGCGAGCGTCAGGGCCGCCTCCGCGATCCAGTCGCTGCTCGCGGAGCGCCCGAGGCCGGCGGCGTTCTGCAGCAGGAGCTGGAACGCTGTGACCGTGAGCACGAGGAGGGCGATGCCCGTCAGGTCGAACTTGGCCCTGGGCGTATCGGCGGCGCGTGGCGCCGAGCGAAGCGCACCGCGCACGCCCAGGAGCGCCAGGGCGCAGATCGGCACGTTCACGTAGAAGATCCAGGACCACGAGCCGAGCTCGGTCAACGCGCCGCCCAAGAGCGGCCCGATGATCGGCCCGATCACGATCGTGCTGCCCCAGCGCGAGAGGATCACGGGGTGCTCGCGCTTGGGGTAGAGGTCGAGCAGCAGCGCCTGGGTCAGCGGGAGGATCACGCCCGCGCAGGCACCCTGGAGCGCGCGTGCCGCGACCAGCGCGAGGACGCTCGGCGCCAGGGCGCACAACACGGAGGCAACCGCGAAGCCCGCCACGGCGCCGACGAACAGCGGCTCGCGGCCGAAGCGGAGGCGCAGCCAGCCGACCACGGGCATGGTCGCGGACGTCGCCACCAGATAGGTGGTGACGACCCAACCGGCGGCGGCGGTGTCGATTGCAAGCGCGCGCTGGACGCTCGGCAGCGCCACATTGACGATCGTGGCGTCGAAAGCCTGCATGAGGGTCGCCAGAAGCAGCGCCAGCACGGCGCGGCCCGCGGGGCGTCCCGGCTCGCTGCCGGTCTCGCTCACTGGCGTCCCTCGACTGAGCACGGAGCGCCGGCCTCGATCGCACAGACCGGTCGCTCTATCAGGTGTCGAGCGCGCCTTTGAGAATTTCCACTGGCCTGTGGCGGATCGACGCCCCACCCCGGGCCGAGTCCGATCACAGACATGCTTAATCCTTCGTTCATAGTGATCCCGGCAAAGTGGAGCGCCCCCCTTGTGCAGGCAGGTGCGCTTGGCCGAGTTGATGCAGAACGAGACATTTCTGGTTTCGCCCGACGGCCGCTGGCTGCCGGAGGGAAGCCAGGAGTTTCTGCGCGATGTCGGCGACCTCGATCCCGACTACGACTCCGCGATGTTCGCGGTGAAGAACCTCGGCTTCATCAAGGTCGAGATCATCAGCGACCTCGTCGTGAGCATCACGCTCCATCCGCGCAACGTGGACCTCAACAGCCTGATCGCGGTCAACCACGTCCTCTCGAAATCCACCGCGCGCGCCTTCTGCATCCGCTTCCTCACCACGCGTTGGGAGCGCGAGATACTGCCGAGCGCCGAGCGCGCCTTCGAGCGGCTGCACGATCTCTATGCGCTGGCGCATCTCGAGGACCATCGCTCGAGCGAGCGCTTCTCCGCGACGCGGCAGGATCACGAGCGGCTCCTCAACAACAGCGAGCACCGGTTGCGTCCCGTCCTGCAGAAATGGCGCATGGCCTTCGGCGTGTTCGACGACACCGTGCTGCCGTTCCTGGCGCGACACGGTTTTCTGCGGCGCACAGTGGTGGTTGGCGTTCAGCCGGATCAGCCCGATCCGGTCTTCCGCTACGTCGGCGATGCCTTCGATTGGCTGGGCGACCGCGACTTCCCCTACCGGGCCATCGGCGAGAAAGTCGCCAACCAGCCCGACCGCGAATACGGCCAATGGGTCGCCGAGGACTACCGCCAAACCGCGCTCCGCAAGCTGCCGCAACTCGATCGCGTGAACGCGGCACTCAGGGGCCGCGCGGGCCGCACGGTTTACGACCGCCTGCTGCTACCCTGGACGACCAAGTCGTCCGAGATCCTGGTGACCGTCTCGTCCCTGGTGACGGAGGGCCCGACCGCTCTCGCGCCCACCGGCACCACCACCGGCCCGGACGAGGCGACGCCCCCCATGCCGTCGGTCAAGAAGGTCGCCAAGTCGTCGTAAGCCTCTTCGCGCGAGAGGTAGACCAGCACCACCTCGAGATTGCCGAGCTGGTGGCCCGGGAAGAACAGGCTCCGGCTCTCGTGCTTGTAGCCGTAGCCCTTCGCGACGCCCTTGTCGACGAGCGCGGGCTTCACCAGCGACATCCCCCAATCGAGCGGCCAGCGCGCCGCCGCATAGGCGCGCCCGAGCCTCGGCATCAGTTTCGAGAGCCCGAGCCCGCGGAAATCCGGCCGCACCCAGACGGCGCCGCCGAAGAACACCACGCCCGAGATCTTCGAGGCGTCCGCCGCCTTGACGTGACACGGCCCGGTCTCGTCCGTGCGCCCACCATAGAACATGTCGTGCGCCTCCTCGGCGAGCGACGTCTCGGGCCAGTAGTAGACGCGCCCCGCCTGGGTTACCACAATTTCGCCGTCGTCGGTCTCGCCTGAGATCCAGTAGGAATTCTCGGGCGAGAGCCCGCCATGCTCGGGCTTGAAGATGTCCACCAGCGGGTACCAGTTCCCGCGCGCCACCTCGAAATCGTTGAGCGTCTGGAAGTTCTCGAAGTCGTGGCGGAGCCGCAGACGGATGCCCATCGACCGCGCGAGCTTGTCGCCCTCGAGCACGAAGCGCGCCAGCAGATCGCGCGGACCATGCTTGATGGTGAGCGCATCAGGTAGCCGGAGATCGTTCGGTGGCGTGATGTTCGGATAATTGCCCGTCATTGGCTTCCCCTGCGCGACTGAGATCGTGGTTTTCTCGGTCGATCTGGTCTTGAGTTCAACTATTGGTTCAGAATGTTCGAAGTGTGCCCCATCAGACAAGATCAATCCTCGCTGGTTTCACGAGTTCTGCGGTACGCCACCGCACGAACTTGGTTAACTCTCCTCGCGATGCGATCCTGGTCTCTAACATGCTGATTCAGCTGACGTAGTAGCGACAATCGGACTCGAAATCCCGAACCTTGTCATGTATCCCAGCGTAGGCCCCAGTCATTAACAGTTCATTAAGGTTAGTATCGGTTAAGGAAAGATTCCCCACATTGAGGTGGATCAATCGCAGCATGCTAAAGTTGTGATCGAGCGAGCGAAATGCGTGGAGACGATGAGCAAGGCGTTCACGAAAGAGACCGAGACCGAGGACGATCTCCCCGACGAGCCGCAGCTGCTGCCCGCGGGTACGAAGAACTACGTGACGCCGCGCGGATTTCAGCGGCTGCAGGACGAGCTGCGCGAGCTCGTGCGCGTCGAGCGGCCGAAGGTCGTTGAGACGGTGTCCTGGGCCGCGGGGAACGGCGACCGCTCGGAGAACGGCGACTACATCTACGGCAAGCGCCGGCTCCGCGAGATCGATCGGCGGATCCGCTTCCTCACCAAGCGCGTGGAATCCGCGGAGGTGGTGGATCCCGCGCGGCAGAAGAACCGCGACCAGATCTTCTTCGGCGCAACCGTCACCTATGCGAACGCGCGCGGCGAGGAGCACACGGTCACCATCGTCGGCGTCGACGAGGCCGATCTCGCCGAGCAGCGTGTGAGCTGGATATCGCCGATCGCGCGCGCGCTCCTGAAAGCGCGCGAAGGCGACGTCGTGGAGCTGCGCACGCCGGCGGGTCCCGAGAGCATCGAGGTGGTCGCGATCCGCTACGCGGATCCCGACGCGAGCTGAGCCACCACAGTTGTTGACCGCGGACCCAATTCGGGCGCTTCAATAGGGTGGGATCGATGGAGGGGACCGAATGCGCCGCGGAATTGGGACCGTGCTGCTGCTCGTCGGCATTGCCGGCGCCTTCGCATCATCCGCGCGTGCCCAGGACAGCGCCTCGGCCGCCTATTGCGAGCCCGCGCCGCAGACCAAGCTGCTTTACAGCAACCGCGGCTATCTGATCCTGCCGAAGCCGGCGGACGCACCGCCGCTCTCCTATTCCTATTCGATCCTGGGCACCGAGCGCAGCGTGCTGCGCGCGGGACAGTTCCTGTTCGACGATGGCGGCGATCGCTGGGCCTTCGAATCGAACCCGGAGGGGTTGACGCAATTCTGGCCGCTCACGCCGCGGAAGCACTTCGACATCACCCGGATCAACCGCTTCACACGCGGCAAGGCGCTGGTCTCCTTCGTGGTCGAGGGCACCGAGAACATCAACGCCGCGGGCCGCATCTATCGGAGTTGGCGGATCCGCCGCACCGACCACGAGGAGGGCGGCTCGACCAAGACGCAGGTGCTCTGGTACTCGCCCGACCTCTGCACGCTTGCCGCCTTCACAGACTCCCAGGAGCGGACCGTCACCTTGCTGCGCGTCCTCAAGCCCGGAGACCGCGATTACAATCGCCCGGTCGCCCGCCGCAACGGCAAGATGGTCTTCACCGACAACAACGAGGTCGTGAAGTAGCGCGACGCCCGCGCTACATGATGCCGGTCTTCTCGAAAATATCCGCGGTGGACTGGCCGGCATCGATCATCCCGCGGACCCGATCCTCTCCCTCGACCTTGGCAAGCGCGAGCCGGATGATCTCCGCGACGTGGTCGCGCGGCACCCCGAGGCCGGACCATCATCGCATGAGGTCCTGTCGCGGTGACAAAGCCGCGTGGCAGTGGCACGATCGCGGCAACCGGTCCTCGAGGAGCCCATCATGACCACCGACGCGGAATGGCGCCAGAAACTGACGCCGGAGCAATACCGAGTGCTTCGACAGCACGGCACCGAGCGGGCCTTCACGAGCCCGCTCAACGACGAGCATCGCGAGGGTGTGTTCGTCTGCGCTGCTTGCGCGCAGGAACTCTACCGCTCCGACACCAAGTTCGACAGCGGGACCGGTTGGCCGAGCTTCTATGCGCCGATCGAGGGGGGCGTCGCGACCTCGCGCGACTTCAAGCTGATCTACCCGCGCACCGAGGTGCATTGCAGCCGCTGCGGTGGCCACCTGGGCCACGTCTTCGACGACGGGCCGAAGCCCACGGGCAAGCGCTACTGCATGAATGGCGTCGCAATGCAGTTCAATCCCGATAAGTAAGACGCGAACCGCCATGGGGGGACAGAACATCGCGGTGGTGGGTGCCGGCGTCGTCGGCATGAGCGCGGCGCTTTATCTGCAGCGCGACGGCCACAAGGTCAGCGTCATCGATGCGCGCGCGCCGGGCACGCTCACCTCTTACGGCAACGCCGGTGGCATCGTCACGGGCGCGGTGACGCCCACCAGCACGCCCGATCTCTGGAAGGAGATCCCGGCGATGCTGTTCGATCCCGCGAGCCCGGTCCGCCTGCGTTGGAGCTACCTGCCGCGTCTCGCCCCGTGGCTCGCGCGCTTCCTGTGGGCGGGGCGGCGCTCGCAGGTCGACAAGAGCGCCGCCGCACTGGCGCCGATCCTGCGGCAGGCCAACGACGCCCACCGCGAGCTCGCGGCGGTCGCTGGTGTTCACGACGTGCTGCGGCCAGTGGGTTGGCTCAAGGTCTACGAGACCGAGAAGGGCTTTGTCGGCAGCGCTCTCGAGCGCGAGCTCATGACCCGCCACGGCATCAAGTTCGACGTGCTGAATTCCGACGAGCTCCGCCAGCTGGAACCGCACCTCGCGCCCAAGTTCGTCAAGGGCCTGTTCCAGCCCGACAGCGGGTTCGCGAGCTTTCCCTGGAAGCTCGTCGACGGCTATGGCCAGCACTTCGCGCAGGCTGGCGGGGAATTCCTGCGCGAGAGCGTGCGCACACTGGAGCCGCGCGACGGCGGCCGGGTGCGCATCCGCTCCGAGCGCGGCATCCGCGATTTCGATGCCGTGGTCGTGGCGGCGGGTGCCTGGTCGGCGGCCCTTGCAGCGCAGCTCGGCGACCGCGTCTCCCTCGACACCGAGCGCGGCTACCACCTCAACCTCGATCCCGGCGAGGCCGGGGAGCTTCGGCGGCCCGTGGTGTTCCCCGAGCGCACCTTCGCGATGGCGCCCATGCAGGATGGCATCCGCGTCAACAGCGGCATCGAGCTCGCCGGACTCCAAGCGCCGCCGGACTTCTCGCGCATCTACAAGGTGCTGCCGCACGCGCGCGCGGCGCTCCCGGGCCTGAGCGACCGCGTCAATCGCGAATGGATGGGCTACCGGCCCTCGACGCCCGATTCCGTGCCGGTCATCGGCGCTTCGCCGCGCTGTCCCTCCGTGATCTACGCTTTCGGCCACGGCCACCTCGGCCTCACGCTCGGCCCGATCACCGGCCGGCTGGTAGCCGCCGCCGTGGCGGGGCGGGCGTCGGGCATTAACCTTGCCGCTTATCGTCCCGATCGGTTCTGAGCGCTGCCGGCTTGGCGGTCGCACGCGACCGACCTAGGATGCCGGGCCTTCCGACAACCTGAAGGAGACGAGCCGATGTTGCCGCCGGGCGAGCGCGTGGTGATGGTTTCCGGGGCGAACCGCGGTATCGGCGCCGCGATCGCGCGCCGGCTCGCCGCGGGCGGGTTTCGGCTCAGCCTCGGCGTGCGCAACGGCAAGGCGCCAGCGGTGCCGGCCTCCGAGCGCTGTCTGGTTGCCCGCTATGAAGGACGCCAGCGGGACTCCGCAAAGGCCTGGGTCGACGCCACCCTGGAGCGCTTCGGGCGGATCGACGCGCTGGTCAACAACGCGGGGATTGCCCCCGATTCTCCCGTCGAAGAGGAGAGCGAGGACGCGCTCGACGACATGTGGCTGGTGAATGTGAAAGCGCCGCTCCGGGTCATCCGCGCGGCACTGCCGCATCTCAAGAAATCCGGCGTCGGCCGCGTGGTCAACATCTCCTCGCTCTCGGGCAAGCGCGTGAAGAACGACAATGCCGGATACGCCATGAGCAAGTTCGCGCTGACGGCGTTGACGCATTCGGTACGCCGGCTCGGCTGGAAGCACGGTATCCGCGCCACCGCGATCTGCCCGAGCTTCGTCGCAACCGACATGACCGCCGACGTCGCGGAGGTCGACCGCGCCGAGATGATTCCACCCGAGGACATCGCGGAGCTCGTGGTGACCGTCCTGAGCCTGCCGAACAACGCCGCAATCGCGGAGCTGCTGGTCAATATGCGCCACGAGGAAAGTCTCTAACGCGCGGCAGTCCGCGCGCTTTCAAGAGCGCGCGTCGACCGCTATCATTCGAGAACACCCGCCGACGGTATCGACGGGACTAACGGGGAGGGGAGAGCGACATGAAGCACGGACGGCTCTTGGCGGTCGGCGCATTGGCCGGCTTGGGATGGCTCGCGGCGCCTGCCCACGCGGAGACGGTGCTCAACATCGGGATGCAGGCGCAAGACATGCAGGCGCTCGATCCCCACAAGGCATCCACCACGCCCGACAAGGCGATCGTCGGCTGGATGTTCAACGGCCTCGTCCGTTTCAAGCCAGGCTCCATGAACCCCGGCACGATCGAGCCCGATCTCGCGGAGAGCTGGGACACCTCGTCCGATCTCAATGCCTGGACCTTCCATCTCCGCCACGGCGTCCAGTGCAACAACGGCTATGGCGAGCTCACCTCCGACGACGTGGTGTTCTCGCTGAAGCGTGCCGCCGATGCCAAGACCTCCGCCTATTCCTCGGACTTCGCGGGCGTCGACTCCTTCGAGGCGAAGGATCCCTACACCGTTGTGATCAAGTTCAAGGCGCGGCCGCCCAATGTGCTGGGGCTGCTCACGGCCTATCAAAGCGGCAACATCGTCTGCAAGAAGGCGGTGGAGAAGCTCGGCGACGATTTCCGCACGCAAGCCGTGGGCACCGGGCCCTTCGCCTACGCGGAGTACACGCCGAACCAGTCCGTGGTGCTCACCGCGAACAAGAGCTATTTCCGCGGCGCGCCCAAGATCGACAAGATCGTCTACAAGTACATTCCCTCCGACGCCACGCGCGACCTCGCCTATCAGTCCGGCGAGATCGACCTGATCTACGGCCGCCAGGACCAGACCTGGGCCGAGCGTATGCAGAAGGAGCCGCACACGATCGTCGACGTGTTCGGGCCCGGCGAGCTCTCGAACGTCAATCTCAACATCACCAAGCCGCCGCTCGACGACCTCCGCGTCCGCCAGGCGATCGCCTACGCCATCAACCGAAAGGAGCTGGTGAAATTCAAGGGCGAACTCACCGCGCGCGAGGCCGTCTCGATCATCCCGCACGACTACCTCGGCACCGACGAGAACGCGCCGCTCTATTCCTATGATCCCGACAAGGCGAAGCAGCTCCTGAAGGAGTCTGGCCACGCCGACGGGCTCACCATCAAGGCGATCCAGACCCAGCTTTCGACCATGCTCAACACCATGCAGATCGTGCAGGCCCAGCTGAAGAAGGTCGGTATCGATCTGCAGCTCGACGTGGTGGATCACCCGACCTTCCACGCGCAAATCCGCAAGGACCTGAGCCAGGTGGTGATGTACTCGGCGGCGCGGCTCCCGGTCGCCGACGTCTACCTGACGCAGTTCTTCCACTCGCGTAGCATCGTCGGTACGCCGACCGCGGTGACCAACTTCTCGCACTGCGCCATGGCCGACAAGGACATCGATGACGCGCGCGCCGAGACCGACGCCGCCAAGCAGAAAGCGCTCTGGAAAGCGGCGCAGGACAAGCTCGTCGAGCAGGTCTGCGCCGTGCCGCTCTACGAGCAGCTCCAGGTCTGGGCACATCGCGACAAACTCAACTTCGGCTACAAGCTCGACGCCTCGCTGACGCTCGGGCCCCTCATCAACGAGCTCACGACGCTCAAGCAGTAGCGTGCGGCGCCCACCGCTCTATTTCGTCCCTCTCCGCCCCTCAGGGGCGGAGAGGTTAGGTG
>DATEGF010000165.1:0-2291 GCA_035280245.1 Allostellaceae bacterium
CAAGCCCGCGCGCGTGCCGCCGCCGAGCGGCGCGCCGCGCCGGGCTACGCGAGCATGTGCCGCACCATCTTGCTCTCGACCATGTACACGACCATCTCGGCGATGTTGGTCGCGTGGTCGGCCACGCGCTCGAGGAAGCGCGAGACCAGGATGAGCCGGATGGCGCGGGGGATGGTCTTCGGATCCTCCATCATGTAGGTCAGGAGCTCGCGGAAGATCTGCTCCTTGAGCGCGTCGACGTCGGCGTCCTCCCCGCACACCCGCCGCGCCAACTCGGTGTCCCGGCTGACGAACGCATCGAGGCTCTCCTTGACCATCCGCTGCGCCCGCTCCGCCATCCGCGGAAGGTCTACGTAGGGCTTGAGCTGCGGCTCGGGATTCAGCTCGAGCGTGCGCTGGGCGATGTTTACGGCCTGGTCGCCGATGCGCTCGAGGTCGGTGACGATCTTCATCGCGGTCGTGATGAATCGCAGATCGCCGGCGGTCGGCTGGTGGAGCGCCAAGAGCTCGACGCACTTCTCGTCGATCTCGACGTCGTAGGCGTTCACCTGGCGGTCGCGATCGATGACCTCCTGGGCCAGATCGCTGTCCCGCTCCAGGAGCGCCCGCATCACGCGGCGGATCTGGTCCTCGACCAGCCCGCCCATGGCCAGCAAAGTCTGCTTGAGCGCGTCCAGCTCTTCGTGAAAATGGCGCTGCATAGGACTCTCCGCTCTCAGCCGAATCGGCCGGTGATGTAATCCTCGGTCCGCTTGTCGCGTGGGTTCGTGAACAGCTGCCGGGTCACGCCGAACTCGACGAGCTCGCCGAGGAGAAAGAAGCCGGTCGCCTCGGACACGCGCGCCGCCTGCTGCATGTTGTGGGTGACGACGACGATCGTCAGCGTGCTGCGCAGCTCGAGGATCAGCTCCTCGATCTTGGCGGTGGCGATCGGATCGAGCGCCGAGCAGGGCTCGTCCATCAAGAGCACCTCGGGCTCGACCGCGAGCGCCCGCGCGATGCACACGCGCTGCTGCTGGCCCCCGGAGAGGCTCACGCCCGACTTGCCGAGCTGATCCTTCACCTCGTCCCACAGCGCGGCCTGCCGCAGCGCCCGTTCCGCGGCCTCGTCCAGGACCGACCGCTCGCGGACCCCGCCCAGGCGCAGCCCGGCCACGACATTGTCGAACACGGACATCGTCGGAAACGGGTTCGGCTTCTGGAAGACCATGCCGATCTTGCGGCGGACCTGCACCGGATCGATCCCGGGCGCGTACACGTCCATGCCCTCGACGCGCACGCTGCCCGTCACCCGCGCGCCGGGCACGACCTCGTGCATGCGGTTGAGGCAGCGGATGAAGGTGGACTTGCCGCAGCCGGACGGGCCGATGACCGCGGTGACGGCCTTCGGCACGATCGTCACGCCGATCCCGTGCAGCACGTGCGCGTTACCGAACCAGGCGTTGAGGTCGCGGACGATGATCCCGTCTGCCATGACGTTTTATCTTACCCCCGTGAAGCGGCCGCTGGTCGCCAGGCGCGCCGCGAAGCTCACCACGAACACCAGACCGATGAGCACGAGCGCCCCGGCCCAGGCCTGGCGGTGCCAGTCGTCGTAGGGTGCGATTGCGTAGGCGAAGATCTGGAGCGGCAGGGCCGCGATCGGCTGATCGAGTCCCTGATGCCAGAAGCGGTTACCGAACGCCGTGAACAGGAGCGGCGCGGTCTCGCCCGCGACGCGGGCGATCGCGACCATGACGCCCGTGATGATACCCGCGCGCGCCGTCGGCAGGACGACGCGGAGCAGCACTTTCCACTGAGGAATCCCGAGCGCGAGCGCCGCCTCGCGCAGCGAGGCCGGAACGAGCCGCACGAGCTCTTCGCTCGTCCGCACGACGATCGGGAGCATGATCACCGCCAGCGCGAACGCGCCGGCCAGCGCCGAGAATCGGCGCATCGGGAGCACGATCACCGTGTAGGCGAAGATTCCGATGACGATCGACGGCACGCCGTTGAGCACGTCAGCCAGGAAACGGGCCAGCCACGGCAGCCGCCGGTCGCGCGATTCCGCCAGGTAGAGGCCGCCGAGGATCCCGACCGGCAGACCGAGCACGGCCGCCAGTACGAGCAGGATCAAAGTGCCCACGATCGCGTTCGCCATGCCGCCGCCAACTTCACCGACCGGCTTGGGCAGATGCGTGAAGAAGTCGAGGTTCACCGCCGAAGCGCCCTGCCAGAGGAGGAACCCGAGGATCAGCAGGAGCGGCAGCACGACGGTACCGGCGGCCGCGGCGGCCAGCCAGGACATCAGG
>DATEGF010000166.1:0-2372 GCA_035280245.1 Allostellaceae bacterium
CTGCGTCTCAGGCCCGCGCGCGGCCGGCCAGCGGATCGTCGACGCCGGCGCGGGCGCGGCCGAGATCGCGCTTCACGAAGCGCGCATCGTAGCCGTTGAAGACGTGACCGAGCAGACCGCGGTTGAGGTCGCTGGTGCCGAACAGCCAATCCGCGATCGGATAGGTCAGGTTCATGTTGCGCGCCATCATGATGCTCTGGTTGTGATGCGCGATGTGATGGCGGCGGATCGTGTTCATGAAGGGGATGTGCCGGATGATCCAGTCGTCCTTCACGTGGCAGCCCCAGTGGAAGAATTCGTAGTTGAGATACATGCCGGTGTTCGTGCAAAGCAGCAGCCACGCGGCATTCGCGGACCAGAGCCAGTCGATCACCACGGCGCCCGCCGCCGACATCAGGATGAATACCACCAGCGCATAGGGCGGAAAGAAAGTGATGCGGAAGTCCCGGGTCGTGTCGATGGTGGGCTCCGCGTCGGTGAAGAACTGGTGGTGCGCCAGCGTGTGGCGTTTGTAGATCCCCATGAAGCCCTTGACCGGCCGGTGCATCACGTAACGGTGGATCCACCACTCGAAGACATTGGCGAGCAGGAAGGCCGCCGGCACGATCAGCCAATCCGTGAGCGTGAACTGGTGGATGTGCGGGATGTAATACCAGAGCCCTGCGATGCCGATCGCGTAGATCAGCGCGACGTGGCCGAGGCCACTGTACCAGGGAGAGATACGCTGCCGGTAGTCCGCGCGGAAGGCCGCTTGACGCTTGCTGATCGTGCTCATCCGAATCTCCTCTAGTCGATCCCGACCGTCGCGCGGGCGAATGCCTCGATGTAGTCCACGAGCGCATCGGAGGCGCGAGCGGCCGTCTCGCCGTCGCGGCGAGCGATCGCGCGAGCGACTTCGGCGTGAAGCCGCGCTGCGAGCGGCATGTCCGCCGCCTCCTTGTAGTGCAGATACCAGAACCGCCGCGACAGGCCCTGCACCAGACTCATCGCGCTGATCGCGAACTCGTTGCGCGCGGCCGAGACGGTGAGCTCGTTGAACTCGTGGTCGAGGCGCATGAAGGCCGTGTCGTCGTTCGCTTCCGCTGCCGCCTCCATGCCCGTGGCGATCTCCTCGAGGCGCCTGCGCGCGGCCTCGCTGGCGCGCTTCGCCGCGCACGACGCCACCAGCCGCTCCACGACCCGGCGCAGCTCCAGGAGACGCAGCTGCAGCTTGATGTCGATCTCCGAGACGATAATGCCACGGTGCGGAATGATGGTGACCAGACGCTCCCGGGCGAGGCGCCACAAGGCCTCACGGATCGGCGTGCGGCCGATGCCGAGGCGCCGACCCAGGATCGCCTCTGAGACGACCGTGCCCGGCGGGATTTTCAGCGTGACGATTTGCTCCTCGAGCGCGCGATAGGCCTGCTCGGTGAGGCTGAGCCCGGGCGCGGACGCGGGCTGACGCGCCCTGGCGCGACGCCGGGACCGCGGCGGCAGTTTCGCGAGCGCGGCTCTAGCCACGGCGGAGAGCCGCCTCGATGTCGACACTGGTGAGGCGCCAGGCGTTATCCAGCTCGGCCACCACCTCGCGCATGAAGGCGAGATGGAGCCGCATGGCGGCGGCACCATCTCCAAGGTGGTCCGCGAGCAGCGCCAACGCCAGCTGCGCCGGCGCCGGTCCCTCGAAGCCCCACTCGAACCCGGTCTTCGAGAGCCGCGCGAGGTCGTGGCGCGGCGGCAGCGGCTTGCCATCCACCGTCACCATCGACCCGTCCAGGCTGCGGCCACCCTCGTAGACCTTCATGGTGATACTAATATACAACCGATATCCTGGCGGCAAGACCGCACGCTCGCGCCTCTGTGACGAGATCGAGACAGCGACCGCTGCCCCTCGCGCCGCTCTCCCGCATCTGCTATAGGAGGGCCGCGGCGCTTCCACGCGAGACCCGACGGCGGTCTCGAACAATAAACAAACGACACAACTTCTCGTGGAAAGATGCCGCGCTACCTTTCTGCGCATTCTAGTGGGTCATGAGTCGACATTCCGATGAACCAATGATCGAGCGGGACGACCTCGCGGCGCCCGCCGCCGTGCCATCTGCCACCCCTGACGCGCCCGTTACGCCTCCTCCTCGTGCCGGCGTACCCCTGCCGCTGGTCGCCCGCATGGTGGCGCGCCTGGTGGGCGGACAAGAAACCGCGGCAAGCGACATTCCGGGCCTGGTCGAGACCGTCAGCGCCGCTCTCGAGCAGATCCTCTACCCGACAGCACCCGCCCCTGCGGTCGACATCGACGACGAGCCTCCGGTCCACGAGGCTCGCCGGCGAAGCGCTCCCCGACAAGCCGCGGGCGCCCGCAAGCCCGGCCGCCCGCGGAAGGTCGAGGTCGT
>DATEGF010000167.1:0-2301 GCA_035280245.1 Allostellaceae bacterium
CGGCCTCGCCACCTGCGCCGAGGCCGCGGTAGACCAGGTCCTGTGTCTCCTCGAGTGCCAACGCGGCATCGACGGAAAAACGATGGCGCACCGTCACGAAGACAAGATCGCCGCTGCGGCCCTGCTTGCCTTCGACGCTCAGGATCTCGGAGACGCGTGTGACGGTATCGCCGATGCGGAGCGGCTGCAGGAATTTGAGGCGACCGCCCGCGAACATGCGGCGCGGCAGCGGCACCGGCGGCAGGAATTTTCCGCGCTCGGGATGGCCATCGGGCCCGACCTCACTGGGCCGCGCCGCGCTCAGGAAATAAAGTCGATGCCAATTCGGCGGCAGCTCGTCGCCGGGTTTGTAGGGAGGATCGTCGCGATCGATGGTGGCCGCGAGCAGCGTCGGCGGAACCGGCGTCAGCGCGTCGGCGACGGACTGAGTCCGCCCGATATACTGGCGCAGCGCCGCGAGTTCGGTCAGGTCCATGGTCGATCACGCCGCCCGGAACGCCGGGATCACCTTATTGCCGAAGCGCTCCATGCTCGCCTTGGTGAGATCGTGGGGCAAGGTCGCGAATTGCAGCATCGGCAGGAGCTTCCCGAAGCCGATCTGCTTTTGATAGTCCGAGAGCTTCTGGCGCACGGTCTCGGGGCTGCCGCAGATGAACATGCCCTTGTCGAGGAGACCGTCAATGGTGTGCGCGCCCGCAAGCATCGCGCCCTTCGCCTTGAGCACGCCCTTCATCGACTGCAGCGAGAGATAGCCCGGCGGCAGCAGCATCTCGGGCGGCATGCGCAGGAACTTGTTCATGAAAGCCTCGATGTGCGGCTTCGCCTCGGCGTGCGCGCGCGTATCGGTCTCGCCGACGTAGATCGGCACCGCCCAGCCCACCTGGTCCGCCGTCGCGGTGTAGCCCTGCTTCTGCGCCTCCTCCTTGTACATCGCCATATAGCGCGCGAGCGCCGAGGCCGGGCTGAAGGTCTGCAGGTACGTGTACTTGCGCGAGGGGTGCGAGGCCCACTCGATCGTTTCCCGGCTCCCCTGGGAGGGAATCCAGATCGGCGGATGCGGCTGCTGGTACGTGCGCGGCCAGGTGTTGACGTAGTTGAAGTGGTAGTACTTGCCCTCGAACGGGAACGGCCCGATCTCGGTCCAGGCGCGCACAATCAGATCGTGCGCCTCGTGGAAACGGTCGTGGCTCTCGGCGGGGTTGGCGCCCCAGGCGTGATACTCCGCGCCGATGCCGCGCACGAAGCCCGCGATCAGCCGCCCGCCCGAGATGTTGTCGAGCATCGCGTATTCTTCCGCCACGGTGAGCGGATTGTTGAGCAGCGGCAGCGCGCGGCCGAGGACCGCGATCTTGGCATTCTTGGTCCGGCGCGCGAGTGCCCCCGCCATCACGCCGGGGATTGGCATCAAGCCATAGGCGTTCTGGTGATGCTCGTTGACGCAGATGCCGTCGAAGCCGAGCTCATCCGCATACTCGAGCTCGTCGAGATAGCGGTTGTAGAGCTTCGCGCCCTTCTGCGGATCATAGTAGCTGTTGGGCAGCGTCACCCACGCGGAGTCATATTTCTTGTCGTAGGAGAGGTCGAGGTCGGCATAGGGCATCAGGTGGATCATGAAGAATTTCATGGCCGCACCTCCGCGATGAACTTAGTGAGCATTCGGACGAACTCGTCGGCGCGCTCCGCATGCGGGAGGTGGCCGCAGCGCTCGAACACCTCGAGGCGCGAGCCCGGGATCAGGTCGCGGAACGCGGGCCCGTAGCCCGGCGGCACGAGCTTATCGCTATCTCCCCAGCAGATGAGCGTCGGCACGTCGATCCGGTGCAGCCACTTCGCGAGATGCGGATTATAGAGCCGCGGCTGCCAGCCGAGCTTCGCGACGGTGAGCGCGTTCTTGAGCCGCTGATCCTGCTCGTCCTCGGTGACGGTCATGGCGAGGATCACCTCGGCGAATTTCGGGTCGGCGAACAGGTTGCGCGTGAGCTGCTCGTAGGACCACATGAACAAGTCGCCCTTCTGCAGGCCCTTCGCGTGGATGCCGACGGATCCGATGAGCGTGACGCTCGCGAGATCGTGGGTCGAGCGCACCGCGAGCTCGGCCGCAATCCAGCCGCCCATGGAGCTCCCCACGAGATGCACGCGCTTCAGCCCCAGCTGCTTGATGAAGTCGAGATAGAAGAAGGCGAGGTCGCCGACGGTATCGAGCCACTCCGGCATCTCCGATTTTCCGAAGCCCGGATGCTCGGGGACGATGACATCGAAGCGCTCGGCGAGCGAGGCCATGAACGGCAGCCAGCGTGGCGC
>DATEGF010000168.1:0-9679 GCA_035280245.1 Allostellaceae bacterium
TCGATGGTGAGGGGCTCTTTCGCCTTGTGCGCGACCGCCGCACGAACCTGCATGATGGCTCTCCTATGCTCTCGTATCTATCCGGAATTCGCCCAGCCGCCCGCACCGCGCGGCCTTCGCGCGGCGGGCGATCGAGCCGCATCGGCGACACCGGGATCCGGCGCGGCCGGCGCGTCAGTCGCGCAGTACGCCTTTGGCTTTCGCCGTATGAGTGGCGATCAAATCCATCAGCTGGGGCGAAAGGCAATCGTAGGGCTCAAGATGCAGCTCCTTGAGCCGCGCGCGGATGCCGGGCATCCGATCTGGCTTGGTGCCGGATTCGATGACCGACGATACGAACGCCGCGAACTCCGGCGGCGCCCAACCGTTCTCCTTGGAGAGCTCGGTGTGGAAGAAATCGAAACCGTAGATCGGATGGCCCTTGTTCTCGATCCGGCCGTACATGTGAACGCCGCAATCCTTGCAAGCGTAGCGTTGAATGGCGGCAGAGGGATCGACGATCTTGAGCTTCTCGGCGTGCGCGGTGACCTTGAGGTTATCGCGTGGGACGACGGCGATCTGAGAGAAAAGCGCGCCTTCGGGTTTCCAGCATTTCGTGCAGCCACATACATGGTTGAAGGCGCATTGACCTTTGATGCTGACCTGAACCGCGTTCTGGGTGCACTTGCAGCTGAGCGTACCGCCCGCGAAATCCGCCGCACCCGGTTTCACGCCGTGATCTACAGCCGGATGGATTGAAATCATGTTGGTCATTTCGATCACGCTCCTCCCTGATTGCTTTGCCCGTCGGGAACCGGATCCTCGGGTCCAGAAGTTACGCCGGGATTTCAGCTGGCGTCAGGGTAACACCCGGGAACTCCCACGTGTCAACCAATCGCCGCCGGCGGCAGGAGCAAGCCGCTCGGGGACGCGGTTAGCTCACGACGAGCGTGTAGTTCACTCCCTCCCAGCGATCCTCCGACCGCCACAGTATCGTGAATACGACCTCGCCCCCCTTCGCGAGCTCGGCCGTATCGAGATCGGCATAGTGGATTCCGAGACCGCTATCGGTTGTCCCGGTGTCGTGGACTGTGCGCCAGTCATCGGCGCTCCAATGCACCAGTCCAGCGGCTGGAAGCTCGATGCGAAGCACACGACCGAGTGGCAGGTCTCGGCACTTGTGGTTGAAGCGCCACATGGCGTGCCGCGACTGCACTCGCTGGACCTGATAGCGCTCGCGCGGCTGCGGCGGCATGTCGAAGACACGTCCGTCAGCGAGCGAGCGGATGAGCTTCACATGCTCCGCATGCGCCCAGGCGAGCGGCATTGCCGAGCCCGAGGGCCGGCCGCGATAGAGCTCACGCTCGGGTAAGTCGGGCCCGTCCCAGACTTGCTCCGGAATGAGCTGACCGTCGCTCGCGAAACCCTCCATGGCTCCCAGCAGCGCAAATGCGCCCGCGCGGTTCGTCGCCGCCAACTCGTAGTGCGCGCGCTCGCCGGTGAGCAGCGGCCACGGCCGCCCCGTGCCGGTACCATCGAAGGGAGCGCCGTCTTCATGTTCGCCGTAGCCGTCGCCGTTGTAGCGTCGCCAGCACGGTCCGGACGGCAGATCGACCTTGAGGACATCGTCGATCACCCGGACCGTGTTGAGGATCCGAGGATCATTGGGGGCGCG
Organism: Allostellaceae bacterium; assembly: GCA_035280245.1. Classification (GTDB taxonomy): domain Bacteria; phylum Pseudomonadota; class Alphaproteobacteria; order ATCC43930; family CGMCC-115725; genus DASZHJ01. The sequence continues at coordinate 1,655 of DATEGF010000168.1, forward strand.
CAACCCAAAGCGCACCAGCGCGAGGGCGTCGGGGCTAACCGTCACCGACGCCGGCTGCAGGCTCGCGCTCAAGGGCCGATTCTTGATGGCGACGTATCCCTCGATGGGCACGCCCGGTCCGTCCGCCGGAGCGATGCGGACATAATGACCCTCGATGCCGAGCTTTCGAGCGAGCGGCGTCTCCGTCGCGTAGATCCAATGCTCGATCTGACTGTTCCAGAGATCGGCGGTTTCGCGCAGAAAGATCGCTTCCTTGCGCTCGCCGAGGCGATCGGCGAAATCCGCAGCCGCCAAGAGGCCCGCGATCTCAACGGCGAGGGTGAAGGGCGCGTAGCCGCCGTCCTCCTCCCAGCGATCCTGGCCGGTCACAGGCCCGTTGCGGACGATGTAGGCAGCCGCTTGACGCACCATGGGCCATAGTGACGCCACTTCCGCCTCGGGGATCGCGCCTTCCCGGCATGCGAGATCGACCAGCAGGATCGGAAAGGCGCACTCGTCCATCTGGATGCCCGCCCAATAGGGCGTGCCATCGAGCCAACTGTTCTGTGGCCAATGGCCGTCCGGGTCTTGGATCGTCCGCAGGTAGTGAACGACATCGCGCGCAGCGTCCTTGGCGCCGGCGGCGAGGAGCCCGCCCGCGATTTCCACGAGGTCGCGGGGCCAGATCAGATGATAGCCGCCGAGATCCTCGTCACCTTTGCTGAACCCCCAGGGCACCGACAGGCTCGCGATATAGCCGCCGGGGAAGGATCGTGCTTCGTGGCAGCGCAACACTGCCGTGCTGACGCGATAGGTGTTGTGCCCGGTAACGCGAGACGTGCGGTCGAGCGGCAGGAGCGAGTCCTGCCATCGGCGCCAACCCGCGACATAGTCGCGGGTTGTCTGCTCGATCCCGTCGCCGAGGCTGGCACGCACGCGGAATGCCGCTTCCTCCGCGCGTCGGCCGAAGCCAAGCGCCAGGACAAAGCGGCAGTCGCATTTCGCGAGGTCGACCTCTCCCGTGAGCGCGACATTGCCGTCGCGGGCATGGTCATATCGCCAGCGCAGCTCGAAATGCTGCGACAGGTCCTGCCAGCCATCGGAAACGCCGACGAACCCTACCGAGCGCGCGATGAACGGCGCGGAACAGCCCAGCGCCAGCGCCGCCCCGGCACGCTCCGCAAAAAGCATCGGCAATCCCTTGTAGTCGGCGACCCAGGCGTTGTTGTTCGCGCCGCGATTGACGAGATGCGGCGCCAGGAGGGCGTAGAGCCGGTAATCGCCGATCGCGCCCTTGAGGGCATGAAACACGACGCGCTGAAGAACGACGTCCCGATGCGGATCCGAGACCGCCAGTTTCTCGAGCCGGTACCGCCCTTCGGTGCAAGTGCTCTCGATCTCGAATGCGGGCACGCCGTCCGCGGCCGTGCGGATCTCGCTCAGCGTGTCGCGCTTCTCCTCCGAGAAGAAACTCCGTCCGTCCGTCACGATGAGGCCGAAATCCCGGGTGCAGGCGAGGTCGACGCGGGGGTAGTAGATCTCGTTGAGAATGCCGTGGCTGATCGTGAACCAGACGCGGCTTCTGGCCTCGAGCGCGGTGCCCACGCCGCTCTTGGCGCTCGATGTCCAGCGGGCGGGAATGCCGGGCCAGCCGGGCGCGGGGTTTTCGAGCGGCACCGCGCTCAGGTCCCGCCGGTGCGGCCTTGCGCACGCGGCAACACGATGCGCTCGATCGCCTCGGCGAAGCCATCGTCGTCGTTTGAGAGCGTGACCGCGCTCGCGGCAGATTTCACCTCGGCGGTGGCGTTTCCCATGGCGATCGAGAACCCGCTGTTTCGAAACATGGAGACATCATTCTCCATGTCGCCAAGCGTCACGATCTCGTCCGTGGGCACGCCGAGCCGTTGCGCCAGCTCGAGCAAGAGTGCGCCTTTGCTGGTCCCCGCAGGCGTGACATCGAGATAGTAAGGCTGCGAGCGCACCACCGAGGCACGATCGCCGAGCGCCGAGCGCATCGCCGTCTCGCACGAGGCCAAGCCGGGAAAATCGCGGCTCGCACCGACGAGTTTGCATGCGCCGCGCAGATGGTTTCGGAGATCATCCACGACGATCGGCGGTGTCCTTACGGTCGCGGTCTCCCTGCGGACATAGTCGCCGCTCGGGTTCACCACGAGCCAGTGGTCGACCGTGAACAGCCACGCGTCGATGGAGCGAGTGCTAAAGCCTGCAATTGCGTCCCCAGCGACGTCGGTCGGCAGCTCATGCTGGTCGAGCATCGCGAGATCGGCTGAAACGAGTCCCGCACCGTTGAATGCCCCCATCGGGAGACGAAGCTTCAGCGACTCGATCAGCATTTTGAGGCCGAATGGCGGCCGGCTGCTGATCACGGTGAAACCGATGCCCTCCGCTTCGAGCCGGTCCACCGCCGCGCGCGAGCGATCGGTAAGCGCCTTAGCGGTCGTCACCAAGGTCCCGTCCACATCGGAGACGACAAGCGAGATCTTGCTCATTCGGGCCCAATCACGCGCAGCGAATTTGCGCTAAGAGGAGGCTGTCGAGAGAGGCGCCGCGTCTTCAGGCACTGTGCTTGATCCGCCTACCCTGCGGTAGATCAGAGGTGGCGCGGCCGCGTCGGCGGCACGAAGCGCCGGCTCCAGCGCGCGATGATCCGGCGACAGGTGGCAGACGGGGTCGGCGACCCTGGGATTGCCCGTGAGCGCGAAGGCCTGACAGCGGCAACCGCCCCAGTCGATCTCGCGCCGGTCGCACGAGCGGCACGGCTCCAGCATCCAGTCGGTGCCGCGGAACCGGTTGAAAGCTTCCGAACTCCGCCAGATCGAGTCCAGGCTTATGGTGCGAACGGACGGGAAGGAGAGACCGGGCAAGGTTTCCGCCGCGCGGCACGGCAGCGCCTTGCCCGACGGCGTCACATTGAGGAACCGCCGGGCCCAACCACTCATGCATGCCTTCGGCATCGCCGCGTGGTAGTCTGGAACGAGGTGGTCGATGACAAGACGGCCCCGCAATCGCTCGCGCGCCGCCTCGACCACGGCGGTGGCTTCATCCAGCTGAGCGCGGCTCGGCAGCAGCGCGTCACGGTTGGCCAGGGCCCAACCGTAGTACTCCACATGAGCGACATCGAGCCGACCCGCACCCAGCTCGACCGCCAGCTCGATAACCTCTGGGAGATGCACGAGGTTCTGTCGATGCATCACGGCGTTGATCGTCAAGGGTAGGTCCCGCTCGCGTACGCGCTCGGCCGCCTCACGCTTGAGCCGCTGCGCATCCTCATACCCGGCGATGCGATCGCCCGTGCTGTCTTCCGCGTCCTGAAAGCTGATCTGCACATGGTCGATGCCGGCATCCACCAGCGCGTCGGCACGGGCGTCGCTCAGCAGGACACCCGACGTGATCAGGTTCGTATAGAGACCGGCCCGCGCTGCGTGCGCGACCAATTCCTCGAGGTCGGGGCGCACCATCGGCTCGCCGCCGGAGAAATGCACCTGCAGCACGCCGATCGCCGCCGCCTGGTCGAGCACGCGCCGCCACGCGTCCGTGTCGAGTTCGTCACGCGCCCGATCGAGCTCCAGCGGGTTCGAGCAGTAGGGACAATGCAGCGGACAGCGATGGGTCAATTCGGCAAGGATCGCGAGCGGTGGATCAAGCTCGAGCATGTGTAACGATTCCCTTTACCGAGAGCTCGCATCGTTCACCACCGGACAGGCTTCTCGCGGCATGCATCGCGATGACCATTCTCAAACTGTAGGACGACAATGCTGGTGTCGCAGCGAGACCCTAATGCGCGACTTCTGGGATAGACGCGTTGATGGTGAAACCCGCTCAAGTTCGAGTCAAAAGGAAATGCCAACAGATTCGGGGCAGAATTTAACGGAACTGGTGAGCAAACTGTCAGCTCACAAATTTGTCACTGCCCTGCTGATAAAGCTGTCGTGCGAGCTCTACTAGACGTTCGCGCGAGATTAAGGAAGCCATCCATCTCGCCGGGATCACCGAGGCGCCGAAGATCGCTCCGGCGAGCTGGCCCGCGACGGCACCGATGGTGTCGCTGTCGCCCCCGAGATTGACCGCCTCGACGACGGTACCCTCGAAATCGCGAGCGTGGTGGAGGCACCAGAGCGCCGCCTCGAGCGTGTCGACGGCGCGCGGCACCGACGAGATTTGCGCGCGCGTTTTGGCTCGAAACTCGGAGATGCTGCGGAGATCAGGATGCCCGCCGCTCGCCGCTGTCTGCAACACGGCATCGAGATCGCCGGTCCGCAGTGCAACCACGAGCAGCTCCGCCAACGACCCCGCCGCCTCGAGCGCTGCGCTGGCCGTGTGAGTGACGCGTGCTTGGCGCACCGCGGCGCAGCGAGCTTCGGTCGAGCTGCCGCGAAACAGGATGGCGACCGGCGCCAGCCGCATGATCGCGCCGTTCCCAGGGTTCTCGACCGCGACCGCGACGTCGATACGGTGCGAGCGCTCGAAGGCCTCGAGAGTGGCGCTCGTTTTCTCGCTGATGCCGATCGCCGTCCCCGTGGCGGAATTCTCACCCGCGCGATACCAGCGCAGAAATCGCTCGAGCAGGTCCTGCTCGTCGACGCCGTCGCGCGCGAGCAGTGATTCCGCGAGGCAGATCGCCATCGCAGTGTCGTCGGTCCATGCGCCAGGCTCGACGTTGTGCATGCCGCCCGAGGCGTAGTCGGCGACGCGCGGATAGGTGTCGCGATCGAGCCCCTCGAACGGCGCCCCCAAGGCATCGCCGACCGCGAGCCCCAAGAGCGCGCCGACGGACCGATCGAGCCACGGATCAGGCATGCGGCCTCGCCTCTTCGGGTGCATCGCTAGCCATGACCCGCCTTATTCCTGCCACGCGCAGGAGAGCGCGAACAGTGGTACAAATTCGTACCGATGTGCCTCAGGCCGGAGGCGGTAATGGACTATCCGGACTATCTCCGCGCCCAAGCCGCCGAGCTTCGCGCCCGCGCGCGGGAAGCCGAGGAGGCGGCGATCGCGCGCGAGCTCCAGGAGCTCGCAATGGTCTGCGAGCACGTCGCCGACGAGCTCGAGGATCGTCAGCCCGCGGGCTGAGCGGGCCTCGCGCTCAGCCGCCGAACATCTTCTTGAGATTGTCGAAGCCCGCCTGGTAGACGCCGTGGACGAGCGCCGTCGCGTCCGCCCCCGCACCGCCGGTCGGCTCGAAGGTGCCGGACCAGCGCACGGTGCACTTACCCGGTTTCTCGTCGCGAACGCTGAGCTCGGAGCGATAACCCGACAGCGGCAACGGCGAAGGAAGCATCGTATAGCTGTAGGAGCGCGTGCCGTCATCGTGCTGCTCCAGCTGCTCGACGACCTCGCCGCCGCCGTGCAAGGTGAGTTTCCGCAGCGTCTTGCCGCCCTCACGGATCTCCTCGCTGCGAGCAATCGCCGGATGCCAGCGCGGCATCGCATCGAAGCCGCGAATGACCTTCCAGACCTGCTCCGCCGTCGCGTTTAAACTGACGGACATGTCGACTTTCGCCATGGCGCCCTCCGGTTCGGTTCACGAATGGAATACTAGACAATATCACGCCTCGCGCGCGCCGGCCTGGGAGCAAGCGGCGGCATCGCTGGCTCTGATCGCGAGCCGCGCCGGTCAGCCGCGCGCTTTCCGGTCCTTCCGCGGATAGATGATGATCGAGAGATACTGCATGGGCAGCTTGGAGAGCGTCTCGGGTCCGTGCCGCGCGGCGGCATCGAAGAAGAGCGCATCGCCGGGCTCCATCGCGTAGGTCCGATCAGCGTGCCGGTAATTGACCTTGCCAGAGAGCATGTAGATGAACTCGACACCGGCGTGGCGGAACTGCGTGTAGGTCTCCGCACCCTCGCTGAGCGTAATCAGGTACGGCTCTACCGCGATCTCGCCCTCGAGCGAATGGCCGAGGAGGTCGTAGAGGTGCCCCGCCTTGGTGCCGCGTCGCTCGATCCGCGCCCCCTTCCCCGCCTTCACGAAAGAGCAATCGCGGCGCTCCTCCGCGTCGGTAAAGAGCTGCGTGATCGGCACATTGAGCGCGCGGGCGAGCGCATCGAGCGTGGCGAGCGACGGCGAGATGCCGCCGTTCTCGATCTTCGACAGCATGCCCGTGGAAAGGCTGGCGGCCGCCGCGAGCCCGGCCACGGTCAGGTCCAGGGATTTGCGGAGCCGGCGCACCTCGGCGCCGATGCTGGCCTCGATGCTGCTCGGCGCCGCATCGGGCGCCGCGGAGCCGGTGCGAAGCTCCGGCTCCCTCATGGCGGGCTTCCTGCGTTGTTTCATGCGCGTAGTCTCCGAATGCGACTTTGAGTGTTTCTCTAAGAGAAACATTTATTCTCTCGCGTTGACAAGCTTGCGCACCGCGTGCCACCCTCGCGACGGCTACCTCGCGGGGCATGGGATGTGCGGAATCGTTGGACTCTTCCTGAAGAATCATAAACTTAAGCCGGAGCTTGGCGGTCTCCTCGGGACCATGCTCACGACGCTCTCCGAGCGTGGTCCGGATTCCGCGGGCTTCGCGGTTTACAGCGAGGCGCGTCCGGAGCGGATCAAGCTCACGCTGCGCGGCGGATCCGACACGGACTTCGACGCGATCTCCGCGGCGATCGGGCTGTGCCTCGGCGCGGAAGTGTCGATCTGCCGCCGAGACACACACGCCGTGCTGAGCGTACCCGCCACCCGCGCCGACGAGGTCCGTGCCGAGCTCGGCCGCATCGCGCCCGCGGTCACGATCGTGGGTCTGGGCCGGCGCATGGAACTCTACAAGGAAGTGGGCCTACCCGCCGAGGTCGCGCGGCGTTTCGATCTCGCGGGCATGGCGGGCACGCATGCAATCGGCCACACGCGCATGGCGACGGAGTCCGCGGTCACCACCGACGGCGCCCACCCCTACTCCACCGGACCCGATCAGTGCCTGGTGCACAACGGGTCGCTCTCGAATCACAACTCGCTGCGGCGCGAGCTCCGGCGCGACGGAATCGATTTTGCGACCGAGAACGACACCGAGGTCGCCGCGGGGTACCTCACCTGGCGGCTCCATCAGGGGATGGGCCTCGGTGCGGCGCTGGAAACCGCGCTCGCGGACCTCGACGGCTTCTATACCTTCGTGGTCGGCACCGAGTCCGGCTTCGGCGTGCTGCGCGACCCCATCGCCTGCAAGCCCGCAGTGATGGCCGAGGCGGACGACTACGTGGCCTTCGGCACCGAGTATCGCGCGCTTGCGGATCTGCCGGGGATTGAGCGGGCCCGCGTCTTCGAGCCGGAGCCCGCCAAGGTCTATTTCTGGGACCTCAAGCAATGAGCCTGCGCGCGAACGCGCGCAGCTTCGATCTGGCGCAAGGCACGGTCCGCGAGCTCAACGCCGCGCTGCACCAGCTCGAAGCCGATGCCACCCATTACTGGCGCGTCCTCAATCCCAAGGGTCGGCACTCGATCGCTGCGGGCCTCGATGCCGATGCCACCGTCGAGATCGAGGGCAATGTCGGCTACTACTGCGCCGGCATGAACAAGCGCGCGACCGTGCTGATCAAGGGCAATGCCGGCGTGGGCGTCGCCGAGAATATGATGTCGGGCATCGTCCACGTGCAGGGCGACGCCAGCCAATCCGCCGGTGCCACCGCGAACGGCGGCCTGCTGGTGATCGACGGCAGCGCGTCCGCACGCTGCGGCATCTCGCTCAAGGGCGCCGACATCGTAGTCAAGGGCTCGATCGGCCACATGAGCGCCTTCATGGCCCAGGCAGGGACACTCGTCGTGCTCGGCGATGCCGGCGAGGCACTCGGCGATTCCATCTACGAGGCGAAGCTCTTCGTGCGCGGCAAGGCACAGAGTCTCGGTGCCGACTGCGTCGAGAAGAAACTCAAGGACAAGCACCGCAAACTGCTGCACGGGCTCCTCGAGAAGGCGGGCGTCGCCGGCCAGGTCGATGTCGGCGAGTTCCGCCGCTATGGCTCGGCGCGCCGCCTCTATCATTTCCACGTCGACAACGCCTCGGCCTATTGACCCATGTCCGACTATCAGAACATCCCGCCGAC
>DATEGF010000169.1:0-4082 GCA_035280245.1 Allostellaceae bacterium
GGCGGCGCCATCGGCTTTCTCGCGTGGGTCTGGTCGCGCTGGCGGAAGCGCCGAACCGGAGCCTGAAACGCCGCCAGCGCACCGCCCGCGCATTTTCGCGCGGCGGGGAATATGATTGTCCTCAAACGATTCCGCCTTGAGATGGGATTGCCATGCTGTCTCTCCAACTCTCCGTTGTGCTCCTGCTGATCGTGCTGAACGGGCTCTTCGCCATGGCGGAGGCGGCGATGCTGGCCTCTCGCCAGGCGCGGCTCCAGCATGCCGCAGAGGGCGGCAGCGCTGGTGCTCGCTGCGCGCTCGAACTCGCCCGTGAGCCCGGCCGCTTCCTTGCCACCGTGCAGATCGGCATCACCGTGATCTCCGTGCTCGCGAGCGCCGTCGGCAGTGTCACGCTCGGCGACCGGCTCGCGACCGAGCTCGAGCGCGTGCCGGGCTTCATCGGCGAATATGCGCACCCCATCAGCATCGCCGCCGTGGTGGTGGCGATCTCCTATGTCTCGCTGGTGCTGGGCGAGCTGGTGCCGAAGCGGATCGCGATCAGCCGGCCCGAGGCGATCGCGGCGGGTTTCGCGCGCTTCATGCGCGGCTTCGCGAGAGCGGCGGGCCCGCTCGAATGGATGCTCAGCACGTCGACGAACCTCGTGCTGCGCCTGGTGCCGGTCAAGCCGCATCCCGAGGGCGTCACAGAGGAGGAGATCACGGTGATGCTGCGCGAGGGCACCGCCGCCGGCCGCTTCCACGCGATCGAGACCGCGATCGTGCAGATGGCGTTCCGGCTCGGCGACCGGCGCGTCGCGGGCCTGATGACGCCGCGTACCCAGGTCGAGTGGATCGACCTCACCGATCCCGTCGAGGAACAGCGGCGCCGCGTCGCGCTCAGCGATTACTCGCGCTTCCCCGTGGTCGAGGGCAACACGTCGCATGTCCTTGGCGTCGTGCAGGTGAAGGACGTTCTGGGCCAGGTGCTCGCCGACAAGCCATTCGACGTCCGCTCGATCGTGCGCCGGCCGCTCTACGTCCCGAACACGCTGACGGCGCTGCGCGCGCTCGAGATCCTGAAGAAGTCCGGCGAGCCCATGGCGCTGGTGGTTGACGAATACGGCGCCTTCGAGGGCGTGGTGACCTTGCACGACATTCTGCAGGCGCTGGTGGGTGACATCGCCGAGCCCGGCGCCGCCGAGGACGCGCCGGTGGTGAAGCGGCAGGATGGCTCGTGGCTGGTCGACGGCATGGTGCAGATCGATGAGGTCAAGGACCTGACGGGCCTTGCGAGCCTCCCCGGCCAGGACACCGGCGAGTTCCATACGCTCGGCGGCTTCCTGATGGCGCAGATGAATCGTATCCCGTCGGTTGCCGACCACGTCACACTCGACGGCTTCCGCTTTGAGGTGGTGGCGATGGACGGCCGCCGCGTCGACCGCGTGCTGGTGGTGCCGCCGAAACGGCACCGAGCACGGGCGGAGGCGAAGTCATGAGCGCGGCGCTCCCCACTTACTTCGTCTCGCACGGCTCGCCCATGCTGGCGCTCGATCCCGGCGCCACCGGCGTCTTCTGGGAGAAGCTCGGCCAGAGCGTGCGGCCCGCGGCGGTGCTCTGCGTCTCCGCCCATTGGATGACCACCGTGCCAGCGGTGAGTCGGGCGCAGCGTCCCGAGACCATCCACGATTTCTATGGCTTTCCCGAGCCGCTCTATCGGTTGAGCTATCACCCGCCAGGCGCCCCCGCACTCGCCGACCGCGTGGCCGAATTGCTGCAGGAAGCAGAGATGTCGCCGTCGGTCGATCCCGCGCGCGGTCTCGATCACGGCGCTTGGTGCCCGCTGCGCTCGATCTACCCCAAGGCCGATGTGCCCGTGACGCAGCTCGCGATCCAGCCGAGGCGCGACGCTCGTTGGCATTTCAAGCTCGGCGAGGCCTTGGCGCCGCTCCGGCAGGAGAACGTGCTCATCCTCGCGAGCGGCGGCGCCATCCACAATCTGCGCGATCTCGATCGCGACAACGGCGCAACGCCCGCTTGGGCGCTCGCCTTCGACGACTGGCTCGCGAAGGCCATCGCGGCCGGCGACACCGAGGCGCTCCTCGATTGGGAGCATGCGGCGCCTGAGGCACGCCGCGCCCATCCGACCGAGGATCACTTCTTGCCGATCTTCGTCGCCATGGGCGCCGCGGGCCGTGGTGCCCCCGGAAAACGCGTCCACGAAGGCTTCAGCCTCGGCAGCCTCAGCCTCGCAGCCTTCCGGTTCGATTGACGATGCATTCGGGCGGGGGCGTGGAGAAAAAAGAAAAAGACCTTAGCGCAGAGGCCGCAGGGGATTCGCGGGGGACGCGGAGGGTCTCGGTTTCCCCGCGACCTCTGCGCATCCTCTGCGACCTCTGCGCTAAGCCTTTCTTCTTTTTTATTCTGCTCGTCGCCGCATTGGCGGCGTGCTCGCATTCGCGGGCGACGCGGCCGGCTCAGCCGGCGGCCCAGCAGGCCGCGCCGAAAGAGCCGGTGGAGCAGATCGGGCTCGCCGCGTGGATCGGGAGCTTCCACGTGGGGCAGCGGACCGCCAGCGGCGACGTCTACGATCCCGATGCGCTGACGGCGTCCCATCGCACGCTGCCGCTTGGCAGTCTCGCCTGGGTCACGAACCTCGCCAACAACCGGCACGTCAAAGTCAGGATCAACGATCGCGGACCGCGCGACGAGAGCCGCATCATCGAGCTCTCCCGAGCCGCCGCCCAGGGCCTCGGCTTCTCGTCGCCCTACGAGGAGATGAAGGTGAAGATCGAGCCGATCGCGCGCGACTAGCGACTCGGTGGAGTCGCGCCTTGCCCGCGAGTCGGGCGACGCTCGCATGTAAAATATTTTTTCGGAACGTCAGGCTCAGGGACTCCCGCGAGTCGCGGGTTCTTTCGCGCCGCATGAAAGGTCGCCCGCTTTTGTAGCGCAACACCCGGTGTGCTACTCCCGCGAGCAAGGCGAAATATCGGCTGGGGGCTTCCCCATGAGAGCGATCGTGAAGAACGGCAAGACGGTGTCGCTGGGCGCCGTCGCCAATCCCGTCGTCGAGCGCGACGACGATGTCGTCGTGCGCGTGCGGAGCGCGGGGCTCTGTCGCACGGACGTGTTCGTGGCGGACGGCGTCATCGCGACGCGCGATCCGCTGGTGATCGGCCACGAGTTCTCAGGTGTGGTGGAAGCCGTGGGCGCAGGGGTCTCGCGCGCGAAGACGGGCGATCGCGTCGCGGTCTTCCCGGTGATCGCGTGCGGCGCATGCCGCGAATGCCGGAGCGGGCGCGCCGACCTCTGTCAGCGCACGGCGATGCTGGGGCTCGAGAGCGACGGTGCCTTCGCCGAGCTCGTGAAAGTTCCGGAGCGCGCGGTCTATCCGATACCGGACGCGCTGCCGTTCCGGCACGGCGCCTATGCGGAGCCGGTCGCGGCCTCGCTCGCGGTGCTCAAGTCCGGCATCCGGCCCGAGGAGAAGGGCCTGGTCTATGGCGACAACCGCATCGCCGAGCTCACGCTGCGCATCCTCGAAGCCTACGACTTCCGCGACGTGCGCGTGATGCAGCCGACGCCCGAGGCCGCCCGAGATCTTGCTGACGAGTTCGATTTCGTGATCGAGACGCTCGCCACCACCGAGACGCTCTCGGACATCCTCGACATGACGCGGCCCGGCGGGCGGATCGTGCTGAAGAGCCGGCGCTATCAGCCGGTCTCGATCAGCGTCGCCCGCTGCGTCAAGAAGGAGGTGACCTTCTCCGCGGTCAACTACGGCGACTTCGGTGAATCCGTGCGGCTCCTCGCGGAGCGCCGCCTCAATGTCGACGATCTCTTCGGCGAGAACTACCCGATGGAGTCATTCGATCTTATGCTAGCCGCGGGTCGGAGCGGAGAGAGCCTGAAGCTGTTCCTGGAGCCGCGCTGACCCCTCGGGAACGGAGGACGCATGCACGAGATCACGATCAACTGGCTGGCGCTCGCGGTGGCGGTGATTGCGAGGATGGCGCTCGGCGCCATTTGGTACTCGCCGCCGGTGCTCCTGAAATCGTGGCTCGCGGTCTCCGGCGTCAGCGAGGCGCAGATGAAGGCGGGAA
>DATEGF010000170.1:0-5691 GCA_035280245.1 Allostellaceae bacterium
GTGATGTTGCGCGGGCGGATGGGCGGCGCGGGTGCTGCCTTCAATGTCGGCGAGATGACCGTGACGCGCTGCTCCGTCGTGCTGGCCGATGGCACGGTCGGCCACGGTTACGTCGGCGGGTCCGACGCGCGCCATGCCGAGGTCATGGCGCTCTGCGATGCGCTCCTGCAGACCGATGGACGCCGGAATGACGTCGAGTCGCGAGTGATCGCGCCGCTCGCGGCCGCTCATGTCTCCGGCCGTCAGCGCGCCGCGTCGCGCGCTGCGGCGACCCGCGTAGAGTTCTTCACGGTGGCGCGCGAGACCGAATCGTGAGCGCGCTCGCCGCCAGCCCGAGCCCGGGCTTCAACGACACCGTCCACGACACACAGCAAGTGTTCCGTCGGCTGCTCGATGGCTTCACGCATCCCGGCCGCGTGATCCTGCTGCCGCAGCGTCTCGCATCGCCCGATGCGCTCTGGCCGAGCGGTGCGGCGCTGGCGCTCACGCTCTTCGATCACGGCACGCCGGTCCATCTCGATCCCGTCCTCGACACCGATGGCGTCCGGGATTTCCTGCGCTTTCACTGCGGGGCGCCGATCGCGGAGGCGCCCCATGAGGCGAGCTTCGCGCTCATTGGCAATGCGGCCGACCTCGATCTCGCCTCGTTCGCGCCGGGCGATGCGGAGCGGCCCGAGCGCTCGACGACCGTCGTCATCCAGGTGCCGGGCTTCCTGCACGGCAAGCCGCGGCGCCTCGCGGGCCCCGGTATCGCGACGACGACCTCGCTCGTCGTCGACGGCGTCGAGGCGAAATTCTGGCAGCAGTGGCGCGAGAACGGCGCGCTCTATCCCGGCGGTATCGACGTGGTGCTCGCGGCGCCGGAGGCCATTGCCGTGCTCCCGCGCACTGTGCGGGTGGTGGAGGAGTGACATGTACGTCGCGGTGAAAGGCGGCGAGCGCGCGATCGCCAATTCCGAGCGGCTGGTCGGCGAGGAGCGGCGCGGCGATCCCGCGGTGCCGGAGCTGAGCCTGGCGCAGATCGACCAGCAGCTCACGCTTGCGGTCGATCGCGTGATGACCGAGGGCTCGCTCTACGATCGCGCGCTGGCGGCGCTCGCGGTGAAGCAGGCGCGCGGCGACCTCATGGAAGCGATCTTCCTGCTCCGCGCCTATCGCACGACCCTGCCGCGTTTCGGCAACGCCGAGCCGATCGACACCGGCGCGATGCTGCTGAAGCGGCGAATCTCCGCCACCTTCAAGGATGTGCCGGGCGGGCAGGTGCTGGGCCCCACCTTCGACTACACCCATCGTCTGCTGGATTTCAGACTTGCCGAAGCAGGAGCGGCGCCGGCGGCCGAGGCGGCGCCGGTCTCGCCGGCCGCGGTCGCGCCGCGCGTCGCAGACCTGCTCGGCCGCGAAGGCTTGATGGAAGCGGCGACTGCGCGCGATGGCGAGGCGGTGTCGGATTTGACGCAAGAGCCGCTCGCTTTCCCCGCCGAGCGGGCGCTTCGGTTGCAGAACCTCGCGCGCGGCGACGAGGGGTTCCTGCTGGCGCTCGGCTATTCGACGCAGCGCGGCTACGGCAACACGCACCCCTTCGTGGGCGAGATCCGCATGGGCGTGGTCACGGTCGAATACGTTCCGCCGGAGCTCGGCTTTGCCGTGGAGATCGCCGAGATCGTGGTCACCGAGTGCGACATGGTGAACCAGTTCAAGGGCTCGGCGAGCGCGCCACCGCAATTCACCCGCGGCTACGGCCTGGTGTTCGGCTTCTCGGAGCGAAAGGCGATGGCGATGGCGCTGGTCGACCGTGCGCTCCGCGCCAAGGAGCTCGGCGAGGACACCGGCATGCCCGCGCAAGACGAGGAGTTCGTCCTCTCGCACAGTGACAGCGTCGAGTCCTCCGGCTTCACCCAGCATCTGAAGCTGCCGCATTACGTCGACTTCCAGGCCGAGCTTCATATGGTCCGCGAGATGCGCGCGGACTGGGAGCGGGCCCGGCAGCAGACCTTGACCGAGGCTGCGGAATGAGCACGCACGCGCGGCTTCCCGCGCAGTCCTTCAACTTCGCCTACCTCGACGAGCAGACGAAGAAGATGATCCGGCGCGCGATCCTGAAGGCCGTGGCGATTCCCGGCCACCAGGTGCCGTTCGCGAGCCGCGAGATGCCGCTGCCCTATGGCTGGGGCACCGGCGGGATCCAGGTGACCGCGGCGATCTTGGGGACCGACGATGTGCTCAAGGTGATCGACCAGGGCGCCGACGACACCACAAATGCCGTCAACATCCGCCGGCTCTTCGCGAAGACCGCGGGCGTGCGTACGACGACGCACACCGCCGAGGCGACGGTGATCCAAACGCGCCATCGCATCCCCGAGCTGCCGCTCAAGGACGGCCAGATCCTGGTGTTCCAGGTGCCGATCCCGGAGCCGCTCCGCTGGCTCGAGCCCAAGGAGAGCGAGACCTTGAAGTTGCATGCGCTCGAGGATTACGGCCTGATGCACGTGCACCTCTACGAGGACATCGCGACCCACGGGCGGATCGCACGCTCCTACGACTATCCGATCCTCGTCCACGATCGCTATCTCTCGAGTCCGTCGCCGATCCCGAAATTCGACAATCCCAAGCTCGACCGCAGCCCCGCGCTCCTGCTGTTCGGCGCGGGCCGCGAGAAGCGGATCTATGCGATCCCGCCCTATACGCGGGTGAAGAGCCTCGACTTCGATGATCATCCCTTCTCGGTCCAGCGCTGGGACCGCGCCTGCGCGCTCTGCGGGGCGCGCGACAGCTTCCTCGACGAGGTCCTGATCGACGACCGCGGCAACCGGATGTTCGTCTGCTCCGACAGCGACTATTGCGAGGGACGGCGCGGCACCGCGGCACCCGAGGCGGCGGAATGACCGAGCCGCTCCTGCGCGTCCGCGGCCTCGACAAGAGCTTCGGCCGTGTCACCGCCTGCCGCGCCGTCTCGCTCGACCTCTGGCCCGGCGAGGTTCTGGGGATCGTCGGCGAATCCGGCTCCGGCAAGACCACGCTCCTGCGCTGCCTCGCGGGCGAGCTCGAGCCGACCGCTGGTAGCGTCGAGTTCCGCGCCGCCGAGGGTCCCTTCGAGGACGTCCATCGCATGGGCGAGGCCCGTCGCCGCTACCTGATGCGGACCCAGTGGGGTATCGTGCATCAGAACCCGCGGGACGGGCTGCGCATGCGCGTGAGCGCCGGTGGGAACGTCGGCGAGCGCCTGATGGCGGCCGGCGAGCGCCACTACGGCCGCATCCGCGCGGAGGCGGTCTCCTGGCTCGATCGCGTCGAGCTCGACCCCGGCCGCATCGATGAGCTGCCGGCGCTGTTCTCGGGCGGCATGCAACAGCGCCTGCAGATCGCGCGCATCCTCGTGAGTAGGCCGCGCATCGTCTATCTCGACGAGCCCACCGGCGGTCTCGATGTCTCGATCCAGGCACGGCTGCTCGATCTGCTGCGCCGGCTCGTGCGGGACTTGGCGCTCGCCGTGGTGATCGTAACGCACGATCTCGGCGTCGCGCGGCTGCTCACGGATCGACTGATGGTGATGCGCCGCGGCGAGGTGGTGGAGGAGGGGCTCACCGACCAGGTCCTGGACGATCCGCGCCATGCCTATAGCCAGCTGCTGGTCTCCTCGGTGATCGGAGCCTGAGCCATGGCCGCCGCCATCGAGATCGAGAGCCTCGACAAGAGCTTCACCCTGCATCTGCGAGGCGGTACCGAGCTCAAGGTGCTGTCGGGTCTGAGCCTCGCCGTCGAGCGCGGCGAGTGCCTGGCGCTCCAGGGTCCATCGGGCACGGGCAAGAGCACCATCCTCCGCTGCATCTACGGCAACTACCGGCCCGACCGCGGTCACGTGCGCGTGCGCGGCGGCGGCGACACCGTCGACGTCGCTTTCGCGGAGCCGCGGGAGATCCTGGCCTTGCGCCGCTCCACCCTCGGCTATGTCAGCCAGTTCCTGCGGGTGGTGCCGCGGGTGCCGGCGATCGATCTGGTGATGGAGCGCGCACAGGAGAGCGGCGTCGAGCCCGACATGGCGCGGGCGCGTGCGGCCGCGATCCTCGAGCGCCTGCACATCCCGCATGCGCTCTGGAGCCTGCCGCCCGCGACCTTCTCCGGCGGCGAGCAGCAGCGCATCAACGTCGCGCGCGGTCTGGTGGCGGAGCAGCCGATCCTGCTGCTCGACGAGCCCACCGCCTCGCTCGACAGCGACAACCGGGCGGCGGTGGTGGATCTGGTTCGGGAGGCGAAGGCACGCGGCGCGACGGTGGTCGGGGTCTTTCACGACCGGGAGGTACGCGACGCCGTCGCGGACCGCGTGCTCGTTCTGGACAAGGCGGAGGCGGCGTGACATCGGAGCTCGTACTCGACAACGCAAAAGTGGTTCTGCGCGACCGCGTCCTCGACGGCCACGTCGTGTGCCGCGGCGGCGAGATTGTCGAGGTCGGCGAGGGCCCGGCGAGCGTGCCGGGCGCGCGCGATCTCGAGGGTGATTTCCTCCTGCCGGGCCTGGTGGAGCTGCATACCGACAATCTCGAGCGCTACGTCTCGCCACGGCCCGGCGTACGCTGGCCGATAATGCCGGCGCTGGTCGCCCACGACGCGCAGCTTGCGGCGGCCGGTATCACCACTGTGCTGGATGCGCTCGCGATCGTCGATATCGACGAGGCCGCTCAGCGGCGTGGCGAGACCTCGGTGCGCGGCTCGATGCTGCACGAGGCCGCGCTCACCATCTCGGCCGCGCGAGAGGACGGCCTGCTCCGCGCCGATCATTTCCTCCACCTGCGCTGCGAGGTGAGCTACGCGGAGGTGGTCGAGGTCTGCGAGCAGCTGCTGGGGAGCCCGCTCGTGCGGCTCATCTCGGTCATGGACCACACGCCCGGGCAGCGGCAGTTCACCAAAGTCGAGCACTACTACACCTATTATCAGAGTCGCTTCGGCTTCAATTCCGCCGAGATGGATGCGCTGGTTGAGCGTCGGGTGTCGGATCGGCAGCGCTACTCGGACGCGAACCGGCGACGCGTGGTCGCGCTCTGCCGGGACCGCAATCTGCCGCTCGCGAGCCATGACGACGCCACGGTCGAGCACGTGATGGAATCGCTCGATCTCGGCATGTCGGTGGCGGAATTCCCGACCACGGTCGAGGCGGCGGCGCTGGCGCATGAGCGCGGCATGGCTGTGATCATGGGCGCCCCCAACGTCGTGCGCGGCGGCTCCCACTCCGGAAACGTATCCGCAAGTACGCTGGCCGCGGCGCGGACGCTCGACATCCTCTCGTCGGACTACATGCCCGTGAGCTTGTTGCACGCGGCCTTCCTGCTGCGCGACGATCACGGCCTCGATCTGGCGGCGGCGGTTGCGATGGTGTCGGCGACCCCCGCGCGGGCGATCGGGCTCGAGGACCGCGGCGAGATCGCCACGGGACAGCGCGCCGACCTCGTCCGCGCCCGGCGCGTAGGTGAGTTCCCGGTGGTGCGCGAGGTCTGGCGCGGCGGCGCCCGGATCGTGTGACGGGAGTGCGGAGGCAGCGATGACGGCGGTCGACGAGGTCCGCGAGATCTTCGAGGGAAGTGGCGGTCGGCAATATGGCGGCGAGCGCGTGACGCAGCTCGCCCACGCGCTGCAGTGTGCCACCGCCGCCGAGGCCGCTGGCGCCTCGGCGGCGCTGATCGCAGCGGCGCTCCTGCACGA
>DATEGF010000171.1:0-7162 GCA_035280245.1 Allostellaceae bacterium
GCTTGGCCGGTCTACGCGAGCGCGCTCACCAGCGTGATCGTGCGGGGGATTGGCGGCATCGAGGACTTCAAGGCGCTGCTCGACGATGCCCGACGCAATGTGATCCTGCTAGGGCCGGGCGGCGGCACCACGCTCGCCCTGCGCGAGACCGTGCTGGCCGCGCTTACGACGCGGCGCAGCGTCGTGCTCGACGCCGATGCGTTGACGGTCTTTGCCGACGAGCCATCGGCTCTCATCGGCGCGATCGCGGGCCCGACCGTGCTCACGCCGCACGAGGGCGAGTTCGCGCGGCTCTTCTCGGTCGAGGGCGACAAGCTCGCCCGCGCGCGCGCCGCGGCCGCGGCGAGCCGATCGGTGATCGTCCTCAAGGGGCCCGATACCGTGATCGCCGCGCCCGACGGGCGCGCGGTCGTCAACGGCAATGCCCCGCCCGACCTCGCGAGCGGCGGCACCGGTGACGTGCTCGCGGGCATGATCACGGGACTCGTCGCGCAGGGCATGGACGCATTCACCGCCGCAAGCGCGGCGGTCTGGCTGCACGGCGAAGCAGGACAGGCCGTGAGGCCCGGCCTCGTCGCCGAGGATCTGATCGAAGTGCTGCCAGGTGTCCTGCGTGGGCTGAAGGGCCTCGCGGCCGAGCGCGGCCGACTTGCCAGTGTCACCGATCGGCTCTATCGGGAGACGCCATGAGCGAGCGCAGCAGCACCGGTTTTTTCGATACGGTGATGGACCGCATCAGCGGCCGCTTGCGGACGGCCTGGCGTGACATCGCGGGCCAGAACCGCGGCGCCGCGGGACCGGAGCTGGACAGCGGCGACACCGAGCATGTGCGCGAGCAGCTGCGCGCCTGCCTCAACGGTCGCGGGGGCGAGGTGGCAGCACGGGCGCGGGCGGCGGAGCTCGGGCGGACCTATCTCGGCCTCAATGCCGAGGGGCGAAAGCGGTTTTTGCATCTGCTTGCCGACGAGTTCGACGTCGATCACGAGGCCGTGGCGAAGGCGGCGTCCGGTTTCCTGCAATCGGACGCGCGGCGCGACAAGGAAATGGCCGAGGAGACGCTGCGGACGGCCCTCGAGGCGCCGCGCCGGCGGCTGCTCACGCAATTTAACGCGCTTCCGGAGGGCGTCAAGTTCCTGGTCGACATGCGCGCGGAGCTGATGGCGCTCGCCCGCGGCGACCGGGCGCTCGCCGGCCTCGAGCGTGACCTGCGCGCGCTGCTGCGCAGCTGGTTCGACATCGGGTTCCTGGAGCTGAAACGCATCACCTGGGATTCCTCGGCGGCGCTCCTGGAGAAGCTCACGGCCTACGAGGCCGTGCACGAGATCCGCTCCTGGGACGATCTCAAGCACCGGCTTGAGGCCGACCGCCGCTGCTTCGGCTTCTTCCATCCGCGCATGCCGGAGGAGCCCTTGATCTTCGTCGAGGTCGCGCTGGTGAAAGGCATCTCCGGCAACATCCAGGCTCTGCTCGACGAGAGCGCGCCGGTGGGCGATCCCCGTGAGGCCGACACCGCGATCTTCTATTCGATCTCGAATTGCCAGCGCGGGCTTGCCGGAATCAGCTTCGGCAACTTCCTGATCAAGCGGGTTGCCGACGATCTCGCGGCAGAGCTGCCGCACCTCAAGACCTTTGCCACGCTGTCGCCCGTTCCGGGCTTTCGCGCCTGGCTCGACGCGCGCCTCGCCAAGGATGAGGAGGTGCTGCTTCCGGCGGAGCGGGAGGCGCTCGCGGCGCTGCCCGATGGGAAGGGCGCGCTCGGGCTTGCGGGCTTGCTGGCGGACGTTCGCTGGCACGAGAGCCCCGAGGTCGCCGAGATCGTGCGTTCGGTGCTCATGCGGCTTTGCGCGCGGTACCTGCTGACGGAGAAAGGGGTGCAGGGCCGCGCTCGCGATCTCGTCGAGCACTTTCACCTCACCAACGGCGCGCGCGTCGAGCGTTTGAACTGGTTGGCCGATCTCTCGCCCAAGGGGCTGCAGCAATCGGCGGGGATCATGGTCAACTACCTCTATCGGCTCGCGGAGGTGGAGGCGAACCACGAGGCCTATACGGGTGAGGGCCGGGTCACGGTCTCGAGCGGGGTCAGGACGCTCGCGCGCCTGAAGGAGACCTCCCGTTCCAGATAAGCAATCGCTCGTATTTGATCTAATTGCCTGGAAATAATGCGCGCTCGGGGAGGAATGTTAACCGGACGTTGGTAATGCAGGGCGCAGGCTCCAGGGTCAGGAGCAGACCAAGGGCAAGACTGCGATGACCCTGTCATTCTTCCGCCGTCCAAGCACTGAGGTTCAGCTTCCCGACTTGAAGCCGGGCGAGCTCTACCGCCGTCCGCGCCGCGACCGGGTCGCCGAGACCGCGACCGTGCTCACGCTCTGCGCCGATCCCGTCGGCATTCCCCACGTGCGCTTCAATGTGGCGTTCGATCACGTGGAATCCGGCCGTCTCGAGGGCGGCATGCGCATCCTCGCGCTTCGCGCCTTCTGCGAAGCTTATTCCGAGCGGGTAGCCTGATCTCACGGCATGGCTGAGCGCCCTGGGGCGCTCTATAGTCGATCGAGCCCGTGATCATCGGCGGGGAGCGCGATGCCCCATTCCGTTAGCCTGCTGACGCTTCAATTCCTCGCGTGGGTCGAGAGCCGGCCGCGCAGCTACGCGGAGGCGAGACAAGCCTGGCGCAGTACCTGTCCCACCACCTGCGCCTGGGAGGATGCGATCAGTGAGGGCCTGATCGCGTTCGAGACCGGAGGCGGGCGGCTGACGGATCAATCGCGGGTCTTGCTGAGCGAGCGCGGACGCGCCGCCCTTGGCGCTCATGCGATGGGCGAGGCCAGCGCTCCTGCGATTGCCGCCGACTAGCGCGCCCGTGAAGATCTCGATCCTCGACGATTATTTCGACACCATTCGCACGCTTCACTGCTTCGAGAAGCTGAGGGGGCACGAGGTCACGATCTGGAACGACCACGTCCAGGACGTGGAGGCGCTCGCGAGGCGCCTCGGCGATACGGAGGCGCTGGTGCTGATCCGCGAGCGCACCCAGATCCGGGCGCAGTTGCTCGAGCGATTGCCGAAGCTGCGCCTCATCAGCCAGCGCAGCGTCTATCCACATATCGACATCGAAGCCTGCACGCGGCTCGGCGTCATCGTCTCCTCGAGCCAGCATCTGGGCACGCCCTCCTATGCGGCGGCGGAGCTCACCTGGGGACTGGTGCTGGCGGCGATGCGCCAGATCCCGCAACAGGCAGCGGCGCTCAAGGCCGGCACCTGGCAGATCGGCGTCGGCCAATCGCTCCGGGACAAGACGCTCGGTATTTTCGGCTACGGCCGGATCGGCGGCGTCGTGGCGGGTTACGGCAAGGCCTTCGGGATGCGGGTGCTGGTGTGGGCGCGGGAGAAGACGATGGCGCAGGCGCGCGCCGACGGCTACGCAACCGCGGGCAGCAAGGCGGAATTCTTCGAGGCCTGCGACGTGCTCTCGCTCCACATGCGGCTGGTGGATACCACCCGCGGCATCGTGACCGCGGCCGATCTCGCGCGCATGAAGCCGACCGCGCTCCTGGTCAACACCAGCCGCGCGCCGCTCATCGAGCCCGGCGCGCTGGTGGCGGCGTTGCGAGCAGGCCGGCCCGGCATGGCCGCCGTCGATGTCTTCGAGCAAGAGCCGGTCCGAGATCCCGACCATCCGCTGCTCAAGGTGGAGAACGTGGTGGCGACGCCGCACATCGGCTACGTCTCCCGCGACGAGTACGAGGTTCAGTTCTCAGACATCTTCGATCAGATCGTCGCCTATTCAGCGGGCCCGCCGATCAACGTGGTGAATCCGGACGTGCTGCCGTATGCCCGTGCCCGGAGTTGAGCGGGAATCCGAGAGTCACTTCCCATTCGCCGCGTTTGACCGCAGAGTCTCCGTCGGAGGACACCCTCGCATGGCCCTGTCGAAGGCGGGACGCGCCGCACCAGCTTTGCCGAACGCGCTCAGCCCCGCCGATCGGCAGCGGCTGCTGACCGAGCTCGAGCGCAAGGTGCTCTGGCTCTCGTCGTGGACAATCCATCACGCAAACCATATCCGGCCGAGCCGGGACGGGCTCAAGGTCGGCGGACACCAGGCGTCGAGCGCCTCGGTCGCGACGCTGATGACGGCGCTTTATTTCGACGTGCTGCGGCCGCAGGACCGCGTCGCGGTGAAGCCGCACGCGAGCCCGGTGTTCCACGCGATCCAGTACATGCTGGGCCAGCAGAGCCTCGACAAGCTGCAGAACTTCCGCGCGCTCGGCGGCGCCCAGTCCTATCCCTCGCGCACCAAGGATACCGACGACGTCGATTTCTCCACGGGCTCCGTGGGGCTCGGCGTGGCGCTCACGAGCTTCGCCGCACTGGTGCAGGATTATGTGCGCCTCAAGGGTCTCGCCGATGCGGGTACGCCGCCGGGACGCATGGTCGCGGTGGTCGGCGATGCCGAGCTCGACGAGGGCAATATTTTCGAGGCGCTGCTCGAGGGTTGGAAGCACGACGTGCGGAACCTCTGGTGGGTGATCGACTACAACCGCCAGAGCCTCGATGCCGTGGTCTCCGACCGGCTCTATTCCCACATCGACCAGCTGTTCCAGACCATGGGCTGGCGCGTGGTGATCCTGAAATACGGCAAGAAGCTCGAGCGCGCCTTCGCCGGGCCCGACGGCGAGGCGCTCCGCGATTGGATCGATGCCTGCCCGAACTCGCTCTACTCGGCGCTGGTCTACAAGGGCGGCGAGGGCTGGCGGAAGCATCTCCAGGGCGACCTCGGCCACCTCGCGGGAATTCGCGCCTTCCTCGCGGCGCACGAAGACCAGGCACTCCACGAGGTCATGACCAATCTCGCGGGCCACGACATGGCCTCGGTGCTGGAGGCGTTCCACGCCATCGAGGACGACAAGCCCACCTGCTTCATCGCCTACACCATCAAGGGCTTCGGCCTGCCCTTCGCGGGTCACAAGGACAACCATGCCGGCCTCATGAACGAGAGCCAGATGGCGGGCTTCCAGCAGAGCATGAGGGTGCCGGCGGGAGCGGAGTGGGACCGCTTCGCGGGGCTCGAGGCGTCGCAGGGCGAGATCGAGGCGTTCCTCGATAGCGTTCCGTTTGCGGCCCAGGGTGCGCGGGGTCTAAAGGCGAGCCCGGTTCCTCTGCCCGAGGCGCTTCCCGTGCCTCACGCCGAGCGGCAATCGACCCAGGAGGGTTTCGGCCGAATCCTGAGCGAGCTGGCGGCAGGCGACAGCGCGCTCGCGCGGCACATCGTGACGGCCTCGCCCGACGTGACGGTCTCGACCAATCTCGGTGGCTGGGTGAACCGCCGCGGGCTCTTCGACCGGCACGAGCGCTCGGACGTGTTCCGCGAGGAGAAGGTGGTCTCGGCCCAACGCTGGCAGATGTCGCACGACGGCCAGCACGTGGAGCTCGGCATCGCCGAGAACAATTTCTTCATCCTGATGGCGGCGCTGGGGCTCGCCGAGCCGATCTTTGGCGCGCGGCTGCTGCCGATCGGCACGCTCTACGATCCCTTCATCGCGCGCGGTCTCGATGCGCTCAATTATGCCTGCTACCAGAACGCGCGCTTCATGGTCGTGGCGACGCCCTCGGGCATTACGCTCGCGCCGGAAGGCGGCGCCCACCAATCCATCGGCACGCCGCTCATCGGGATGACGCAAGACGGGTTGACATCGTTCGAGCCCGCCTTCGTTGACGAGCTCGCAGTGCTCATGCGCTGGGGATTCGAGCACATGCAGGCGCCGGACGGTGGCGCCGTCTATCTCAGACTCTCCACGCGGCCGGTCGATCAGCCGAAGCGGACGATGACGCCCGACCTCGTGCAGGCGATCGTCTGCGGCGCCTATTGGCTGGTGCCGCCGACGCAGGGTGCCGAGCTGGCGATCGTCTGTCAGGGCGCGGTGGTGCCCGAGGCGACGGCGGCGCACCAGGAGATCCTGGAAGACATTCCGGGCGCGGGCCTGCTGGTGGTGACCTCGGGTGACAGGCTCCATCAGGACTGGCTCGGGGCCAAACGGACGCGCTCGACCGCGCATGTCGAGGGCTTACTCAAGCCGCTTGCCGCCGACGCCGCGCTCGTGACGGTCCTGGACGCTCACCCCGCGACCCTCTCGTGGCTCGGTGCGGTGAAGCGCCACCGGGTCGAGCCCTTGGGCATCGAGCATTTCGGCCAATCCGGCGATATCCCCGACCTTTACAGGGTCTATGGGATCGACGCCGAGGCCATTCTGGATGCCGCCGCGCGGGCCTGCCTGAGCCGGGGCTAACGCCCTAGGGCTGGGCCCGAAAGGCTATTCCCTTCCGCTCATCCCGTGCTATGAAGCCGCCCCAATCCCGATTGCGGGCGTGGCGGAATTGGTAGACGCACTGGATTTAGGTTCCAGCGACGCGAGTCGTGGGGGTTCAAATCCCTCCGCCCGCACCAAACCGAGCGAAAACTGACCTCCGCCCGCACTCGTCAAGAAGAGCAGGCTTCAATTCCATGCAGATCACCGAGACCGCGACCGAGGGACTGAGGCGGGAGTTTAAAGTGGTCGTTCCCGCCGCCGACATCGAGCAGCGTATGACCAGCCGGCTCAACGAGATCGGCCGGTCGGTGCGCCTGCCGGGCTTCCGCCCCGGCAAAGTGCCGATGACCGTGCTCAAGAAGCGCTATGGCTCCGCCGTCATGGGCGAGGTGTTGGAGCGCGCGGTCAACGACACCTCCGGCGAGGCGCTCCGCGAGCAGAACCTGCGGCCCGCGCTCCAGCCCAAGGTGGAGATCACCAATTTCAACGAAGGCACCGACCTCGAGTTCAAGCTCGCGGTCGAGGTGCTGCCCGAGATCCAGCCGATGGATTTCAGCGAGCTCAAGCTCGAGCGGCTGAAGCCCGAGGTGCCGGAAGAAGAAGTGCAACAGGCGCTCGAGCGCGTCGCCAAGCAACAGCGCAAGAGCGAGATAGTCGAGCGCGCCGCCGAGACCAGCGATGTCGTGGTGATCGATTTCAAGGGCTCGGTAGACGGTAAGGAATTCCCAGGCGGCAGCGCCGAGGGTTACTCGCTGGAGCTCGGCACCGGCTCGTTCATCCCGGGCTTCGAGGACCAGGTGGTCGGCGCCAAGGCGGGCGAGAACCGCACGGTGGCGGTCACATTCCCGGCGGACTAT
>DATEGF010000172.1:0-23809 GCA_035280245.1 Allostellaceae bacterium
ACTGGCGTCCGCGCGACTTCATGGTCTGGGACAATCGGTGTCTGATGCACAAGGCCGGCAGCTACGATACCGCTCACGAGCCCCGCGTCATCCGCCGCTGCACCGTCCTGGGCGACGTGCCGGTCTAAGCCGGATCATCAAGACCCTTTGAACCGCGGCTTGCGCTTTTCCTTGAAGGCGGCGACGCCCTCAGAAAAATCGGCGCTGCCACGCACCCGCGCGAGCGCCTGGCTGGTCTCGACCATCCGCTCGACCGGCCCCGCCTCGAGGATGACGTCGTTGACGAAGCCCTTGAGCGTGGCAACCACCAGTGGCGCCATCTCCGCGAGCTCCCGGGCCATCGCGATCGCCTCCTGCTCGTGCGTGCCGTTTGCGACCACGCGGTTGACGAACCCGACCTCGTAGGCCCGGCGCGCGGGGATTTTGGAGCCCAGCAGCATCACCTCCATGGCGAGCTTGTGCGGCATGCGCTTCACCAGCGAGCTGATCATGCCGCCGGTCAGCCCGAGCTTCGCCTCGGGGTAGTAGAACTGCGTGTCCTCGGTCGAGACCATCAGGTCGCACATCATCACCAGCACCAGGCCGCCTCCGACGCACCAGCCGCTGGTCGCCGCGATGATGGGTTTCCGCGTCTTGAAGCCGACGTTGGGGATGCAGCGCCAGAGCTCGGGCAGATCGTTCACGTCGGCGCCGACGGTGAACGCGCGGGTCCCCGCCGCCGACATCACGGCAACACGCTGGTCCGACGCATCGAAGGCCTGGAACGCCTTCTGCAGCTCCACCGCCACCCCGCTGCTGATGGCGTTGAGCTTCTCGGGCCGGTTGATGCGGATGATCGAGACTGCCCCCTGTGCCTCGATGGTGACGACGGACATTGGCCTTCCTCCCTTCAGCCCAACAGCGCTCGGGCGTCGACGACGACACAGCCCTCGCCGCGCCGTCTCACGATCAACGGATTGATGTCGAGCTCCTTGAGGCGGCCGCCGAGATCATCGGCGAGCCAACCCAGACGCACGATGGCCTCGACGACCGCGTCAACATCGAGCGGCGGCCGACCGCGCAGCCCTTCCAGCAGAGTGTAGACCTTGAGCCGTGAAAGCATGCCACGCGCGGTCTCCGCCGACACCGGCGCTGCCGACACCGCGACATCCTTCAGCAGCTCCACGAGCGTGCCGCCGGCCCCCACGACGATTTGCGGACCGAACTGGCTGTCGACGGTCACGCCGAGGATCAACTCGGCCTCGCCCTGCTCCATCCGCTGAACCAGGAATCCGTCGAGCCCGGGCAGTTTGCGCCGCATCGTCTCCGCGGCCTCTCGGAGATCAGACGCAGACCCCAAGCCGAGGACAACACCGCCGACATCGCTCTTATGCACGATGGAGGGACCGAGCGCCTTGAGCGCTACGGGATAGCCCAGCCGTGCCGCTGCGGCGCAGGCGTTATCACTGTCTGCGCAGACGGCATGCGGCGCAACCGGCAGGCCATAGGCTCGCAGCAGATCGTAGAGATGCGCGGCATCGAGCGCACCGGCGAGGAAATCGGGCGGCGCGGCCGGTAGGCCGGCGGGACGACTCGGCGTGGCCGCGACTGGCGCGGACCCATCGATCCAACCCCGGACGGCGCGGATCGCATCGTCGAGGCTGTCCGTGAAAGGCATGTGCCGGGTCACAAGCTCGGCGCGCGCGGCGTCCGCGGCAGCACCAGGCGCCATCACGAAGAGACAGGGCTTCCGCGCCGCTGTTGCGGCGTCCGCGATCTTGCCCGTGGTGCGCGCGAGCATTGGTGCCGTCGTGATGAGCGCGATCGTCGCGTCCTCGGCCGGGTCGGCACCCACGATCGCCATGGTCTCGTCGGCGATCTCCACCGCCTCGCCGCCGGCGAGCCGGCCGCCGAGGTCGATGGGATTGAGCGCTTGGCCGGGCGAGAAGAAGTGGCTGAGTTTCCCCGCGGTCTCCGGCGCGAACGCGGTGAGGCCAACCCCGACCTCGGCCAGGCGATCGGCGGCGATGGCGCCACCGCCGCCGGAGGTCGTGAGGATATTGGCCGATCGCACCTTCCGGCCGGGGAAGCGCACCAGGCTCGCCGCCAGCAGCACCATGGCATCGAGGTCGCCCATCAGCACGACGCCGGTGTCGCGGCAGACGGCGGCCAGCGCCTCGAAGCTGCCGGCTAGGCTCGCCGTGTGCGAGAAGGCGGCGCGCGCACCGGATTCCGTGCGGCCCGCTTTCACCAGGAGCCAAGGCTTCCCCACAGCGCGGGCACGCCGCGCGAGCGCGACGAAGCGAGCGGGATCCTTGAAGCCCTCGACATAAGTGCAGATGACTTGGGTTCGCGCGTCTTCGAGGAAATACTCGACGAAGTCGCAGATCTCGAGGTCCGCCTGGTTGCCGACGGATATGCAGTGGGAGAAGCCGATGCCGCGCGCGCCCGCGCGGTCGAACACCGTCGCCATCAGCGCGCCGCTCTGGCTCGCAAAACCGATCGGATCGCCTCGCAACGTATCGACCTCGAGCGCCGGTGACGAGCAGAGCACCACGCGGTTCGCGGGGCTGATCACGCCGAGGCAATTGGGCCCGATCAAGCGCATGCCGCCGGCGCGCGCCGTGCGCACGATCTCCGCCTCCAGCGCCGCGCCTTCGGGCCCCTCGTCCGAGAATTTGCTGGTGATGATGATTCCGCAGCGCACGCCGATCCCGGCGGCATGCGCCACCATCTCCGCGACGCGCGGCCGCGGCACCGCCATCACCACCATGTCGGCGGGCTCCGGCGTCGCGCGGATATCCGGATAGGTCCTGAGGCCGAAGAGCTCCGGTCGGTTCGGATTGATCGGATAGACCGTGCCGGTGTAGCCGTGCTTCAGCAGCATCCGATAGAGCCGACCGCCGAATTTGGTCTGGTCCTCCGACGCACCGATCACCGCGACCGAGCGCGGCGCCAGCAGCTCCGCGACCGGCGCGGGTGGCCGACCGAACGCGGGCAGATCAGATCGGCTCATCGTGCAACCTCCAGCGCCAGTGTCGCCGGATCGATCGACGATCGCAAATCCCGTCAGCGCTTCCAGTACTCGTCGGGGGGCGGACCCCAATCGTGGAGGACACAGCAGTAGACCGCGCTCTCGTCGAAGGGATACCGCGCCTCCATCGCCGGCGTCAGCGTGAGACCGAGGCCGGGCGCGGTCGGGCGCATCAGCCTGCCGCCCTCGATCCGGCCCTGGTCGCCGATCATCTCGGCGCCCAGCGGGAAATCGAGCATCGGAAACTCCACCAGTTTGCCGCCGCCGGCAAACGCCGCGTGGTAGCTCGCCATGATCGCGGCGGCGCCGCCCCAGGCGTGCACGACGACGCCGACGTCGTATTTCTTTCCCGCCGTGAAGATCTCCATTACGGCGGAAATGCCGCCGATGACAGACGCATCGGGCTGCACGGCGGCATAGACGCCATTTTTCATGCGCTCGATCATCTCCTTGGGCGTGGTGATGATCTCGCCGCCGTAAACCGGCACGTCGATGCGCGTGCGCAATTCCTTGAAGCCCTCCGGCGCGTCCGGCCCGATCGCCTCTTCGAGGAAGATCATGCGGTGCGGCGTCAGATGATGGACCGCCTCGACAAAGGCCACCACGTCGCTCACGACCTGCGGCGGGTCCGCGAGGTTCTGACACATGTCGACGCCGACCTGGATACCACGTTTCCCGGCCTCGTGGAGCACCCAGGCAGTGCGGTAGATATCCCGCTTCACCGAGCGGATCTTGTAGAGCCCAATGCCCTTCGAGCTCAGCAGATCCAGCTCGCGCAGGAACTGCTCCTTGGCATCGCAGCATCCGCCGCTGCCGTAGATCTCGATGCTGTCCACCTTGGCGCCGCCCAGAAGCTCATAGACCGGCACGCCCCAGGTTTTCGCCTTCGCGTCCTGGAGCGCGATCTCGAAGGCGCTGATCACGTGCCGCGCCGCGCCCTGCAGCGACCAGTAGTCGCAGAGGCTCCGAAGCCGCCGGACCACGCCCGCGACATCGAGACCGTCGAGGCCGAGCACGTGCGGCCGGCAGAGATCGACGATCGACGTGAAGACCCGCGGCGCGAAGACCGCGAGATAACCCTCGCCGAGGCCTTTAATGCCGTTCTCGAGCATGACCTCGACCATCCCGATGGTGCGCTTGGCACCATTCGGGAAGCACTCCTTGATCTCGGGATCGTCGGGATCGGCGTAGGGCGAGCTCAGCAGGATCGAGCGGATGCTCGAGATCTTGGCCATCGATGTCTCCTCACGCCTGCGTGCGCCGCACGGAGATGTGCCATGGGATGAGCAACCGCTCCGCGAGCGTGATCGCGCCAAAGAGGATGAGCCCGATCGCGGTCAGGAAGAAAATCCCGGCGAAGGCGAGCTCCGGTCGCATGTTCCCAGTGGTGATCTGGATGTAGAAGCCCAAGCCCTGATCCGAGCCGATGAACTCGGCGATCGCCGCGCCGACGGTGGCGTTGAGGCCGGCGTACTTGAAGCCGACGAAGCACTGCGGCATCGCCGCCGGCAGCCTGATCTTGAGGAAGGTCCGCAAAACGCCGGCGCCAGTCGACAGGCTGAAGCGCGTGAGCTCCTCGCTCAACGAGTTGAACGCGAGGATCGCATTGAGCACGATCGGGAAGAAGCAGACCAGGAACACGATGATCACCTTCGGCAACAGGCCGAAGCCCAGCCACGAAATGAAGAGCGGCGCGAAGGCGATCTTGGGCACCATCTCCAAGCAGACCAGGAAGGGGTAGATCGTCCGCCGCAGGACCGAGGAGAAGGCGATGGCGAGGCCCATGGGGAGCGCCAGCACGACGGCAACACCATAGCCGCTGACAGTCTCGAGGCTCGTCACATAGGTGTACTGGATAAGCCGGGGCAGATCGGCCCAGCCCTTGGTCACGATCAGCGACGGGGGTGTCAGGATGTAGAGCGGGATCTTGAAGAGGACGATTGCGTATTCCCAGAACAGGAAGAACCCGATGAAGAATGCGATGAACATCCAGGACTGCCCGAACCAGCGCCAAAGGCGCTCGAGCGACGGGTCGCCTCTATAGGACGCCGTAGCCATGGAAGATCTCCTGGATATCGTGCACGTGCCGGATGAATTCCGGCGAGTTCTTGACCGCGAGATCGCGCGGAAACGGCAGATCGATCGGGATCACGGTCTCGATGCGCCCGGGACGGGGCGTGATGACGGCGATCTCCGTCGATAGCTGCACGGCCTCCTCGATCGAGTGGGTGACGAACACCACCGTGGGCCGGCTCCGCATCCAGAGCCCCTGCAAGTCGGCGCGGATGTGCTCGCGAGTCATCGCATCGAGCTTGCCGAGAGGCTCGTCCAACAGGACGATCTTGGGCTCGTGGATCATCGCCTGGCAGAAGGCGGCGCGCTGCTGCATGCCGCCCGAGAGCTCGAAGGGCAGACGCTCCGCGAAATCCTCGAGGTGCACGGACTTGAGGAGCGTCTCGACGCGCTCGTGGTAGTCGGCAACGGGCATGCCGCGCATCTCCAGCTGCAGCTCGACATTGCCGCGCACGCTGCGCCAGGGCACCAGCGTGCTGTCCTGGAACATGATGCCGATGTCGGTCCGGGGCCCCTGCACCTCGGTGCCGTTGACGCGGATCGAGCCCTCGCTGAGCTCGAGCAACCCCGCGATCATCAGCATCAGGGTGGATTTGCCGCAGCCCGACGGGCCCAGGAACGAGATGAACCGCCCCTCGCCGATGGCGAGGTCGACCGGCCCGAAGGCGTGAACCGCCGCCGCGCCTTTGCCATAGGTCTTGCTGACGCCCTTGAGCTCGATGAGATCCGTCAAACCACGCGGCCTTCACGAGGATGGAAGGCGGAGGGCTCCGCCTTCCATCTCCCCAACCTGAGCCTATCAGTTCACGAAGTCGTTCGTGTAGAAGGACTTCGCATCGGCCTTGGCATCGAGGTCGTTGTACTTCTTCATGAGCGCGATCATGTCGTCCCAGTCGGAGGACACGTTGAGGCCGATCTTCTTGTCCTTGTTCGCGGGCGAGATGAGCACGCTCAGGGTGACGTCGAGCACCGCGCGCGCCTGCTCCTTCCCCTTGTCGTCGGCCATGGTGCCACCGACCACGTCGGCCATGGCGGCGATGGCGGCGTCCGGGTTCTTCTGCGTCTCGGCATAGGACTTGATCGTCGCCTGCATGAAGCGCTTCACCAGGTCGGGCTTGTTCTTGACCATGTCCTTGGTCGTCACCATGCAATAGCCGACCTGGTGCACGCCGTAATCGGAATAGGCGAGACCCACAGGGGCCGCGCCGCCCGCTGCCTTGATCTCCGCCGGCTTGTCGTCGAGGCCGCCGAGCATGCCGACGGTGTCGCCGGCGCCCTGGAGATAGCTCGACACCAGCGCGCCTTCCGCCACATTGATCAGCGTGACGTCGGAGTCCGCGAGTCCGCCGGTCTTGAGCACGATCGGGAAGAAAGTATTCACGCCGGCGTTGGCGGTTGTGAGGATCTTCTTACCCTTGAGATCCTTGACGGTCTTGACGCCGGTGTCGGGCCGCACGAGTACGGCGTCAGTACCCATGGCATCGATGACGCCAACCGAGATCAGCGCCGCGCCCTTGGAGGCGAGGTTGACCATCGACCCGCAGGAGCCGTAGGCGAACTGGCTGTCGCCATTGGCGACCAGCCGATGCGCCGAGCCCGAGCCATTGCCGGAGCGGATGTCGAGGTTGATGCCAGCGTCCTTGTAAAAGCCCTTGTCCTTCCCGTAGGCGAAGCCTGCGTGAGAGCCGTAATACATCCAGTTCAACCTGAGCCGGACGTCATCCGCCGCATGGGAAACCGTCGCGACACCCGCCACGGCGACGATCGCCGCGCCGGCCAGAAGCTTGTTCAACACGCTCATGAGTACCTCCCCTTGCTGCTTGCGACTTGCAGTGACTACTTGCGTTTGGGCTGTCGGCCATCGATGCGGGGGGCGCCGATCTCGCGCAGCATCGCGAGCGTCGCCTCGCGGTATTTCTGGCGGATGTCGCGGGTCGGCGGCCGGCAGCGGCTCGAGGGCAAGCCCACGAGCTCCATGCAGAGCTTGTCGAGATAGCCGTCGCCGCTCGTGTACGTCTTCTCGATCTCGACCCAGAGCTTGTAGAAGGGCATCGCCTCCTTGACGAGCATGCGGGCGATCTCCGGATAGTTGCGGGCGCGCACCTCGTCGATCAGCTTGATGCCCCACTCCGGCCAGAAGTTGCAGTTGTGCACCTCGAAGGCGCGCGCGCCAAGCGCCGGCATCGCGCTGTGCGCGAAGTAGAGGTTGTTGTCGATGATCGTGAAGCGCTCTGAGAAGCGCGAGACAACATCCTCGAACTCCATCGCGTCGGTGCGCGGCGTCGCCCATTTGAGGCCAACGATGTTCGGGATCCTCGCGAGCCGCTCGATCATGCCGAAGGAGAGGTTCGCACTGGTCCAGAACGTGTTGTAGACGATGATGCCGAGCTCGGGTTCCGCATCCGCCGCCGCACGGACGTACTCCTCGAAGTCGCCCTCCGTGTGCGTGAAATAAAACGGGCAGGAGACCTGGATGAAGGTGGCGCCCAGCTTCTTCGCGGTCTTCGCGAGCCGGACCAGCTCGAGCGTGCTCGTGGTCTGCGCACCCATGGCGACCGGCAGCTTGCCGCCGACCTCGTCGATCACGATCGATGCGACGCGCGCGCGCTCATCGAAGGTCATGGTTGAGAAATCGCCGGCGGCGCCGCCCGCGAGCAGAGTGGCGTAGTCCGCGGTCAAGCCGGCATCGATCAGGAAGCGCACATAGGCGCGGAGCGCGCGCTCGTTGACGGGCAGACCCTCCGCCTCCTCGAAAGGCGTCGGCACCGTGACGTAGCAGCCTTCGAGCAGTTTCTTGAGGCGATCCGGGCTCACGTCCCCACTCCCGAGCGCATTCAGCCTAAGAGCGAGCGTTACACCCGATTTGCCGCCTCAGTTGATGAATTAGGCAAATAACTTTACGCTTATCGCATAAATCGGAGATCCGCCATGGCGCAATCAGCGCGGAGCGAGCGGAGGGTTCCGCAGTTCAATTTCATCCTGCAGCCGGAATTCCCGCTGAATGCGCTCATCCTCGCGAGCGACGCGCTCCGGATCGCGAACCAGAATTCCGGCCGGCGGTTCTTCTCGTGGTCTTTCGTCTCCGAGACCGGCGACGCCGTGCGAGCCAGCAACGGCATGTGGTTCGGCGTCGACTGCGCGATCCCCGACATGCCGCCCGGCGACGCCGATCTCATCTTCGCGGGCAACCTCCCGACCCAGCGGAATTCGCCGAAGCTTCTGGCGCGACTGCGGCTTGCCGCGCGACGCGGCGCCATCATCGGCAGCGTCGACACCGGCGCCTTCGCGCTGGCGCAAGCCGGTTTGATCGGGGGCGAGGATGAGCCCAAGACCGTGCTGCACTGGGAGGCCGAACCCACGTTTCGCGAGCGCTTCCCGGCCGCGCAGCCCTTGAACCAGCTCTACCTCCTCAGCGACACGCGGGCGCAATGCTCGGGCGGTGTCGCGACGCTCGACATGATGCTCGATCTGATCGCGCGCTTCACTGGCGAGGCGTTGGCGAACGAGGTCGCCAATGCTCTTGTTCACACACGGCGCCAGCCGGCTGTGCAGCAACGCAACGACGCGCCCATCGAGGCGCGGCAGAACTCGATCTCGAGCCGCGTCGTCGCGCTGATGGAAAAGAACCTCGACTTCCCGCTATCGCTTCCGGAGCTCGCCAAGGCACTCAAGATCCCGGCCCGAACGTTGTCGCATGTCTGCAAGCAGGTGTTCGGGGAATCACCAATGCGGCTCTATCTGCGCATCCGGCTTCAGGCTGCCCGCAACTTTCTGTTCTACGAGGAGTTCTCGATCAAGGCGGTGTCGAACGCCTGCGGGTTCTCTTATCCCGCGGTGTTCTCGCGGGTCTTCAAGGCGCAATTCGCGCAGACCCCGCGCGAGTTCCGGGCGCGGCTCCGGAAAGACCAGAACATGGCCATGCGGCCGGAGATCCGGCGGTTGATCTCGCGCCAGCCTTGATCGCCGATCAACCGTAGAGGCGTCGGGCGGCCTCCGGGCTCACCTTGCCATTTTGCACGTCAGCCTCGACCTGGGTGCGCGCACGCTCCCGAGGCTCGCCGAAACCGCCGCCGCCCGCGGTCTCCACGACGATGCGATCCCCCGGACCGAGCGTGGTCACGATCTTGGAGCGGATCTCCTCGACGCGTCCGTCCGCGCGCCGAATTTCCGAATGCGCTCGCGCACCCTCGGCACCGCCCGCGAGACCGGCAGCCGCGCTGAAGTGCCGCTCGCCCCGGTGCGAGAACGAGACCTCGCCCTCGAGCACCTCGTATTCGCGCACGATACCGAGGCCGCCACGGAAGGTGCCGGCGCCGCCAGAATCCTCCCGCAGCGCCACGCGATGCACGCGGAGCGGCGCTTCCATCTCCATCGCCTCCACCGGCAGGTTCATGCAGTTGGTGGCGTCGGTCTCGATGACGTCGACGCCATCCTGGCCGGGGCCCGCGCCGCTGCCGCCCGCGATCAGCTCGCCGACGACGTAGCGGGATCCGTCCGAGCGATTTCCCCCGAAGGCGAGCACCAGCAGCTTTCCCGCAGAAGCCGCCGGCACCTTCGTCGGCAACACGGGTGCCAACGCTCCGATCATGCAGGTGGTGATCCGCTTGATGGTGGCGGTGCGCGCATTGACCGGCGCCGGCTCCTCCGGATTGACGATCGACCCCTTGGGGAGCCGCAACGCGATCGGCCGGAAGCAGCCGCCATTGGTGGGGATGCGCGGATCGGTGAGCGCCCGCACCGCGAAGCAGGCCGCCGCCAGCGAGCCCGAAGGCACGCAGTTGAGCGGCCCGCGCACCTGCGGGCTGGTGCCCTCGAAATCGAAGGTGACGGTGCCGTCCTTCACGATGGCCGCGACCTCGATCCGGATGGGCGTGTCGAGGTCGATACCGTCGTTGTCGAGATAGTCCACGCTGCGGTAGACACCCTCGGGGATGGCGCGGAGCGCCTTGCGCGTCATGGTCTCCGAGCGCAGCAGCAACTCGTCGAAAATGGCGGCGAGCTGGTTGTGCCCATAGCGCTCCGCGACCTCGCCGAGCCGGCGCGACGCCACCGTGCAGGCGGCGACCTGTGCGTTGAGATCGCCCATCACGGTATCGGGGATGCGCACGTTCTGCCGCAGCAGGCGGACCAGCGTGTCGTTATAGACACCGGCCTCGCGCAGCTTGAGCGGCGGGATGCGCAGCCCCTCCTGATAGATTTCCGTGGCGTTGGTGGGCACGGAGCCCGCGGCCATGCCGCCGATATCCTGGTGATGCGTCATCGCGCCGCTGAGCGCGATCGCCTTGCCCCGATGGAACACGGGCGTGATCACCGCGATGTCCGGCAGGTGGGTGCCGCCGACGTAGGGGTCGTTGAGAATGTAAGCGTCGCCCTCGGCCATCGTGTCGAGCGGATAGGTCTTCAGCACCTCTGCGACTGCGGGGATCAACGTGGCGAGATGAATCGGGATCGAGCAGGACTGCGCGAGCGTGGTGCCTTCGGGCGTGAAGAGGCTCGCGGACGCGTCGAGCCCCTCCTTCACGATCGGCGAGAATGAGCTGCGCAGCAGCGTCGATTGCATCTCGTTCGCGATGCCGTCGAGCTTGTGCCGAACCACTTCGACGGTGATGGGATCGAGCGGGGCTTCCGTGTTTCGGGCGATCATGGATGTTACCTCAGCTCGGACTCAGTATAAGCGAACCGTTCGGCGCCACCTCGGCTTGCCAGCCCGGCTCGATGAGCGTCGTGGTGTCCCCTTGCTCCACGATCGCAGGTCCCACCAAGCGGACCCCGGGCGCTAGGGAATTGCGATCGTAGATCTCCGCTTCGACGAAACCGCCGCTCTCGGTGGTGAGGATCCGGCGTCGCGCCTTGACCGATCGCCCCGCTAACGCGTAGCGCTCAGGTCGTGCTTTCGCCACGGCGCAGCGATGGATCGTCCGCAGATTGACGATGCGCGCCGGCGCCTCGGTGCCGTGGCCATAGACGCGATCGTGGGCGGCGCGAAAATCCTGATAGAGCTGTGCCAGCGGGTCGAGGCCGCTGGCCGACAGCGGCACCTCCAGGTGATAGGACTGACCGACGTAGCAGACGTCGGCCGTATAGGCGATCTCGCAACGCTCGGACGCGATGCCCTCGCTCCGCATCAGCTCGACGGCGCTGCGATCGAGTCCGTCGAGGGTGCGGCGCAGCTCCGCCCAGGCGAGGCCATCGAGCGCGCAGGGAAACGCCGCGGAGACCTCGTGCTCGACAGGCGCATGCAGCAGCCCCGCGGCGGAGAGTACGCCGGGATGCAGCGGCACGACGATGCGCGTGATGCCGAGCTCTCGGGCGAGCGCCGTCGCATGGAGGGGACCCGCACCACCGAGCGGCACCAGGGTGTAGCCGCGGGGATCGATGCCGCGTCCGATCGAGACGAGGCGAATCGCCTCGGCCATCTGCGCGTTGACGACGCGATGAATTCCGAGCGCCGCCGTCTCGATCGGCATCTCGAGCGGTTCGGCGATCTTCCGCCGGATTGCGTCCCGCGCTTTCTCGGGCCGCAAGGCCAGCGAGCCGCCGGCAAAATAATCGGGATCGATGTAGCCGAGCAGGACCGAGGCGTCGGTCACGGTCGGGTTCTCGCCACCACGGTCGTAGCAGGCGGGGCCGGGCTCGGACCCTGCCGAATGCGGCCCGACACGGAGAGAGCCGGCATCGTCGAGCCAGGCGAGGCTGCCGCCGCCGGCACCGATGGCGTTCACGTCCACCATGGGGATGCGCACGGCGTAGCCGCCGATCTCGCCCTCGGATCGGATCAGCGGCTGCCCGCCGCTCACCAGCGCGATGTCGCAGCTGGTGCCACCCACGTCGACGGTGATGAGATCGTCGATGCCGAGCGCGCGGCCGACCTCGAGGCCGCCGATCACGCCCGCCGCCGGGCCCGACAAGAAAAGGCGCACCGGCCGGCGCCGCGCGATGCGCGACGACGCGATGCCGCCGCGGGATTGCATGATCTGCAAGGGTGCCGTCACGCCGGCCTCCGCGAGATCGCGCTCCATGCTCGCGAGATACCGATCCACCACCGGCTTCAGATAGGCGTCGAAGGCGGTGACGCAGGTGCGCTCGTATTCGCGGAACGCGGGATCGACGTCCGACGAGAGCGACACCATCACCTCGGGAGCGAGCCGCTCGATGATCTCGCGAACACGTCGCTCATGGGCAGGACTGAGGAAGGAGAACAGCAAGCTCACGGCGATCGCGGCGACCCCTTCGGCCTTGAGCTCGGCAACCGCACGCTCGACCGACCCCTCGTCGAGCGGAGTCAGGACCTCGCCGGTCGCCGTTAGGCGCTCGCGCACCTCTTTGCGCAGATGCCCCGGCGCCAGGAAGCCCGCCGCCTCGGGCTTCAGCATGAGGTCGTACATGGCGTGCCGCATCTGGCGGCCGATCTCCAGCACGTCCCGGAAGCCCTCGGTGGTGATCAGCCCGATCTTGGCGCCCTTGGCCTCGAGCACGGCGTTGGTGGCGACCGTGGTGCCGTGCACGAGGCGGGTGATGGCCTTGGGCTCGATCGACCACTCGCGGCGCATGAGGTCGAGTGCCTTGCGCACCCCCGCGCTCGGATTCTGCCGCGTTGTCGGGATCTTGACGAGACGCACCGTGCCGTCGCCGGAGCGACAGACGACGTCCGTGAAGGTGCCACCGATGTCGATCCCGATCTCGACCAAACCGCTCCTCCGCCCTGCCCTCGCCGGCCGATGTTAGTCCGAGCGGTAGCGGCGGTCATGGGGCTCGCCACGCTTGCCAGCCCAGCGCTTTCCGATGATCATTCCCGCTGGCGCAAAGCAGGCGCCCAGGGGAGGTACAAAATGAATCACGCCGGGAGACTCACCTCGACGGCCGCGGCACTCGTGCTTCTAGTGGCGATGGCGCCGGTCGCGCGCGCCGACAACACACAAGGGATCACGGCCAGCTCGATCAAGATCGGTAACCTCGGCCCATTCAGCGGCGAGAGCGCCGTGTTCAATCCCCTGAACTACGGACCGGAGGCCTATCTCCGCTACATCAACGACCAAGGCGGCATCAACGGCCGCAAGTTCGAGACGATCTTCGCCGACGACGCGTGCAACGAGGCGAAGGGCATCGCCGCAGCCAAGAAGCTGATCTATGAGGACAAGGTCTTCATGATCATCGGCCACCCCTGCAGCGGTGTCGCCATGGCGATCAAGCCGATGGTCGACAAGGAAGGCGTGCCGTGGGTCGGCCTCTCGGCCAACCCGAAGATCACCAACCCCGTCACGCCCAGCATGTTCCACGTCGGCTATACCGGCATCGCCTCGGGCGAGGCCATGGCGGGCTTCGCCTTGAGCAACCCTGGCGTGAAGAAGATCGCGCTGGTCCAGCACAGCAACGACTGGGCACACGGCTACTGCGAGCCCGCGACCGCGATCATCAAGAAGAACGGCGGCGAGGTGGTCGTGGACGCCGCGCTCGAGCGCGGCTCGACCGACGCGACCGCGCAGGCGTTGCAGGTGAAGGCCTCGGGCGCCCAGGCGGTGATGGGCTGCCTCTACCAGCCCGAGCTGGTGGTCCTGCTGCGCGACCTGCACAAGTTCGGGGTCAACGTGCCGGTGCTGGGCGCGCTCGGCGCCGACTTCGAGCAGACCGTCGCGCAAGTCAACGACGCCGACGCGGTGAAGCAGATCTTCTTCCAGCCCTATCAGTTCAAATCGCCGCTCGGCCAGGGCTCGCTCAAGCAGTTCCACGACATGTTCCTCAAGTACCTGACCAAGGACGAGCTGCCGAAGTCCGGTGAGCCCACGAACTTCTATTACTTCGGCGTGCCGGCCGCGATCGTGACGGTCGAGGCCATCAAGCGCGCCGGACCGGATCTCACCCGCGAGAAGTGGATCGCGGCGATGGAGTCGTTGAACAAGTGGGACACTGGCGTCTTCGCCGACACCGAGACCATCACCCACGACAACCACGACGGCGTCCATCTCATGTATGCGGTCGGCGTCAGCGCCGAGGGCAAGGAGACTGTCTACAAGTCCTGGGGCAAGCCGGCGGAGTAAGGGCGATCACGCGGGCGGTCGCCGTCTGTCATTTGCGCCGCGCGGTCTCTGACTGAGAGACCGCGGCGGTGCTCTCTTTCCTTCCACAGCTCGTCGTCAGCGGCATCGCAACGGGCATGCTCTATGCGCTGATGGCGCTCTCCATGACCGTCGGCTACCGCGCGACCACGGTCGTCAACTTCGGTCATGGCGACATGCTGATGATCGGCGCCTATGCGAGCTATGTGCTGGTCGCCGGAATCGGATTGCCGTTCGGGCCCGCGATCGTCCTGGCGGCGGCGCTGCTGTTCCTTTTGGGTGCCGCGGCGCAGCGGCTGCTCATGCAGCCGATCATCGGCGGTCCGCACCTCTCGCTCGCGATGATGGCGCTCGCCGTCGGTTATGCGCTCCGAGGCGTGGCCCGGATCGAATGGGGCAATGACGTCCTGAAGCTGCCGCGCGCCTATTCGTCAGGTGTCTTCGTGCTGGGGCCCGTCGTCGTGACCACGGACGACCTCGTCATCTCCGGCGTCGTACTGGTGCTGCTGGCGGCGCTGTTCCTCGTCTTCAACGTGACCGCCGTCGGCAAGGTCATCCAAGCGGTGTTTCAGACCCAGCGCGGCGCGGCCCTGGTGGGCATCAATGTGAAGGCGTTCCACGCGACCATGTGGGGCGCGGGTGCCGCGCTCGGCGCGATCGGCGGCGTGCTGATGGCCCTGATCGTGCCGCTGACGCCCGACATCGGCGTCGCAACCCTGGTGCGCGGTTTCGCCGCCATGACGCTCGGCGGCTTCGGCTCGCTGCAGGGCGCGGTAATCGGCGGGCTGCTGCTGGGCATCATGGAGAAGGTGCTGGGCTTCTACGTCTCGACGGTGTTCATCGACATCACCGCCTATCTCGTGACGATCCTCGTGCTGCTGATCCGGCCCAAGGGCCTGTTCGGTCAGCACGCCACCCTTCGGATCTGACGGCGCCGGCCATGCGGGTGGGACGGCGGCCCTACTGGCTGATCCCCCTGCTGCTCTTGCCCGTGCCGCTCTTCCTCGACCAGTACCAGCAGTACGTCGCCAACCTGATCCTGGTGTACGTGCCCGTGGCGGTTGGCTTCAACGTGGTGGTCGGCAACCTCGGCCTGCTCGCCTTCTCGAATGTGGCGTTCTTCGGGATTGGCGCCTACACCGCCGGCATCCTCATGCTGAAGCTCGGCCTACCCTGGTGGGTCACGGTGCTGCCCGCTGGCATCATGGGCGGGATCGCCGGCGCAACCGCGGCGGTACCGGCGCTTCGGGGCGTGCGGCTCTTCTATCTCGCGATCATGACCCTCGCCTTCGGGGAGCTGATGCGTTGGGTCTATATCCGCTGGGAGCCGGTGACCGGCGGCTCCTTCGGCATGTCGGTGCCGGAGCCAAGCGTCCTCGGCTGGGCCCTCGATGTCGAAGCGCGGAAGTTCTACGCCTTCCTGGTCCTGGTCGTGCTGATGATCGTGCTGACC
Source organism: Allostellaceae bacterium (assembly GCA_035280245.1). Lineage (GTDB taxonomy): Bacteria > Pseudomonadota > Alphaproteobacteria > ATCC43930 > CGMCC-115725 > DASZHJ01. The sequence continues at coordinate 15,593 of DATEGF010000172.1, forward strand.
GATCGCCTGCTGCGCTCGCGCTTCGGCCGCGCCTTCGTCGCGATCAAGGGCAACGAGGAGGCTGCCGCGGCGATGGGGATTCCGACCGACCGCTACATCCTGCTGGGATTCGCCTGGGGCGGCTTCGTGGTGGGAATCGGCGGATCAATGTATGCGGCGCTCGTGGGCCACCTCTCGCCGTCGTCCTTCGACCTGACCGAGCTCATCCTGCAGTTCGCCATCATCATCGTGGGCGGGCTCGGCAGCCTCGTCGGCTCGGTGTTGGGCGCGGCGCTGCTGACGGCGGCGCCGGAATTCTTCCGCGACCTGCCGGGCTTCGAGGAGTTGCTGTTCGCAGTGCTGATCATCGTGGTGATCCTGTTCCTGCCGCGCGGTCTCGCGAGCCTGCTCGGACGGGTCCATCCAGTCTTCAACGACCGCTATTTCCGGGAGTGACATGGCGGCACTCCTCGAGCTCTCCGATGTCACCGTGCGCTTCGGCGGCCTCACCGCGGTCGACGGCGTCTCCTTCGAGGTCGCAGCGGGCGAGATCTGCGCGCTCATCGGCCCCAATGGCGCCGGCAAGAGTACGCTCTTCAACGCCGTCGCCGGCAACGCCGCGATCAGCTCGGGCCGCGTCCTCTTTCGCGGCGATCCGATCCACCGGCTGGCGCCTCACGAGATCTCGGCCCGTGGCGTTCGCCGCACCTTCCAGAACGGCGGGCTCTTCGGACACCTGACGGCGCTGGAGAATGCACTGGTGGGGCTCCACACTCAGATCGAGAGCGGGTTCTTCCACCTGCTGCTGGGCGCCGGAAGCAGCCGGCGCGCGGAAACCGCGGCGACCACGCGGGCCCGCGAGCTGCTCGCCCTCATGGAGATCGAGCACGTCGCCGACCATCTGGCGGCCGAGCTCTCCGGCGGGCAGGCGCGCATGGTGGAGATCGTGCGGGCGCTCGCGACCGATCCGCCGCTCTTGCTCCTAGACGAGCCCGCCGTGGGGCTTGCGCCGCCGATGCGCGAGAGGCTCGGCGAGATCATCCAACGCCTCGCGAGAGAGCGTGGCATCGGCATCGTTCTCATCGAGCACGCGATCGAGCTGGTGATGAGCGTCTCCGACCGCGTGATCGTGCTCAACTACGGGCGCAAGGTCGCCGACGGCACGCCCGCCGAAGTGCGCGCCGACAAGAAGGTGCTGGAGGCCTATCTCGGCCATGCCTGAGCCCCTCCTCGCCGGCGCCGGCATCGAGGCCGGTTATCCCAACAAGCAGATCCTGTTCGGCGTCGATTTCAGCATCGCCGAGGGCGAGGTCGTAGCGCTCCTGGGCGCCAACGGCAGCGGCAAGTCGACCGCGCTCAACACCGTCAGCGGGTTCGTGCGGCCCTGGGCGGGATCGATCCGGTTCCAAGGCGCCGAGATCGCGGGCTTGCCGCCGCACGAGATCTTCCGCCGAGGCATCATCCAGGTCTCACAGGGGCGCGACCTCTTCGCGGACATGACGGTCGAGGAGAACCTACGGCTCGGCGCCTGGGTCCGGCGCGGCGACGAGGCGGCGCTGCTCGAGACTATCTTTGCCTCATTCCCGCGCCTCGCCGAGCGGCGCAAGCAGCCCGTTCGCCTGATGTCCGGCGGCGAGCAGCAGATGGTGGCGCTGGGGCGCGCGCTGATGGGACGGCCGGCTTTGCTGCTGCTGGACGAGCCCTCCGGCGGCCTCGCTCCCGCCTTCGTGCAGGAGATCGCGGAAATTATGAAAACGCTCCGCCAACGCGGCACCACCATGATGCTGGTCGAGCAAAACATCCGCCTCGCGCTCGCGGTCGCGGACCGGTTCCTGATCCTGCGCGAGGGCCGCGTCTCCGAGCATCACGACCTCCGCTCCCGCGCCCTCGAGGAAACCGACATCGTCCGGAGCATTTATCTTTAAAGCGGCGTGCGAGCAGAGAAAGAAATCTTGAACCACCAAGGCACCAAGACACCAAGGGAGCTCGGTTACCTTGGTGCCTTGGTGTCTTGGTGGTTCAAATATCTTGATTTGGCGTTGGCGGCACGGAGCTCCTGCTCGAGTTCTTCCTTTGTCATGGTCCCTGCCCCCTGCTAGCTTTTCCGGCCGATCCGCCGCGGGCGTCGCGGCACCGAGGAGCATATTGAATGACCTACCGCGTGGGTGTCGACATCGGAGGCACCTTCACCGATCTCTGTGCCTTCAACGAGAAGACGAACGAGCTTCACACCCTCAAGGTGCTGTCGACACCGGACCGCCCGGGCTCCGAGGTGATGGAGGGTGTGCGCCAGCTCGAGGCGCGCTACGGCGTGAAGCCCGGCAGCATCACCTATTTCACCCATGGCACCACCGTGGGCGTCAACACCGTGATTCAACGCAAGGGCGTGAAGCTCTGCCTGTTCACGACCGAGAATTTCGGCGACGTGCTGGAGGTTGCGCGCCTCAAAGTGCCTAACCCCTGGGATCTGCTGTCGAGCCGCCCGCCGCCGCTGATCCCGCGGGATCGTGTCCTCTCCGTGAAGGAGCGGATCGCCGCCGACGGCAGCGTCGATACGCCCGTCGACGAGGCGAGCGTGATCGCCGCCGTGACGCAGGCTCGCGCGCTCGGGGCCGAGGGGATCGTCGTGGCGCTCATCAACGCCTATCGCAATCCCGCGCACGAGCATGCGGTGAAGGTGATCGTCAACCGCGTGGCGCCCGGCCTGCCCGTGTTCTGCTCGAGCGACGTGTGGTCGGTGATCCGTGAGTACGAGCGCACGACCACCGCGGTGATCCACGGCTATGTGCAGCCGCGTGTCGAGAAATACCTGGCCTCGCTCCAGAAGGCACTCCGCGAGGCCGGCGTTCCCGCGGAGCCCATGGTAACCAAGTCGAACGGCGGCGTCATGAGCGCCGAGCTCGGCAAGACCGCTTGTGCGCAGATGATCCTTTCGGGCACCGCCGCGGGCGTGATCGGCGCGGCTCATGTCGCGAGCCTCGCCGGGTTCCCCGCCACCATGAGCCTCGACATCGGCGGCACCAGCGCCGACGTCGCCTTCATTCGCGACGGCGTGCCGCAATATGGCATCGGCGAGATGATCGGCGAGTTCCCGATCTTCATCCCGACCGTGGCCGTGAGCTCGATCGGCGCCGGTGGCGGATCGATCGCCTGGGTCGACGACCTCGGCGTGCTCAAGGTGGGACCAGAGAGCGCGGGATCGACGCCAGGCCCGGCCTGCTACGGCCGCGGCGGCACCCGCCCGACCGTCACCGACGCCTTCGCGGTGCTCGGCTGGATCGGCGGCGGCGAGCTCGGCTACAGCGCGATCCGAGTCGACGTCGAGAAGGCGCGGACCGCCATCGCGACCGTCGCCCACCGCACCGGCATGAGCCTCGTCGCCTGCGCGGAGGCGATCATCGAGATCGCGGTCTCGGGCATGTACATGGAGGTGAGCAAGCTGATCTCGCGCTACGGCGTCGATCCCCGCGACTACGCGCTCCAGGCCTTCGGCGGCGCCGGCCCGATGATGGCGTGCTTCCTCGCCCGCGAGGTCGGCATGGAGAGCGTGGTGATCCCGACCACGCCCGGCGTGCTGAGCGCGCTCGGCGGTCTCATCGCCGACATCAAGAACGATTTCATTGCAACGGTATTCGTCGATTTGGCCGCGGAGGCATTGCCGACGATTCGCGGCGGATTCGATGCCCTCGAGAGGGCCGCGCTCCACTGGCTGCGCGAGGAACAAGGCTACGACGGCCCGCACCGCTTCGCCTACTCTGCGGACATGCGCTATCACGGCCAGTCCCACGAGATCGAGACCGTGCTCGACGCCGAGCAGCTGAAGCGCGGGGACATCGCGGCGATCGCCGAGGCGTTCCACCGCCGGCACGAGGAGGTCTACGACCACGCTGACCGCGATGCGGCCGTGCAGATCATCAACCTGAGGCTGGTGATCGCGGGCGAAAGCCCGAAGCCACGGTTTACGCGTTCGGCGGAAGTCGCGGGCGCGGCGACGCCCGCCGGCCACGCGCGGGTTTTCCTGGAGGGCGCCGAGCGCGACATCCCCGTATTCGCGCGCGCGTCGCTGGCCCCGGGTCAGACCTTCGAGGGTCCGGCGGTGGTGACGCAAAGCGACTGCACCAGCTGTATTCCCGGCGGCTTTCATGCCGGGGTCGACGCCTATCGGAATCTGATCCTGACCCGCGCCGGCGCGGGAAAGTAGGAGAGAAACGGCCATGCCCATCGACCGCGTGACCCTGCAGATCCTGGCGAACCACTGCGCCGCCGCCACCGAGAGCATGGCGCAGACGCTGTTCCGCACGGCGCACTCGACCTTCGTCAAGGAGACCGAGGACTTCACCACCGGGCTCGCGACACCCGGCGGCAAGACCTTCGCCTCGCCGATCGATCTCGGCGCCACCTGGTTCTTCGGCCTCGATTATGGCCGGGTCCTCGAGCTGATCGACGGCTACGAGGAAGGCGACCTCTGCATGACCAACGATCCCTATAGCGGCTTCGTCTGCACCCACTCGCCGGATATCCATCTCTGGAAGCCGATCTTCCACAAGGGCGAGATCATGTGCTTCGCGGTCGGGCACGTGCACAACACCGACGTGGGCGGCGCCGTGCCGGCGAGCCTCTCGCGCGCCAACGTCGAGGTGCATCAGGAGGGGATCCGCGTGCCTCCGGTGAAGCTCTACCGCCGCGGCGAGCTCAACAAGGACGTCCGCGACATCATGCTGCTCAACGTACGTATGCGCGAGCAGAACTGGGGCGATCTCAAGGCCGAGATCGCGGCCATGCGGACCGGCGAGCGCAAGGTCCACGAGATGATTGCTCGCTTCGGCGCCGACGTGTTCCGCGAGGGTATCGGCGACCTCCTCGACTACGGCGAGCAGCAGGCGCGCAACGTGATCCGTCGCATCCCGAACGGCGAGTATTTCTTCGCCGATTACGTCGACGAGGACAGCGTCGAGGGCTATCCGTGCCGGATCGCGGTCAGGCTCATCGTCAAGGACGACGAGCTGGTGCTCGATTTTTCCGAGAGTGATCCGCAGCTCACCTCGTCGATCAACATCCCCACTGGCGGCGACGCGCATCATGCGCTGGTCATGGTGCCCGTGATGTACGTGCTCTATGCTCTCGATCACTCGATCCTGCTCAATGCGGGCCTGATGCGCACGGCCTCCGCGATCCTGCCCAAGGGCTCGATGGTGAACCCGGTGTTCCCCGCCGCGGTCGGCATGCGGAGCCTCAGCTGCATGCGGCTGCAGTCGACGGTATTCGGCGCCTTCGCGCAGGCGCTGCCCGACGTCGTGCCGGCGGCCTGCGGCGACGGCGGGCCGCTCATCAATCTGCGCACCACCGACAGCCGGACGGGCCGGCGGCTGATGGCGAACCTCGATCCCATCACCGGCGGCGGCGGCGGCACCTCGTTCCGCGACGGCACCGAGGGCTCCGGCGCCAATTTCGGCTTCCTGAAGAACACGCCGGTGGAGATCAACGAGGCCGAGGTGCCCGTGAAGATCCTGCGCTACGGCCTCAAGCTCGATTCCGGCGGCGCCGGCCGCTATCGCGGCGGCACCGGCACCACCCTGGAGTTCCAGGTCTCCTCGCCCGACACGGTCGTGACCGCACGCAACCGCGACCGCAGTCATTTCACGCCCTGGGGCAGCCGCGGCGGCGACGCCGGCAAGCCCTCGGAGTTCCTGCTCAATCCCGGCAGCAACCACGAGGTCAATCTCGGCAATACCGATGTGGTGACCGTGCAGCCCGGCGACATCATCCGGATCACCTCGGCAGGTGCCGGCGGTTGGGGCAACGCGCTGGAGCGCGAGCCCGAGCGCGTGCTCGACGACGTGCGGCGCGGGTTCGTCTCCGTGGCCAAGGCCAAGGAGGAGTATGGCGTCGTGATCCAAAACGGCGCGGTCGATGCCGGCGCGACCGCGGCGCTCCGTGCGCGCATGGCGGCCGAGCGTTCGCGCGACGCCAGCGGCTTCGGCTTCAATCCGGGGCGGGTCGACTTCGAGCGCCTCTGGACACGCGCCAATTACGAGCGGCTCATCGCGCTCCTGGGAACGCTGCCGGTGGAATGGCGGTTCTTCGTCAAGCATCGCGTCTTCGAGGCCATCGAGCGCTTGCCCGAGCGCGAGCGAACCGGCACGGGAACCGAGGTGGATCGCGTCTTCCGCCAAGTGACTGCGAGCTACGCTCAGCTCAAGTCTGTCGCCAGCGCCGCGGAATAACGCGCCCTCACCATTGTCCGCACACAATGGGCGCCGCGCTCGAGCGTCGCATTGCTTCCATGCGACGATGAGGTTGGACCGCGCGTCGCCGCGGTGCTAACTGGGTGCCGAATTTGCTGGGAGTCCCGGCGTGGGTCCTGCAACGCAACCAACCGCCGTTAGCCGTCTCCACTATGGCTGGATTGTCGCGGGCGTGACGTTCCTTGCCCTGCTGGCGGCCGCCGGCGTGCGCTCCTCGCCCGGCGTCTTCATCGTGCCGATCGAGAATGAGTTCGGCTGGTCGCGCACGACGGTCTCGGCATCCATTGCAGTCAATCTGCTGCTCTATGGTCTCCTGGGCCCATTCGCCGCGGCGTTTATGGACCGCATCGGCCTGCGCGCGACCGTGATCACGGCGCTGGGTATCATGGCGGCCGGCCTCATCGGTACACTCGTGATGACCGCGTCCTGGCAGCTCTGGCTGCTTTGGGGCGTCGTGATCGGCTCCGGGAGCGGTATCGCCTCGCTTGTGATCGGCGCCGTGATCGCGAATCGATGGTTCGTGGCACGGCGAGGCCTGGTCATGGGCTTGCTCACCTCCAGCGTCGCCGCTGGCCAGCTCATCTTCCTGCCCTTGCTCGCGCACATCGTTGACGATTACAGCTGGCGTTGGGCGGTGATCGTCGTGACAGCGGTCACTCTCGCAATGATCCCGATCGCGGCGGTGTTCATGCGTGATCATCCGCGCGAGATCGGCATCGCTCCCTATGGCGCGTCGGCAGACTACAAGGACACGCCCGCGAAGAAACCGACCAATCCGTTTGCCCACGCCGTGTCGTCGTTGGGTGATGGCATCGTCTCTCGGGATTTCTGGCTGCTCTCCGTCAGCCTTTGGGTCTGTGGCGCCAGCACGAATGGGCTCATTGGCACACACCTAATCCCCTTCTGCATCGAGAGCGGCGTTCCCACCGAAACCGCGGCCGGGCTGCTCGCGAGCATCGGCATCTTCAACCTAGTCGGCACCATGGGCTCAGGATGGCTCACCGACCGATTCGATAGCCGCCGCCTCCTCTTTTGGTATTACCTGCTTCGCGGAATTTCGCTGTTGTTCCTGCCCTACATATTCGACTTCTCGTTCTTCGGGCTCAGTGTGTTCACGGTGTTCTACGGCCTTGATTGGATGGCGACAGTACCGCCGACCGTCCGCCTCGCCGGCAATTCCTTCGGGCCGGAACGAGCCGGTATGATGTTTGGCTGGATCATGGTCATACACCAGGTCGGCTCGGCGACGGCTGCGGCCGGCGCGGGCCTCCTTCACGATACCGTCGGAAACTACACCGGCTCGTTCCTGATTGCCGGCGCCCTCTGCTTCATCGCGGCACTGGCGGTGCTCCCGGTCGGCCGGCGGCGCGAGCCCGGTCGGCCCATCGAGATCGCTCCGGCTGGCGCCGGCGCCTGAGCCGGCATCAACCCGTTCTCCCAACGAGCAATTGTGCGGACCGCAGGGGCCCGCATAGAATTGTTGGCCACACCAACAATCGAGCCGTCCAAGACGGCCCAGGGAGGATGGGATGAAGCGCGGTCTGATCGGGCTCGGTCTTGCGGCAGCGTTGGCGCTGTCGGCGACAGTGCCGGCACCAACGGCCCACGCGCAGGACAAGGAGGTCCAGCTCAAGCTCTCGCTGTGGATCCCGCCCGCGCACCCGCTGGTGCCGTCCTATCAGGCCTGGGCCGCGGATATCGAGAAGGCCTCGGGTGGCACCGTCAAATCGACGGTGTTTCCCTCCGAGCAGCTCGGCAAGGCGTTCGACCATTACGACATGGCGCGCGATGGCATCGCGGATTTTGCCTACGTAAATCCGGGTTACCAGCCCGGCCGCTTCCCGATTATCGCCGCGGGTGAGCTGCCGTTCCTGATGGCGAACGCCAAGGATGGATCGGCCGCCTTCGACTCCTGGTACCGCAAATACGCGGCGACCGAGATGAAGGACGTGCACTTCTGCCTCGCCTTCGTGCACGACCCCGGCACCTTCCA
>DATEGF010000173.1:0-6260 GCA_035280245.1 Allostellaceae bacterium
AGCCCACCGGAGAGCCCGACCCTGAGCACGAGCACACAGCCGACGCCGCTTGGCCGCCGGAGCCCGAGACCCGGCCGTGGTCGGAGGGCCCGGAGCCTGCGGCTGATCCGGAGGCGAGCGCATCTCGCGAGGAGCCCGCGCCCCAGGCGCTGCCCGAGCCCGAGCCCTCTCCGGACCCCGAGCCCGAGCGTGCCGCGGCGGAGAAGCCTGCGGAGGCCCCATCGGCCGGCGCCGTCAACGTGCCGCCACCGGTCACGGTGACCGAGCGACCCGCCAACCCCAAGCGCGGCTGGTGGCATCGTTTGACGCAATCTTGATCGGCGGACGGTGGGACCGAGCCGCGATACCGCATTGACGCCGAGGCGGCGGCGAGCCCATGGTGTGATGCCCCACGCATGAGATTTCTCGGAAGAGCCGTGCCGCGCAGCTCCTGCCGCTTCCTCGGCCTGCTCCTGGCGGCGCTGCTGCTGGTGTCCGGGCGCGCCTCGGCGGACGTGGGCTACATCCGCGACGCCGAGATCGAGAGCACGCTCCGGACCTTCTATACGCCGATCCTGATCGCTGCGAGTCTCGAGCCTTCGGCGGTCCACATCTACATCGTCAACGACCCCACGCTGAATTCCTTCGTGGCGGGCGGGCAGAACATCTTCATCAATACCGGCACCATCTTGCGCAGCGAGACGCCGAACCAGCTAATCGGCATCGTCGCGCATGAGACCGGCCACATCGCTGGTGGGCACCTGGTCCGCACCGAGGAAGCGATGAAGAGCGCGACGATCAAGACCATCATCGCAATGGTGCTGGGTGCCGGCGCGGCTGCGGTGGCACACAACGGGGGCGCCGCTGGCGCCATGATGTACGGCGCGGAAGCCTACGGGATGCGCTCGTTCCTCTCCTTCTCGGTGGCGCAGGAAACAAACGCGGATCAGGCGGCGCTGCGTTTCCTCGACAAGACGCACCAGTCTTCCCGCGGGCTGCTCGAGTTCTTCCAGATCCTCGAGGGTCAGGAGGTCCTGTCGGGGGCGCACCAGTCGCCTTACCTGCGCACGCATCCGCTCACGGCTCAGCGCATCGAGTACGTGCGCCAGCACGTGGAGCAGTCGCCCTATTCCAACGTCGCGGACTCCGCCGCCTGGGTCGAGCTGCACAAGCGCATGAAGGCGAAGCTGATGGCGTTTCTCTATCCGCCGTCGCAGGCCCTGCAATATTTCCCGGAGACCGATATGTCGGTCTCCGCGCGCTACGGCCGGGCGATCGCCTATTACCGCTTTCCCGAGCTAAAGAAGGCGCTGGGCGTGATCGACGGGCTCATCCGGCAGGAGCCCAACAACCCCTATTTCCACGAGCTCAAGGGCCAGATGCTGTTCGAAAATGGCCACGTCGCCGAGGCGGTGGCGCCCTATCGGGAGGCCGTGCGGCTTGCACCCGACGTGGCGCTGCTGCGCGTCGAGCTCGGCCAGGTCGAGATCGAGACCGAGGACAAGTCCCTCAACATGGACGCGCTCACCAACCTCAAGAGCGCCACCCAATACGAGGCACGCAACGCCGACACCTGGCACTTCCTGGCGATCGCCTATGGGCGCGCGGGCGACATGGGCAATATGACCCTGTGCCTCGCCGAGGAGTCGATGGCGAACGGCGACAAGGCACAGGCGAAGGGCCAGGCCAAACGCGCCCTCCAGTTGCTGCCGCAGGGGTCGCAGGCGCATTTGCGCGCCGAGGACATCGAGATGGAGGCCTCGCGCAAAGAATGACCGCTTCCCCGAAGGCACAGGTCGACCGACAGATCGACATCGCACGGACGCGCGTCACCCGCTATCGCCTGGCGCCTGGCGCCACCACCGGCGCGCATCGCCACGATTACGACTACGTGATCGTGCCGGTGACCTCGGGCCGGCTTCGCGTGGTGGCGAATGGCAAGGAGATCTTCGCGGATCTCGCGAGCGGCGTCAGCTATGCGCGGCCCGCCGGCGTCGAGCATGAGGTGTTCAACGCGGGCGCGGCCGAGATGATCTTCGTCGAGGTCGAGCTCAAACCCTGACAAAGCAGATGGCACATCGCTGGATCTCGATACTCGGCTGCGCCGCCCTCCTCGGCACCCTGGCGATCCCCTCGATGGGCGCGGCGCAGTCGTCCGTGCCGATGGACCGCCAGGCGCTCGAGCAGATCATTCACGATTACCTGATCGCCCACCCCGAGGTAGTGACCGAGTCGCTCAAGGCTGCCGACAGAAAGGCGAAAGAGGCGGAAGAGGCAGAGGTCCGCGCCGAGATCGTGAAGCACGAGGACGAGTTGCTGCGGGATGCGAAATCGCCGGTCGGTGGCAATCCCGCCGGGGACGTCACCATCGTCGAGTTCTTCGACTACCGCTGCCCGTATTGCAAGCAGGTCGAGCCCTCGCTCGAGGCGCTCCTCAAAGAGGACCCGCGGATCCGCGTGGTCTACAAGGAGTTCCCGATCCTCGGTCCGGAGTCCCTGATCGCGAGCCGCGTGTCCCTCGCGGCCCTCAAGCAGAGCCCGCAGAAATACGCGCGTCTCCACACGGCGCTGATGAATCTCAAGGGTGAGCTCAGCCCGGATGTGATCCTGAAGACCGCGGAATCCGTCGGCCTCGACGTCACGAAGATCAAGGCCGATATGAACGGGCGCGACATCGAGGCGCTCATCAAGCGCAATTACGATCTCGCCGACGCCCTCAAGATCTCGGGCACGCCCGCCTTCATCATCGGCACCGCCATGAGCCCAGGCGCGGTCGATCTGGCGACCTTCCGCAAGATGGTGGCGGACGCCCGGAAATCCGGTTGAGCCTCAATCAAGGGAGAATTCCTCATGAAGGCAATCCTGAAAGGCAACGGCCGCGTGATCGCCGACAGCACCGACACCGTCGAGGTCGGCGGCTACCAGTATTTTCCGCGCAATGCCGTGCACACGGAATGGCTGGAGAAGTCGCCGAAGACGGCCTCCGACCTCGAATGCCCACACGGCGTGCAGTTCTACGACTTGGTGGTCGACGGCCAGCGCCACGCGCGCGCCGCCTGGCTCTACGAGGCGCCGCTTCCCAGGATGAAGCAAGTCACCGACCGCTTCGGCTTCTGGGAGGACGTCGAGGTTCGTTGAAACCGCGACCGGCGCCGATCCGCCTTCGCGCGCACTCAATAGTCGACGCTGTAGACGCGCCCATCGAGATGGATCGCGGGATCGGTGTTGGCCGAGGAGAGCTCGATGCGGATGGGCTTGCCCCGCGCCATCTGGTCGTGCCGCAGCTCGCCCACGGCCCAGGAGAGGCCGCTCCAGATCCGCGTGTCGTAGCGGATCTCGACCGCCAGTGGCGTGCCATCCTGTGACGCGCTGATGCGGAAATATTTCCCCATCGTCTCTCGGCTGTAGCTGCGCACGACCGATCCATCGGGATCGCGCTGCTGCATGATGATGCGGAGGTCGCCGCTCGCGGGGGCGGTGATGACGCCCTCCACGGCCATGTGATCGGAGGCGCCCGGGGCGTCCCGGAAACGCGCCGGCAGCAGCTCGATCCTCTTGGGTATGCGGATATCCGCTTCGACGCCGAGGTCGCTCTCGGCGCTGTTGTAGCGTCCGAAGCCCACCAAGGCGAGCTCACCCGGACCGAGCTTGATCGTATCGCCGCTCAGCACCGGCACGAAGCCCGCGTCATGGAAGAGGATCCGCCCCTCGACATTCAGGTCCTGCGCCGACGACAGCCGCGGCAAGCGGAGCGTTCGCACGCCTTGGGCCGGATTGACCACGGCGTAGAGCGCACCGTCGGACTTGGCGGACCCGAAGCCGTAAGGCCAAGGGGTTCCGGGATTGCCGCCGAACCGTCGCGTGTGGCCCGCGCCTTGCAGCGGCGCGTAGAGCGCCTGCACCCGCGCGAACCAGCGCGCATCGTCATCGCTAAGGAATTCGAGATTGCCGTGCACGGTATTGATCCAGCCGCCTCGCGCCACCATCAGCAGCAAGCTGCCGCGCCACGCGCTGGTCTTGCGGAAATAGTTCGTGCCGGTATTCCCGACCATGAAGGCCGTCGAATCGACGCGGTTGAGCGGCACCCCGTCCTGGGCGAAATGGCGCACCATGTCGTCGCTGTAGATATCGATCGCGCGCCATAAGTCCATTTGCGGCAGGTCGGACGGCCGGGGGTCGCCCGCGTAGAGCGAGTCAAAGACGTCGAGCCATTGCGTGTTGAAGGGGTTGAGCTCTGCCGCGGCTGACTCGATATCGCCGACGAAGCCGTTGAAGGCGACGAGCACGACGTCGGGATGCCGGCGCCGGAACTCGCGCAGTGCGTCGTGTAGCGCGCGGGCATTGCGCCGGCGGATCTCCTGCGGCGGCAGTCGGCCCTCATCGCCTGCCGCGGCCACGCTCAGGTCGGCGAAATCGAGCTTGAACATGCGAATGCCGCGCCCGTACCAGTAATCGAGCACGCTCATGAAATCGTCGAGAAAACCGCCGGTATAGAGCGCCATGCCGGTACCACCCGCGTTGAGCGAGCTTCGCCATTGCGGCGCCGGTTTCAGGCTGGTGAGCGTATTCGTGCTGAGCCAGATTCCCGGCTTGATGCCCGCCGCTTGGCACTCCGCGATCCAGCGGTCAGGGCCCTCCGGCCAATCCTGGCGTCGCCAGCTCCGATAGCCGCCCTCCGGGTCGTACCAGAAGGCGTCCATCATGTAGTAATCGAAGCGCACCCCCGCCTTGCGCAGGCGGAGGATCTCCGAGAGCTCCCGCATCGCCAGCGCCTCGTTGAGCGACACCTCGTCCGAGAGCTCGTCGTAGGCCGACCAGTCGTTGTAGACCCAGATCGGCGCGCCCAGAAGCGGATGAAGGCGCTGCGCCTGCGCGGACGGAATCGGCAGAAGCAGGAGGCTGGCGAGCACCACGCAGAAACCCCGCCATGCGGTCAAGCGCCGCTGGCGAAACCGGCTGCTGTGCGTCGGGTGTCGAGGCGTCACGGCTGTCTTGGAAACTAGGCCGCCGTCACCCCCGTTCCAGTCGGCTCGATCAATCCGGCGTCATCGGGCGCCGCGGCGTTGACCCGCGTGCTCACGGGAATGTAGGAGAGAAGATCATCCGCCGACGGCTTGAGCAGCGCCTTGAGGTCGGCCTCGCTCGCGCCGCGATCGAGCCAACGGCCCCAGTCCTCCGGCGCGAGGATCACCGGCATGCGCTCGTGGAGCGGCTTGAGAAACGCATTCGCGCTGGTGGTCACGATGCTGAAGCTGTCGATGTACGGCGGCTCGGGCGGATGCACCTTCGGGACCCACCGCTCCCAGAGCCCCGCGAAGGCAAAGGGCTCGCGGTCGCGGCGCTGGATCAGATAGGGCTGCCGGAGCTTCCCCTCGACGCGCCACTCGTAGAAGCCGTCCGCGAGCACCAGGCAGCGGCGCTTGCGAAATGCTTCTCGAAACGAGGGCTTGGTGGCGACGCTCTCGCCGCGCGCGTTGATGAGCCTGGCACCCCCCTTCATGTCCTCGGCGAACCAGGGGATGAGGCCCCAACGCAGCATCTGCAGCGTGCGCTCGCCCTTGGGCTCGCGCCGCTCGCGGATTACCGGCGCGTCCTGGGTCGGCGCGATGTTGTAACGCGGCATCAAGTTCGGCTGCTCGACGAAGCCGAAGGCGCGCCGCAGAGCATCGGCCGGTGCCTTCAACAGATATCGTCCACACATGCAGGGTTTCCGAAAAGAAGGTTGTGCATCTCGCGGACACCCCTATCTTAGCCCGCGCGCGGGTCCCGCCATATCATCGGCTTTGCATGAAGATCTCCGCATGAGCGCCAACGACCTTCGCTCGCTTCTCGATGTCGCGGGGCAAGCAGCCCGGCGCGCGGGCGTTGCCATCCTCGAGGTCTATAACGCCGTCGACGCGCCCGACGTGCGCCGCAAGGCCGACGACTCTCCGGTGACCGTCGCCGACGAGCGGGCCGAGGCGATCATCGCTGAAATCCTGCGCGCGGCGGCGCCGGACATCCCCATGATCGCCGAGGAGACCGCCGAGCGCGAGGGCCTACCGAGCGCGCCGCCGCCGCGCTTCTGGCTGGTCGATCCGCTCGACGGCACCAAGGAGTTCCTGCGCCGGAACGGCGAGTTCACGGTCAACATCGCGCTTATCGAGGGCGATCGCCCCGTGCTCGGCGTGGTGCACGTGCCGGCGCTCGCCGAGACCTTCGCGGCCGCGGGCACGGGCACGGCGACGCGCCAGCGCGGCAACGCCGCGCCTTTCTCCATCGCGGCGCGCGCGGTACCTAAG
>DATEGF010000174.1:0-21675 GCA_035280245.1 Allostellaceae bacterium
CGCCTCGCGCACGGTAAGCGTCACGGTCTGCCCGGTCCATTCCGGCTCGACATCGGGAACCTTGGGTGCGGGCGCCGCGGGAGCCGCCGGCACCGGCGCGGGTTTCGCCGCGGGCGGAGCTGGCGCGGGTTGCGGTGCCGCGGGACGAACGGTCGGGGGCGGCGGCGACGCCGAGACGCTCTCGCCGTCCGCCGTGAGCACGGCGATCGGTGCGTTCACCGCGACGTGCTCGGTGCCCTCGGGCACGACGATCTTCGCGAGCACGCCCTCGTCGACCGCCTCGACCTCCATGGTCGCCTTGTCGGTCTCGATCTCCGCGAGCACGTCGCCGGGCTTCACGGCATCGCCCACTTTCTTATGCCACTTCGCGATCTTGCCCTCGGTCATGGTGGGTGACAGCGCCGGCATCAATACGTCGATGGCCATGGGTCCCCTTCGGAGAGCTTGTGATGCCGCGGCGCGGCGCTGTGTTCTTCAGGCTTCCGCCAGCACGTCCGTCCAGAGCTCCGACGGGTCGGGCTCGGGGCTCTCCTGCGCGAAGTCCGCCGCGGCGGTGACGAGGTCTTTGACCTCCTTGTCGATCTCTTTGAGCTTGTTCTCGTCGGCAATGTTGCCGTCGAGGATGCGCTTGCGCACCTGGTCGATCGGATCGTGCTCCGAGCGCATGCGCTGCACCTCGTCCCGGCTCCGGTATTTCGCCGGATCCGACATGGAGTGGCCGCGGTAGCGATAGGTCAGCATCTCCAGGATGTAGGGGCCCTTGCCGGAGCGGGCGTTTTCCAGCGCCTCCGCTGCCGCCTGGCTCACCGCGAGCACACTCATGCCGTCGACCTGATGGCCGGGAATGCCGAAGGGCGCGCCACGGCCATAGAGGTCGTGGGAAGCGGAGCTGCGCGTCACCGACGTGCCCATGCCGTACCGGTTGTTCTCGATGATGAACACCACCGGCAGCTTCCAGAGCGCTGCCATGTTGAAGCTCTCGTAGACCTGGCCCTGGTTTACGGCACCGTCGCCGAGATAGGTGATGGAGACCAGGTTGTTGCCGCGGTAGTGGTGCGCGAAGCCGAGGCCGACGCCGATCGGCACCTGGGCGCCGACGATCCCGTGGCCGCCGAAGAAATTCTGCTCGCGGCTGAACATGTGCATCGAGCCGCCCTTGCCCTTGGAATAGCCGCCGCGGCGTCCGGTGAGCTCGGCCATCACCCCCTTGGGGTCCATCCCGGTCGCAAGCATGTGACCATGGTCGCGATAGGAGGTGATGATGGTGTCGCCGGGCTCGACCGCCGCCTGCACGCCCACCACCACGGCCTCCTGGCCGATGTAGAGGTGGCAGAAGCCGCCGATCAGGCCCATGCCGTACATCTGCCCGGCCTTCTCCTCGAAGCGCCGGATCAGCAGCATGTCGCGGTAGAATTTGAGCAAACGCTCCGGCTCGACCGCGGGCTCCTCAGGCTTCAGCGGTCGAACCTTGCGCTTCGCTAGGGCCATCAGGGAGCCTCCCGGGGATGGCGCCGCCCCGCCGGCGACGCTCGGCGTTAACATGGCCCGCCGATCCCGTGATTGCAATCCCCAATCCTTGTCAAATTCTTGTTTTGCAAAGCAAAATGACAATTAACTCGATTTGAGTTAACTGATCTGAATCGGCATATTGAGACTCGGGGTGTGGCCCTGTTGCCCCGCGTCCGGCGCACGCACGGTCTGCGGGCGACACGCCGGCGTGGCCGCGCCCGTGGTCTCGTCAGTTCGAGGAGCCGGTTGTGAGGGGAATCACGACCTCGTTGGGTCCGACCAGATTGAGCGTCGCCCGCGCACGCTCGTCGAGCATGTCGGGGTCGAGATGCTCGGGCTGCAGGAGCCCGACCCGGCGCTCGAGGGTCTCGCGCTCGGCGCCGAGCGCCACCTGCGTCGCCTTGGCGTCACGCAGCTCCTGGGTCAGCTCCATCCATGCGAGCAGGCCGCGATCGCCCACGAACAGATGGTAGGCGAAATAGCAGACCAGGCTGATGCCCAGCACCGGCCCCGTGATCGCACGCCCACGCCGGCGCAGCTCGTGCACGACTCGCATGGGCGCGCAGAGAATCACGCGCGAGTCGCGCCGTCAACCCCCGCGACTCGCACTGCAGCATGAGGAATCTAGGTCCGGCGCGCGAGCGCGAGCCCCACACCCGCCCCGATCAGCAATCCGCCCGAGAGCCGGTTCCGCAGCCGACCGCGCCGGCTCAGGAACCATCGGACATGCCCGGCGAGCAGCGCCCAGGCGCCGTCGAGGAGGGTGCTGATCACAAAGAACGTCGCGCACAGGAGCAGGACCTGCGCGTCGGGGTCGCGATCCATGTTGATGAACTGCGGGAAGAACGCGCCGAAGAACAGCAGCGTCTTGGGATTGGAGAGCGACACCAGGAGCCCGCGCAGGTAGATCACGCGCGTCGATTTCGGCTGTGGCCTCGTCCGCGTGAGGTCGATCGGCTCCGAGAGCCACTGCTTGATGCCGATATAGACGAGATAGGCGACGCCGATCCACCGGATCCATTCGAACCAATAGGCGAGCGTGCCCAGCACCGCGGTCATGCCGAGCGCGGTGATGATCACCTGCACCAGCACGGCCGAGCTCGTGCCGGCGACCGTGAGCAGGCCGTAGCGCGTGCCGTAGGCGACGCTGTTGGCGACAATCAGCGACACGTTGGGTCCCGGGATCAGGATCAGGACGCTGGTTGCCAGCACGAAGGCGAGATAGAGGCTGAGGTCCATCGAGGTACTCCTGGCTTCAGGTTAGGGCCACGCGCCGGCAAACGAAAAGGCCCCGCCGACGCGCTCATCGGCGGGGCCTGTGTTCAGGTGCTCGGGACGCTAGCGAAGTGAGCGATGCATCGCCAACGCGCCGACCCGTTCCGCACACGCGGGGCCGCCGCCGGAAAACCGACGTTGCCATTGCGCGCGTGTGGTGAAGCGGGTCGAGAGCATGGGCGCACCCTAGCGACGCCCCCCAGCACCTGTCAAACGACTCACGAGCGCCTGCGGGCGGCAGCGCGGATGTGGACCGCGAGCGCCGCCAGCACGATGAGGCCGCCCAAGATGGCGCCGCGGCTCGGCCGCTCGCCAAGCACCAACCAGACCCAGAACGGGCCGAAGATCGGCTCGAGCACGCTGAGGAGCGCGGCCTCGGCCACCGGAATGAGCGGCGCGCCGAACGAGAACAAGGCGAAGCCCAGACCCAGCTGACCCGCTCCGAAGAGCGCGAGGAGCGTCATGTCTCCCGCCGTGACCGCGACCGGCGTCGCGAAGGGCGCCGCCACCAGGGACGTGAGCAGCGTCGCCGCGCACATGGCAGGCGCCATCTGCACGGCGCGGTGGCGTCGCAGAGTCACGCCCGCGATTGCCTGAGCAAGCGCGATCACGCCCGCGATCATGTCGCCCAGGATCGAGCCGGACGCGTACGAGTCCGAGACCATGAAGCCGATGCCGGCGACGCAAGCGAGCATCGCGAGCCAGCTCGCGGTCGCGACCCGCTCGCGGAGGATCGCCCAACCCAGTACCGCCGCCAACAAGAGCGCGCTGCTCATGATGACGAGCGTATCGGCGACGGAGGTCAGCCGGAACGCCATCACCAGCGAGATCGACCCGCTTGCATAGCAGAGCGCGACGACGATCCCGGGCCAGCCGATCCTGAGGAACGCCCGGGCGACGTTGCGGCGCTCTCGCACGACGATAAATGTGAGCAGGAACGCGCCCGCGGCGATGCCGCGCCAGAACACTATGGTCCAGGCGTCCGCCAACGAGAGCGAGCGGACGATGAGGCCACCCGTGCTCCAAAGCAGCGCCGCGGCGCTCACGAGGAGAGCGCCGCGCAGGTGCTGTCCCGACTGAGCGGGATGACCGGCCTGGCGCAGCGCAGCCGGGATGGCGTCCTCGGGGGTCATGATCGCGTCCGACCCCTACTCTACCCCATCTCAATCGGCGGCACCCTGGCGCCGCCGACGAGATGGTGCTCATCCGGGGCCGGTCCCGCGAGAGAGGGCGTGGCGTTCCGCCCCGAGGCGGGCGTTCGCTTACGTCCGGATGGTCGCTCAGCGAATGCCTAAGTCGGAGTGGACGGCGCGTCGTCGCGTTCCTCGCTCGACGACGTGTCCGCCGGCGCGGGATCGGGTGAGGCGGGTTCCGCCGTCACGGTCTCCCGCCAGCCGTGTGGTCGCAATGCGGTGGTGTGTCTGTGGCAAGTCACGCACAGCGAGCGCTGAGCGACGATTTCGCTGAGCGGTAACGCACACAGTCAGGAACGGAGCCGAGGTGAGTCCGCGAGCGCGTCAACTCAGCGAGAGAGCGAAACCTCGATGCGCGACGTCGAGTGGCGGCGCTTTATGCGCGCCGCTTGAGCGCCGCGCGCCCCGCGTAGCGCGCGGAACCACCCAGCTGCTCCTCGATGCGAATGAGCTGGTTGTACTTGGCCGTGCGGTCGGAGCGCGCCAGCGAGCCGGTCTTGATCTGGCCGCAGTTGGTGGCGACGGCGATGTCGGCGATGGTGGCGTCCTCGGTCTCGCCGGAGCGATGCGACATCACGACGCCGTAGCTCGCGCGCTGGGCTATCTCCACGGTCTCCAGGGTCTCCGAGAGCGTGCCGATCTGGTTCACCTTCACCAGGATCGCGTTGGCGATGCCCCTGGCAATGCCGTCGGCGAGGCGCTTCGGGTTGGTGACGAAGTTGTCGTCGCCGACCAGCTGGATCTTGCCGCCGAGCGTGCGCGTCAGGTGCGCCCAGCCCTCGACGTCGTCCTCGGCCATGCCGTCCTCGATCGAGACGATGGGATAGCGGCGCACGAGGTCCTCGTAGATCTTGGTGAGACCGCCGGCGTCGAGGGTCTTGCCCTCGCCCTCCAGCACGTACTTGCCTTTCTCGAAGAGCTCGGTCGCGGCGACGTCGAGGCCGAGCGCCACGTCCTCGCCGGGCTTGTAGCCCGCGGCCTCGATCGCCTTGGCGACGAAACCGAGCGCGGCGTCCGCGGAGGCGAGGTTCGGCGCGAAGCCGCCCTCGTCGCCGACATTGGTGTTGTGGCCGGCATCCTTGAGTTGCTTGCGGAGCGCGTGGAACACCTCCGAGCCGATGCGGACGGCCTCCGCCACTGTGGGCGCCGAGACCGGCAGGATCATGAACTCCTGGAAGTCGATCGGATTGTCGGCATGGGCGCCGCCGTTGACGATGTTCATGAGCGGCACCGGCAGCGAACGCGCGAAGACGCCGCCGATGTGGCGATAGAGCGGTTGACCCGCCTCGACCGCCGCGGCCTTCGCCGCCGCGAGCGACACCCCGAGGATCGCATTCGCGCCGAGCCGGCTCTTGTTGGGCGTGCCGTCGAGCGAGATCAGCGCGCGATCGATGCCGAGCTGATCCTCGACGTCGAAGCCCGAGAGCGCATCGAAGATCTCGCCGTTGACCGCGTCGATGGCGCGCCTGACACCTTTGCCGCCGAAGCGCTTGGCGTCGCCGTCGCGCAACTCCACCGCCTCGTGGGCGCCCGTCGACGCACCCGACGGCACGGCGGCGCGGCCGAGCGTGCCGGTCTCCAGAACCACATCGACCTCCACGGTCGGATTGCCGCGGCTGTCGAGGATCTCGCGGCCGATCATGTCGATAATGGCTGTCATTTTCTTTCTCTATGCCTGCTCTGGTGAAACTGGCCGCGCTTTCGCGAGCCGGTCGAACTCCATCAACGTCTCGAGCAGCGCCGGCAGCTCCCTCAGCTTCACCATGTTGGGGCCGTCGGAGGGCGCCTTGTCGGGGTCTTGGTGTGTCTCCATGAAGACGGCAGCGACACCAACGGACACGGCCGCGCGGGCCAGCACCGGCACGAACTCGCGCTGACCGCCGGTCGAAGTGCCCTTGCCGCCGGGCTGCTGCACCGAGTGCGTCGCGTCGAACACCACGGGATAGCCGGTCTCCGCGAGGATCGGCAGCGCGCGCATGTCGTTGACCAGCGTGTTGTAACCAAAACTGACACCGCGCTCGCAGAGCAGGATGTTGGTGTTGCCGGCGTCCGCCACCTTGCGCGCCACATTGGTCATGTCCCAGGGCGCGAGGAACTGGCCCTTCTTGATGTTGATGGCGCGCCCAGTCTTCGCCGCGGCCACCAGCAAATCCGTCTGACGACAGAGAAAGGCTGGGATCTGCAACACGTCGACGGCCTCCGCGACGGGCGCGCATTGGTCGGGCTCGTGCACGTCGGTCAGCACCGGGCAGCCCAGACGCTCTCGGATCTCCGCCAGGATCGGCAGGCTCGCCTCGAGACCCATGCCGCGCGCGCCGTCGATCGAGGTGCGGTTCGCCTTGTCGAAGGAGGTTTTGTAGATGAGGCCGATGCCGAGCCGGCCCGTGAGCTCCACCAGTGCGTGGCTCATCTCGAGCGCGTGCGCGCGGCTCTCGAGCGCGCAAGGGCCCGCGATCAGCGCCAGGGGCTTGTCGTTGCCGATCGCGAGATTGCCGACGTGGACGGTGCGGGTGGCGGTCATGTGACCCTGATTACAGGGAAGTCAGGCGCAGGACCAGCCTCGAGTGACGCGTGGCAAAAACATGGACTCGGGCAAGATCGGTGCCCCGCGTCACACTCCGGCCACGGTTCACTGAGTAACCTCCGTCACACCAGGACGCGGTGTTTGTGTTTTGTAGTTGTGTGGAGGCTCTCATGCGTCGATGGCTTACGGGCGAGCCGACGCTCAGGGAAATGCTCGCAGATCCCGTGATTCAATCGGTGATGCGGCGGGATCGCGTGGATCCGGACGATCTGCAGGCCCTCCTGCGCGGCGTGATTGCGCGTTTACAAAATGTGGAGACGCGGCCGGGTCGACCTTACCGAACTCCAACAAAATCGACGGGTATGTGATCGGGTTCACACGCCTACGACGGAGAGGCCACTAAATAGAGCGTTAGAGAGACTGCTCAGCTCCAGGAGGCCCTCATGCGAGACCCCGACGACGCGCTTGAGTCCGAGCCCACGCTCGATGACGTGCTCGCCGAACCGATGGTCCGCGCCGTTATGAGCCGTGACCGCGTCGAGGCGGAGGATCTCCGTGGCTTGCTGCTGCGCGTCCGTACTCAACAGACGCGGCGGCCGCCGGGTGAGGCCAAAGCCGCCGCGGCGCACGAGTGGATGACCTCGCTGCACGAGCGCGGCCGCGCCATGGGCCTGCGCTACAGCGCCCGCACCACCGTCATCGAGCGCTAGAGACCATCGCGAGCCGCGCCGCCAGAATGCTCGCGAGCACGATCGGCGCGCCGATCGCCTGATTGAGCGAGAGCGGCTCGCTGAAGAAGAGCCATCCGTAGAGCGCCGCCGTCACCGGCAGGGTCAAGAGGCTGACCGCCGAGAAGGTGGCGCTCACATGCGCCAGTGCCACCGCGAGCAACCCTTGGCCGAGCGCGTGCGAGACCAGCGCAAGCGCCAGCAGATCCACCCAACCGTAGATCGTCTTCGGCCACAGGCTCTCGCCCGTGCCGACCGCGAGCGCGAGCAGCGTGAGCGCGGTCACGACCACGCCTGACGCCATGACGGTCGACGATCGCTGGCGCAGACGCAGGCGGCCCACCGCCATCAAGTAGAACGCGAAGGCGAGCGACGAGAAGACCCCCATGGCGTCGCCCACGAGCTCGCTGCGGCCGAGCGCGAGCTTGTCGCTCACGAGAATCGTCACGCCGACGATCGCCGTGGTCATGGCCGCGATGAAGCCGCGGCTCACGCGCTCCCCGAACAGCAGGAAGCTCGCGAGCGCCACGAAGATCGGCGCGAGATTGCTGAGCAGGCTCGCATTCGCGACCGAGGTCAAGTGCACGGCCCATGCATAAGCCGAGATGTTCGCCGCGAACACCGCGCCCGCGAAGATCATCAGCCAGAGGTCCGAGCGCCTGAAGCGCGTCCGCTCGAGCTCGGTCTGCGCGTAGCGCCGGCCCTCGACCACCGCCCAGATCCAGAAGACGGGAATAGTCAGGAATGCGCGATAGAAGGCACTCGCAGTCGGCCCGAGCTCCGACCAGCGAAACAGGATCGGCGTGAAGGAGAGGAACAGGATCGCCAGCGCGAGCTGCAGAATGCCGCGCTGGCCAAGGATTCGTAACGAGGGCGGAGACAAGCCCCTCTCCCGTTATCGACGGGAGAGGGAGGGGCCCGCCGCGCAAGCGGCGGGAGGGTGAGGGTCAAAACGCCGAGCGCGACCACCCTCACCCTCCCGTTGCTTCGCAACGGGCCCCTCCCTCTCCCACTCTCGCGGGCGAGGGGCGTTATGGGACATCCTGTGAGCCAGGGTGGCGCTACACCAGCCGGCTCTGGTCGAGCGCGGCGCGGATGAAGTCGGCGAAAAGCGGGTGCGGCTCGAAAGGCTTCGACTTGAGCTCGGGATGATATTGCACGCCTACGAACCAGGGATGCTCGGGGATCTCCACGGTCTCCGGCAGCTCGCCGTCGGGCGACATGCCCGCGAAGCGCAACCCCACGGCCTCGAGCCGATCCTTGTAGTTGACGTTCACCTCGTAGCGATGCCGATGCCGCTCGCTGATCCGCCGGGAGGCATAGATCTCGGAGATGCGGCTCCCCTCGGCGAGGATCGCCTCGTAAGCGCCGAGCCGCATGGTGCCGCCCATGTCGCCATTCGCCTTGCGCTTCTCGAGCACGTTGCCGCGCATCCATTCGGTCATGAGACCGACCACGGGGTCCTGGCAGGGCCCGAACTCGGTCGAGCTCGCGCCGGGCAAGTCCGCGAGGTTCCGCGCGGCCTCGATCACCGCCATCTGCATGCCGAAGCAGATGCCGAAATACGGCACCTGCCGCTCGCGCGCGAAGCGCGCCGCCTGGATCTTGCCTTCCGCACCCCGCTCGCCGAAGCCGCCGGGCACGAGGATGCCGTGCACGCCCTCGAGGTGCTGGACCGTGTCCTCGCGCTCGAACACCTCGGAATCGATCCAGTTGAGGTTGACCCGCATGTTGTTGGCGATGCCGCCATGCGAGAGCGCCTCCGCCAGCGACTTGTAGCTGTCCTTCAAGTGCGTGTATTTGCCGACGATGGCGATGTTGACCTCGCCCTCGGGCTTGCGGATGCGCGAGACGATAGTCTGCCACTGCCCGAGCCGCGGCTCCGGCGCCTCGATGCCGAAATGCGCGCACACCTCGCGGTCGAAGCCCTCGGCGTGATAGGCGTTCGGCACGTCGTAGATGGTGTCGACATCGAGCGCGGGGATGACGCGGGATTCCCTGAGATTGCAGAAGAGCGCGATCTTCTTGCGGGCACCCT
Organism: Allostellaceae bacterium; assembly: GCA_035280245.1. Classification (GTDB taxonomy): domain Bacteria; phylum Pseudomonadota; class Alphaproteobacteria; order ATCC43930; family CGMCC-115725; genus DASZHJ01. The sequence goes on from DATEGF010000174.1 coordinate 9,268, forward strand.
CTGGGATCGGCCGGTCGCAGCGGCAGAGCAAGATGTCCGGCTGGATGCCAAGGCCGAGTAGCTCCTTGACCGAGTGCTGCGTCGGCTTGGTCTTGAGCTCGCCGGCCGACGGGATCCACGGCACCAGCGTCAGGTGCACATACATGACGCGCTCGCGCCCGAGTTCGTTCCCGATCTGCCGGATCGCCTCCAGGAACGGCAGGCTCTCGATGTCGCCGACGGTGCCGCCGATCTCGCAGAGGACGAAATCCTCGCCATCGAGATCGGCCTGGATGAATTCCTTGATCGCGTCGGTGACGTGCGGGATCACTTGCACGGTGGCGCCGAGGTATTCGCCCCTGCGCTCGCGCGCGATCACGGTCGAGTAGATGCGGCCTGTCGTGACGCTGTCGCTCCGGCGAGTGGCCACGCCGGTGTAGCGCTCGTAATGGCCGAGATCGAGGTCGGTCTCGGCGCCGTCGTCGGTCACGTAGACCTCACCGTGCTGGTAGGGACTCATGGTCCCGGGGTCGACGTTGAGATAGGGGTCGAATTTCCGGAGCCGCACGCGGAATCCGCGCGCCTGCAGGAGCGCGCCCAGCGCCGCCGCCGAGAGACCCTTGCCGAGTGAGGAAACCACGCCGCCGGTAATGAAGATGTACCGCGTCATGGAACTCCAGTTTAAGGGAGACCGGGGTCCCGAGACAACTGTGCGCGCGCACGCGGGGTGCCGCACTGCGGCAATCGCGGGATTCTGCGGCTTCGGCTCTCCGCCCGATGTGATCGCTCGTGCGCGCCGCGCGACGGCCGGCGCTCGGTCAGGTGATTTCGCTCAGCGATTCCGTGGAGTCGCGCGAAGTCGGACGCGCTCTACTGCTGCGCGGGCGGCTGCGGCGTGCCAGGCGCCGAGGGCGGTTGCGGCGCACCGGGTGTCGAGGCCGGCGCCTGGGGCGCGCCGGGTGCACTCGGTGCTGCGGGCGCCGGCGTCGCGGGTGCCGTGCTGGCCGGCGCGCTCTGCTCGATCACCGAGCTCGCCTCGTTGCGGTGCGCGGCCAGGATCACCAGCACGATGCTGGTGGCGAAGAACGCGCCGGCCAGGATCGCCGTGGTCCGGGTCAGGAGGTTCGCCGTCGAGCGCCCCGTCATGAATCCGGACATGCCCCCGCCGCCGCCAATGCCAAGCGCCCCGCCCTCGCTCTTCTGCAAGAGCACGGCGCCGATGAGCGCCAAGGCGAGCATCAAATGGATGACGAGGAGGATGGTTTGCATCTGTCAGGGGCCAGAAATCAGAAGTCAGAAGCCAGAATTCCGGCCGGAGGTGTAGTCGGTCTGCCCATGGTTGTCATCTGACTTCTGGTCTCTGATTTTCTGGTTTCTGGCTAAGGGCATGCCTGGGCTATAGCCCAGAAATCGGCAGCATCGAGGCTGGCGCCGCCCACGAGCGCGCCGTCGACATTGGCGACCGAGAGGAGCTCGAGGGCGTTTCCGGGCTTGACCGAGCCGCCGTAGAGGATCGGCACCTCGGCGGCATCCTTGACGCGCACCCTCAGCAGCGAGCGGAGATGCGCGTGCACCTCGGCCACCTGCACCGCGGTCGCGGTGCGGCCGGTGCCGATCGCCCAGACCGGCTCGTAGGCGATCACGATCTGTCCGGCCTTCAGGCCCTCGGGCACTGAGGCCTCGATCTGACGCTTGACCACCGCGAGCGTCTCGCCCGCATCGCGCTCGGTGAGCGTCTCGCCGACGCAGAGGATCGGCAACAGGCCCGCGGCATGCGCGGCGCTCGCCTTCGCCCGCACGACGGCATCGGCCTCGCCATGGTCGGCGCGCCGCTCGGAGTGGCCGACGATCACGTAGATGCAGCCGGCATCCTTGAGCATGGCCGCGCTGATGTCGCCGGTGTGGGCGCCCTTCGGTTCCGCGTCGCAGTCCTGCGCACCGAGCGCAATGCCGCTGCCGCGGAGCGTGTCGCCGATGGGGATCAGCAGCGTCGCCGGCGGGCAAACCGCGAGCGTGCAATCGGGTGGATCGCCCGCCGCCGCCCGCGCCACCAGCGCGCGCGCGAGCGCGAGGCCATCGGCCTTGAGCCCGTTCATCTTCCAGTTGCCCGCGACCAGCTTACGCAAGGGTGCCGCCTCCATTCGGGCGCCCGCTCTAGCATGGACCGGCGTCCCGCCGCCAGTGGCCGAAAGCCCCGCCTGACCGACCCTGACACGAGGTCTGACCCGCGGTTTTCCTCGATTTTTCTTAAGTTGCTAAGCGGGGGCGTCGCTCACTATCATCCGCCGCACTCAAGAAAGCCCCGTTTCATGCTGCAAGCCATCCGCTCCCGTGCTGGTTCTCTCGTCGTCAAGGTCCTGTTCGCGATCCTGATCGTCGCTTTCGGATTCTGGGGCATCGGGAGCTGGCTCAACGACCGCAGCGTCGACGCCACGGTCGCAACCGTCGGCAGTGCCAAGATTCAGGCCGACCAGCTCTCGGCCGCCGTGCGCAATCAGGTCCAGAGCCTGCGGCAGAACCCGGCCTACGGCCCGAGCTTCGAGATCGAGCAGGCGAAGCAGCTCGGCCTGGTCAACGACGAGCTCGATCAGATCATCGACGACGCCCTGGTCAGCCAGGAGATCGGCCGGCTGAAGCTCGCGGTCGGCTCGGACGCCATCCGCACTATCATCCAGAACAATCCCGCCTTCCATAACTCCAGCGGGCAATTCGACCCCGCGCGGTATCGGGATCTCCTCGGCAACAACCGAATGACGGATGCGCAGTACGAGGCGAGCGTGCGCAACGATCTCGTGCGCGGTGCGCTCAATGAGTCCGTGGGCGGAGGTGCCATCGCGCCGAAGCCGCTGGTCGATGCCTTCTTCCGCATCCTCGCGGAGAAGCGCGTGGCGGACACCGTGATGATCCCCTTTGCCTCCGCGACCGATGTCGGCGAGCCCAGCGAGAAGGATCTGGCCGATTTCCACGATACGCACGCCGAGGGCTTCCGCGCGCCCGAGCTTCGGAGCTTCGAGGTCGCCTACCTCACGCTCGACAATCTCGCCAAGACCATCGAGATCTCCGACGACGAGCTCATCGACGAATACCAGAAACGCCTCGCCGATTTCGAGCAGCCCGACCGCCGGCACGTCGAGCAGATACTGGTGCAGGACCAGGCGGCCGCCGACCAGGTGGAAACCGCGCTCAAGGGCGGCCAGGCCTTCGCGACCGTGGCGAAGGACGTCGCCAAGATGGCCTCCGGCCCGATCGACCTCGGCCTCGTCTCCAAGGAGGAGCTCGACGAGCCGAAGCTCGCCGACGCCGCCTTCGCGCTCGCGAAGGGCGCCGTCAGCGATCCCGTCAAGACCAGCTTCGGCTGGCATATCCTGCGCGTCACGGACATCCAGGCCGCGAAGACCCAGAGCTTCGAGGAAGCGAAGCCGAAGCTGCAGGCGGAGCTCGCACACGAGGCCGCGGACTCCCAGGTCGGCAAGCTCATGAACAAGGTCGACGACGCGCTCGCGCGCGGCGACGACCTCGACAAGGTCGCGGCGGACCTGCAACTCGAGGTCACGAAGCCGACCGTCGATCAGACCGGTCACACTGCCTCCGGCAGCACGGTCGGGCTGCCCTCGCCCGAAATCCTCCGCACGGCCTTCGACACCAAGGAGGGCCAGGTGAGCAACGTCGCGGAGATGCAGGACGGTGGCTTCTTCGTGGTGCGCGTCGACAAGGTGACACCTTCGGAGGTGCGCCCGCTCGCCGAGGTGCACGATCAGGTGCTGAAGGCCTGGCAGCAGCAGCAGCGCATCGACCGCGTCACCAAGACCGCCAAGGAGATCGTCGATGACGTGAATGGCGGCAAGGCCCTCAAGGACGTGGCGGCGGCACGCAAACTGAAGCTGACCACCACCGCCCCGATCGAGCGCGGCGTCGCGCCCGGCGACCTGCCGCCGCAGGTGGTCACGGCGCTCTTCCGCGCAAAGCCGCACCAGGCGGTGCAAGGTCCGTCGCAGGACGGTGTCTACATCGCGGAGCTCACCGAGGTGATCGCCGCCGATCCCGCCGCCGACAAGGCCAAGCTCGACGCCCTTTCGGCTCAGATCAGGCAACAAATCCAGCGCGATCTCGTCACCGAATACGCTACCGCACTCCGCCGCTACTTCCCCGTCGACATCGACCAGTCGAAGCTCGACAAAGTGTTCTGAGCAAGCTCACCACAGAGACAGTGAGGCAGTGAGGATCAAACCGTTTCGGGCGCGCAACGCCTACCTCTGCTCCTCACCGCCTCACTGTCTCTGTGGTGAGCTTCTCTTTTCATTTCTCTCTGCGTCCTCAGTGCAGAGTCCACGCCCTCCACGCTGAAACGTTCTTTTTTCATGCAAGCCTCCCCCGACCTCGACACTTTCGCCCGCGCTTACGATGCGCGGCGGCCGGTGCTGGTGTGGACCAGCCTGGTCGCAGACCTCGAGACGCCGGTCTCGGTGATGTTGAAGCTCGCGGACGGACGGCCGATGAGTTTCCTGCTGGAGTCCGTCGAGGGCGGCTCGGTGCGCGGGCGCTATTCGATCATCGGGCTGAAGCCCGACTTGATCTGGCGCTGTCGCAACAATATCGCCGAGCTCAATCGGCGCGCGCGCTCGGACGCCGAAGCCTTTGAGCGCGAGGCAAAGTCGGCGCTCGCATCGCTCACGGACCTGATCGCGGAATGCCGGGTCGAGACGCCGGCGCCACTGCCACCGATGGCGAGCGGGCTCTTCGGCTACATGGGCTACAACATGGTGGGGCTGATGGAGCGCCTCCCGGACAAGAATCCGGACACGCTCGGCATCCCCGACGGCATGTTCCTCCGGCCCACCGTCGTCTGTATCTTCGACACTCTGCAGGACCGCGTGACCCTGGTGACGCCGGTCTGGCCCAATCCCGAGATCGCCGCTCGCGCGGCTTACGACCTCGCGCGCGAGCGCCTCGCGGAGGCGATGACGGACTTCGAGCGCAGCCTGCCCTATCGGCGCGAGGCCGGTGGGACCGTCGCGGAGCTGCCCGTGCCCAAGGGCAACATGACGCGCGACGATGCCATGCGCATGGTCGAGACCGCGAAGGAATACATCCGCGCGGGCGAGATCTTCCAGGTCGTGCCATCAATGCGCTTCGAGGTGCCGTTCAAGCTGCCCCCCTTCGCGCTCTACCGTGCGCTTCGCCGGCTCAATCCCTCGCCCTTCCTGTTCTTCCTCGACTACGGAGGCTTCTCGGTGGTGGGCTCGAGCCCGGAAATCCTCGTGCGCGCGCGCGACGGTGTCGTCACCATCCGGCCGCTCGCGGGCACGCGCCGGCGCGGTGCGGACGCCGAGGAGGACAAGCGGCTTGCGGAGGAGCTTCTCGCCGACCCCAAGGAGCGCGCGGAACACCTGATGCTGCTCGACCTCGCGCGGAACGACGTGGGCCGCGTCGCCAAGATCGGCACCGTGAAGGTCACCGACCAATTCATGATCGAGCGCTACAGCCACGTCATGCACATCTGCAGCCATGTCGAGGGAAAGCTCGATCCCAAATACAGCGCCCTCGACGCGCTCATTGCGGGCTTTCCCGCCGGCACGCTCTCGGGTGCGCCCAAGGTACGCGCCATGGAGATCATCGACGAGCTCGAGAGCGAGCGGCGCAACCTCTACGGCGGCGCCGCCGGCTACTTCGCGGGCGACGGCAGCATGGACACTTGCATCGTGCTGCGCACGGCGATCGTCAAGGACGGCAAGATGATCGTGCAGGCGGGCGTCGGCGTGGTCGCCGACAGTGACCCCGCCACCGAATACCAGGAGATCCTCGACAAGAGCCGCGCGCTCATCCGCGCCGCCGAGGAGGCGGTGAAGTTCGCGCGGAGCTAGCGCGGCTCCGCCCTTCGAGAACTGGCGAGTTAGCGGCCGGGCGCTCGGTAGCTGACGCTCTTGGCGAGCGCTTGGTCCGCTTCCTCGACGGTAAGAAGCGCCGTCGTCTTGGTCCGCACCAGACCCGAGGACGACGCCGCCACGGAAAGCGACACCACCGCCTGGGTGTTCGGCAGGTCGACGATCGCGACCACGTCATGATCGCCGAGCGAGACGTAGAGCGCATCGAGCTTGCCGCCCAGCGCCTCGCAGGCGGTCGCGACCGCCGCGCGGCGCCCCGACGCCTTGTCCTTCTGCAGGCCCTTGAGGCCCTCGGCCGTGTAGTTTCCTTTGACTAAGAATTTGGCCATTCATCGCCTCCCGAGAAAGAGTTGGAAACCGAATGGGTTCTGCGCTTGGTCCGCCGGCGTGCCGTGCCGGTGTCCGCGTATCATACGCTCGCCGAGTTTCCGCCAGAAGAGGGTCGCGGGAGACGCGCACCGCCGCATCGTGCGGGGCATGGCGTGGTCCTCGCAAGTCACGGAGAAATTCGTTGCGGATAAGCGCGGAAAGCCGCAGGCTCCGCGCACACCGCACGGTTTTGTTGCGGGGAATGCCAAACGAATAATCAGCCAGCGGTGCCCACGGGCGATCCGCGGTTCATGGGGAGGTCCGTCATGACCAAGACAGCACGCAAATCCGTGGCGCGCTCGCGCCGGCAGTTCCTCAAGACCACGGCACTCGGCGCCGCGGCGGTGGCGCTCGGCGCGCGCCCAGGCGCGGCCGCGTCGAAGACGCTGACGCTCATGCACGAGAACTCGTTCATCAAGACCTATGACGAATATTTCCAGAAGACGCTGGCACCCGCCTACGAGAAGGCGACGGGGGTCGCGATCAAATACGAGCTGGTGAGCGTCGGCGGCTTGCAGACGCGCGTCACCACCGTGGCCGAGACCGGCTCGGGTCCGGACATGACGCTCAACTTCTTCAACTGGCCCTTCCTCTACGACAACAACTACGTCGACGTCAGCGATATCGCGGAGGAAGTCGGCAAGAAGAGCGGCGGCTGGAGCGACGCCGCCAAGGAAGCCGTAGTGGTCAACGGCAAGTGGAAGGCCGTGCCGTTCGGCAACGTCGGCCAGCTCATGAACTGGCGCACGGACTGGTTCAGGGAGGTGGGATTCGAGAAATTCCCGGACACCTGGGACGAGCTCCTCGATGCCGGCACTAAGCTCAAGGCCAAGGGCCACCCCTTCGGCTTCGAGCTCGGCCACGGCTTCGGCGACAACCACGGCTGGCTCTATCCGCTGCTCTGGTCCTATGGGGCCCGCGAGGTCGAGCCCGACGGCAAGACCGTGGTGATCGATTCCAACGAGACGGCGCGCGCGGTGGACTTCGCGCGAAAATTCTTCCAGCAGACCATGCTGGAGGACGTGCTGGGTTGGACCGATCCGAGCAACAACAAGGCGTTCCTTAGCGAGCAGATTTCCTGCACCAACAACGCCGAGAGCATCCTCTGGGTCGCCAAGCGCGACTTCCCCGAGATCGGCAAGAACATGGACCAGTCGCAGAATCCGCAGGGGCCCAAGGGCCGCTTCCACATCCTGGCGCCCTGGAGCCATTCAGTCTTCACCCACTCGCCGGACCAGCAGGCCGCGAAGGACTTCCTGCGCTGGCTGATGCAGCCGGAGCAGGTGGGCGGCTGGTACGCCGCGGCGGACAGCTACTACGCGCCTTTCCTGCACGCCTTCGACGACGCACCGCTCTGGCACGTGGAGCCGCGCAACATCCCCTATCGCGAATCGCTCACGACCTCGCACCTGCCGGGTTGGCCCGCGCCGGTGAGCCGCGCCTCGTCCGAGAGCGTCGCTAAATACGTGATCGTCGACATGTTCGCGAAAGCTTGCACCGGCAAATCGACCAAGGACGTGATCGCCGACGCCAATGTGCAGCTGAAGCAGATCTACAAGGCCTGATCGCGCATGTCGGCGGAGACCGAGCGGCTGCTGTTTCCGGCGGCACGCCGGCAGCAATCCTCGGCGCTCCGGCGCTGGACCGAGCGGGAGGGCGTGTTCAGCTGGCTGATGATCACGCCGCCGCTCGTCTTCCTCGCGGCGCTCGTCGGTTATCCCTTCGCCTTCGGCATCTGGCTCAGCCTCGAGAGCCGAGTGGTGGCGCGGCCCGGCACCTTCGTCGGGCTCACCAACTTCGCGATGGATCTCCACGACCCCGTGTTCTGGCAAGTCGTGCAGAACACCTTCGTCTATACCGGCGCCGCGACGCTGTTGAAGATGGTCGGCGGGCTCGGCCTCGCGTTGGTCATGAACCAGGCCTTCCGGCTCAAGAACCTCGTGCGCGCGGCGATCCTGCTGCCGTTCATCGTGCCAACGGTGCTGTCGACGGTCGCGTGGATGTGGATTCTCGATCCCGCATTCAGCGTGGTGAATTGGCTGCTGGTGCACACCGGGATCGCCAATCCCGGCCCCTCTTGGCTCGGCAATCCCCATCTCGCCATGGGCTCGCTCATCGTGGTCAATACGTGGCGCGGCCTCCCCTTCTACGCGATCACGCTGCTCGCGGGCCTGCAGACCATTTCGCCCGATCTCTACGAGGCCGCGACCATCGACGGCGCGGGCGTGCTCGACCGATTCCGCTACGTCACGTTGCCGCTGCTGAAGCCGGTGGTCTTCATCGTGACGATGTTCTCGCTGATCTTCACCTTCGCCGATTTCCAGCTGATCTACGTGCTGACCCGCGGTGGACCCGCGAACGCGACGCACCTCTTCGCGACATATGCCTTCGACGTCGCCATGAGCGGCGGACAGCTCGGGCTCGGCGCCTCCATCGCGCTCACCATGGTGCCCCCGCTCGCGCTGATGATCGTGGCGCTCGCGATCTACATGAGGAGGCGGTGATGGTGGTGCGGCGCGGCTGGCGCATCTCTGCCCTACAGCTCTGGCTGCCGCTCGGCTTCTTCCTGCTCTTCGAGCTGTTTCCGTTCTACTGGATGGCGGTGACGTCGCTGAAGCCGAACCAGGAACTCTACAACACGCATGTGATGCCGCTGATCGTCTATCACCCCACGCTCAAGCACTACGTCGATCTCCTGAGCGAGACGAATTTCCTGGTGTGGACCTGGAACACGCTGCTGGTGGCGACGGTCTCTACCGCGATCTCGCTGGTCCTCGGCGTGATGCTGGCTTATCCGCTCGCTCGGATGAATTTCCCGGGGAGCGCGCTCATCGCCTTCACGGTGGCCGCGACATATCTGGTGCCGCAGCCGCTGCTTTTCATCCCGATGGCCGACATCATCCAGCGCATGGGCCTCGGCAACACGCTCACCTCGGTGATCCTGACCTACCCGACGCTACTGATCCCGTTCTGCGCCTGGCTGCTCATGGGCTATTTCAAGAGCGTGCCGCGCGAGCTCGAGGACGCCGCGCGCATCGATGGTGCCACCCGACTGCAGACGATGTTCCGCGTCTTCCTGCCGCTCTGCACGCCGGGATTCATTTCGGCCGGCATCTTCGCCTTCACCCTCGCCCAGAACGAGTTCCTCTACGCGCTGGTGTTCCTCACGGACACCTCGGTCCGCACCGTGCCGGTCGGCGCGATTGCCGAGCTGATCCGCGGCGATGTCTTCTACTGGGGCCAGCTCATGGCAGCCGCGCTCTTGGGCTCGGTCCCCGTCGCGATCATTTACTCGTTCTTCGTGGAGCACTACGTCGCCGGCCTGACCGCGGGGTCGGTGAAGCAGTAACGCCGGCGAGTACTGTCTGAGTTTGAGACAATACCGATTACTGCGCTGGTGGCGCTATCCGTTGCCTGATTAATGCGGGTATTTGCGGGCAGGTTAACCGCGCTTGCGCCAAATCCCCGTGGTGTTGCTGTTTTGTCACTATGGAGACTTAAACGAGAGGGAAAACTTGCGCGCGCTGGTTAAGCACCCCACGTCACCGAATCCGCAGCCCAGGGAGACATGAATGTTAACGGTGAGCGGCTTTTTGGCCAGGTTTACGGGCGCTGAACGGCACAAGGAAAGCTCGATCGCCGTCGCGCGTGCGTCCGACAAAACTTCTGATCCGGCTGAGCAGAAGCGCCGGGAGTGGGAAGCGATTCAGCGTGGCGTGGATGAGCTCGTTGCGCAGCTGTCGGAAAATTCCAAATCAACCTGACCCACTCCGCGACCTGGTGTTTAGTCCCGCAGTGTGATGGTACGGCCCTCGATTGGTGCAGCTTCGGGTCGCATCTTGCCCTTGCCCTCAAAGCCATATCAGCCCCGCCCCGCGAGTTCCTCCAGGATCGGACAATCCGGCCGGCCGTCGCCGTGGCAACGGTCCATCAGATGCTGCAGGCTGCGACGCATGTCCTGCAGCTCCGAGAGCCGCGCGTCGACCCGGCGGATCTGCGCTTCGGCGAGGCGACGCACGTCCGCGCTCGCGCGCTCGCGGTCGCGCCAGAGCGTCAGCAGCTCCGCCACCTCTTTGAGGCTGAACCCGAGCCGCCGCGCCCGCTCGATGAAGCGCAGCGTCGTCACGTCGCGCTCGTCGTAAACGCGATAATTCCCGCCGGTGCGCCGCGCAGGCTCCACCAGGCCAATGCTCTCGTAATAGCGGATCGTCTTGGCCGGGAGCCCCGTCGCTTCCGCGACCGACCCGATGTTGAGCGACTTCTGATATGTATCCATGACACAACCTTACAGCAGACTGGCAGGTTGCGGTAGAGCGCAAAACGGGGCCGGCGCAGCTGAAGTTTTGAACCACCAAGGCACCAAGACACCAAGGGATCGCGCTTGCGGCTGCGCCTCGCACGCTGGTTGGACGCTCCGCTCGATGCCTTCGTGCCTTGGTGGTTTACCTTTCTTCATCACCGAACCTCAGCATCCGGCTGGGTCTTTTGCGGCACCGCACACGACCTGATATAACCCGCACCTTGCCGGGATTTCCGCCATGTTCCTGCTCATCGATAACTACGACAGCTTCACCTACAACCTCTGGCATTACCTGGGTGAGCTCGGGGCCCAGGTAGTGGTGCGGCGGAACGATGCGCTGAGCGTCGACGAGGCGCTCGCGATGCGGCCCCAGGGCATCGTGATCTCGCCCGGCCCGAGCGATCCCGATCACGCCGGCATTTGCCTCGAGCTGGTGAGCCGCGCCGGGAACATCCCCGTGCTCGGCGTCTGCCTCGGCCATCAGGCGATCGGCCAGGCCTTCGGCGGCCAGGTCGTGCGGACACCCGTGCCGATGCACGGCAAGCTCAGCCGCGTCACTCACGACGGCAGCGGCGTGTTCCAGGGCTTCAATCGCGGCCCGTTCCAGGCGACGCGCTACCACTCGCTGGTGGTGGATCGGCAGAGCCTACCCACCTCGCTCCGCATCAACGCCGAGAGCGAGGATGGCATCATCATGGGCATGATGCATCGCGAGCGCCCGGTGCACGGCGTGCAGTTCCATCCCGAGAGCATCGCCTCCGAAGGCGGCCACGCGCTGCTCGCGAATTTCATCAAGCTCGCCGAGCACGCCTCCGTCGCCGCATGAGCCGGGCGCCATGACTATCGACACCACCGGCTTCAAGGTCCTGATCGCCAAGGCGGCGCAGGGTGAGCGCCTCAGCGAGGCGGAATCCGCCGACGCCTTCGACGCCATGCTGTCGGGGAATGCCACGCCCTCGCAGATGGGCGGCTTCCTGATGGCGCTCCGGGTGCGCGGCGAGACTGTCGAGGAGATCACCGGCGCCGCGCGCGCCATGCGCGCGAAGGCGCTGATGGTGCAGGCGCCGGCGAATGCGATCGACACCTGCGGCACCGGCGGCGATGCGTCCGGCAGCTTCAACATCTCGACCGCGACCGCACTGGTGGTCGCGGGCGCCGGCGTGCCCGTGGCGAAGCACGGCAACCGCAACCTCTCCTCGAAATGCGGCTCCGCGGACGTGCTGGCGGCGCTCGGCGTCAACATCGACGCGGACCCCGGCATGGTCCAGCGCGCGATCGAAGAAGCGAAGATCGGCTTCCTGATGGCACCGCGCTATCACGGCGCCTTCCGGCACGTCATGCCGACCCGCGTCGAGCTCGGCACCCGCACGATCTTCAATCTGCTGGGCCCGCTCTCGAACCCCGCCGGCGCCAAGCGTCAGCTACTCGGCGTCTTCGCGCAGGAATGGGTCCGGCCGCTCGCGGAGGTGCTCGGCAAGCTCGGCAGCGAGCGCGCTTGGGTCGTCCATGGCGAGGGCATGGACGAGCTCACCACCACCGGCACCAGCGTGGTCGCCGAGCTGAAAGACGGAAAGGTCACGAGCTTCGAGGTGAAGCCAGAGGATTTGGGCCTCGCGCGCGCGCGTCGGGCCGCGATCGCCGGCAGCGATCCCGCCGAGAATGCCGCGCGCATGCAGGCGCTCCTGCGGGGCGAGAAAGGTCCGATCCGGGACATCGTGCTCCTCAATGCAGGAGCGGCCCTCGTGGTGGCGGGCCAGGCCCGCAATCACCGCGAGGGTCTCGATCTCGCCGCCAAATCGATCGACGGCGGCAAGGCCGCCGCTGCGCTCGCCGCGATGGTGGCCATCACCAACGAGCCGGCACCTCTGCCGCCGCCAT